>CALUWB010000005.1 GCA_944324375.1 Candidatus Gastranaerophilales bacterium | reverse complement strand
AGCAACCATCATTGGTAAAGATTAAAGCGGCATTTGTTGCAACAACTATTGCTGAATATTTTAGAGATAAAGGAAAAGATGTTTTATTTATGCTTGATAGTGTAACTCGTATTGCAATGGCTCAAAGAGAAGTTGGACTTGCAGTTGGTGAACCTCCAGCAACACGAGGATATACTCCATCTGTTTTTGCATTAATGCCTAAATTAATGGAAAGAGTTGGTAATAACGATAAAGGAACAATAACAGGATTATATACAGTATTAGTTGAAGGTGATGATTTCAATGAACCTATTTCTGATACATCAAGAAGTATTCTGGATGGTCATATTGTTCTATCAAGAGACTTAGCTCACAGAAATCATTATCCTGCTGTAGATGTCCTTCAGTCATTAAGTCGGGTAATGCCTGATATTACAACAAAAGAACATCGTGATGCTGCAGGAAAAATTAGGAATTTACTTGCTGTTTATAAAAAGAATGAAGATTTGATTAATATTGGAGCTTATGTAAGGGGTTCAGACCCAATGTGTGATGAAGCAATTTCAAAAATGGATAAAATTAATGAATTTTTGAAACAGTCAACAGATTTAAAAGTTGATTATGATACAACAATTCAGGAATTAATTAAATTAATTTAGAAAAATGGTATAAATATTTTGTAATAAAACCATAAAGCAGCTAATATTAATATAACCCCACTAATTTTTAATAAAATTTCTGAAAATTCTATAACTTTTCCGAATTGTTTTATTAATGATGTAAATACTCCAGCAATAACTAGAATAATACCTTGCCCTATTGAAAATAGAAATAACATAGATATAGCAATAATTATATTACTGGAGACAGATGCAATACTCATAATTCCTGCAAGAATAGGAGTAGAACAAGGTGTTCCTGCAATTGCAAATGTTGCACCTAGAAGCATAGGATACAAGAAAATACTATTTCCTTTTGATTGTGGAATTTTATTAACTAAACTTGGAATTTGAAGATCAAGTATTCCAACAAGGTTTAATCCCATAATCATAAGTATTGCAGCAATAATTAACATAAAGTAATTTCCTGCAATAGAAACAAAAACCTTACCAGTTAAAGCGCATATTATTCCAATAGTTGAAAAAACTATTGCAGTTCCTATTATAAAAGAAAATAATTGAACAACTGTTTTTGAGAGAGGTTGGTTTGCATAACCACCTATATACCCTATTACAACTGGCAACATCGCAAGCGAACAAGGTGATATAGATGCAATTACACCACCTAAAAAAGAAACTAAAAGTAATATTATCTTAGCATTTCCTGCGACTAGTGAAGTTGTAAAAATATTATATAAATTATTCATTTAATAACCTTTTTAAATAACCTTCGAATTCAGAATTTGTCATTGAACCTTCAAATTTAGACATTGTTTGTCCATTTGATTTTTTAAATACTAATGTAGGAACTAAAGTTACATTATATTTTTTTATCATTGCTAAATTTTCTTTAGTTTGTTTTTGTACTGGTATTTTAATCAATTCAATTTTATCTGAATATTTTGGATAAATCTGATTTACAATTTTATCCATTTTTTGACATTCACTACACATATCTGATGAAAACTTTATTATAGCTGGTTTATTATTACTAATTTTACTAGCTGATGCTGTTTGAGATTTATCAAGGTAGTAATAAAAACAGATTGGTAAAATTAATATTGCTAAAATTATTGCGATATTCTTATTCATAAATAGCCCCCTTCGATGTTTAAAGTAATCTATATTTTTAATTTTGTAAATTGCCTTACTATTTAATTATTATTAGGTAATATAAAAAAATGTTACAACTTTGTCAATAATTTTATAATTAAACACTTTATATAAATATGGGAATCTTAAGTTTTATAAATTTATTTAAAAAGGCTAGCTTGTTTTTATTAAGGTGTCAAGAACAAGTTATAACAATGCAGCTTAATTTCTTCCTTCATAAAAATAAAAATCACTTAAAAAATAATCGTAATGGTTGTTCTGTTGTTGTTCAAGCTCAAATAGATAAGAAGAAAACTGAATTAAATGACGAAATTAAATCAATTTTAAAAAAATATAAAAATGATACTAATTTGCTAATTGATTATATAATAAAACACAGAACTAAAGTTTATAAAATGTCAAATGCAAAAAAATGCTTAGAATTAGTTGGTGAAGAACCAGGTTTAATAACTTCGTATAAAGGTCTAAGGGCTTTAATTTTTAATTTTGTAGTATTTAGAAAAATTAGTTTTAAAACAGATTCTATGTTTATTTTAGATGATAAAGATATAGATATATATTATTTTATACAGCAATTTCATCGTTGGTATTTTATGAACAATGGTTTCCCTGGATTTGATATGAAATCACAAATTTTGTTGAAGCAAGTTAATAAAGGTAATGAAGATTCTATTATCGCAAAACTAAAACCTAATGATATTGTTGATTTACAAAATGCAATAGCTAGAGATGTTGAGTCAATTACATTCGTCGAACAATATGCAAGAGAAACTGCAGGTTCTAAAAAGGCTTTAGATAAAATTAAAAATGGTTTAGGGGCTTCAATATAATATTGTAAAGTGCATAATTTAAGTTTCTATGATATGATATACCCATCGTCATTAAGGAGTTTATATTATGGGTGTTGTAAATGAAATGTTTACAGTAAATACTGAAGGTTTTACTGATATTATCGATATTACAAAGAGTGTAGAAAATTGTTTAAATAGAAATTTAGTTAAAAACGCTACAGTAATAGTTTCTGTTGCTGGTAGTACTGCAGCAATTACAACAATCGAATATGAGCCGGGATTATTAAAAGATTTACCTGAAGTTTTTTCAAAAATTGCTCCTTATGGATATAATTACCATCATGATGAAACTTGGCATGATGGTAATGGTAATGCTCATATTTTAGCTTCGATGATAGGTAGTTCTGTTACAATTCCTGTTGTAGATGGAATTCTATTTTTAGGTCATTGGCAACAAATTGTATTAATAGATTTTGATAATAAAAATCGTTCTAGAACAATTTGTGTTCAAATTTGTATGTAATATATGTTTGTATTATTTTAAGTACATGGCGTATAAACATAAACTATCATTATCAGATTCAATATCATTAGTTGCAGGCTCAATGATTGGGTGTGGTATTTTTATTGTATCTGCTGATATAGCAAGGCAAGTTCAATCAGGCTTCTTACTTATGCTAGTATGGATTATTGCTGCTATTGTAACTATGTGTGGTGCATTGTCTTTTGCTGAATTAGCTTCAAATATATCAGAAGAGGGTGGACAATATGTTTATTTAAAAAAAATATATAATGATGTGGTTGCATTTTTATATGGTTGGACTACCTTTTTAGTTATACAAACAGGTATAATTGCTGCTGTCTGTACAGCTTTTTCAAAATTTATTGGTCTTTTAATTCCATTTATAAGTGCAAATAGATATATTTCTCATCTTGGGATATTTCATATATCAACTCAAAAATTATTTACTGTTTTTGTGGTGATTTTTTTAACATTTATCAATTCTAGAGGTCTAAAACACGGTGTAATTACACAAAATATATTTACAGTAACTAAAGTTATATCAATGATTGGTATAATTCTTTTAGGGATTATATTTGGTTGTAACTTTGATACTCTACATATAAATTTTCAAGTTCCAGTTAATTGGAATTTATCTACTATTAATCTTATTGGTACGGCTACTGTTGGAGCTTTATTTGCTTCAATCACTTGGAATAATATAACATTTGTATCTGGAGATATAAAAGATGCCCCTAAAACTATTCCTAAAGCATTATTTATGGGTTCTTTGTTAGTTTTAGCATTATATTTTCTAATTAATAGTATATATGTAACAGCTATTCCTATTAATTTAATCCAAAATGCTCCAGAAGATATTGTTGCAGCACAATTAATGTCTATTATTTTTGGGCATTGGGGTAAAGTTATTGCTGCAATTATTATTATGATATCAGCATTTGGTAGTGCAAATGGTATTATACTTGCAGGTTCTAGAGTCTATTATAAAATGGCTAAAGACAGATCCTTTTTTAGAGGTCTTGCTGCAATTGATAGGAATACAAGAGTCCCTCATAATGCTTTGTGGATTCAATGTTTATGGGTATCAATATTAGTCTTATGGGGAAATTATACTCAACTTTTAGATTATGTAATTTATACTACCTTAATTTTTTATTGGATAACAATATTTGGATTATTCTTGTACAGAAAAAGAAATATTGAAACTAATTTTAAAATAAATGCAATAATTCCTATCATATACCTATTGATTACAGGTTATATAATTATTTGTTTGACAATATTTAAGCCAACATATACACTACCAGGTCTACTTATTACTTTAGTAGGTGTGCCAGCATATTATTTTTGGCAAAAAAAGAAAAGATAATTAATAAAAAAAAGTTACTTTAAAAAAAGTAACTTGGTGTTTTATGTGTTCTGTTAATTAATATATTTATCTATTATGTGTAACTTATGCAACAACATTTAATGATTTGTTGCTTTTTGGAGTTTCATGGTTGGTTAAATACCCAAATGTTCTATATAACTTGTATCCTAATGATTTAATAGGACTAGAGTTAACTGAATTTGCTTCTTGAGCAATATATCTTTCTCTTGCAAATTTTACTGCTGCACTTTGAGATTGAATCATCAATCCAGCATCTCTATTATTCATAGAAGAACTTGCAACATTTTCTCTAAACTTTATATTATTAAAATTATTATTATTTATCTTAGCAACTTTCATAGTAGCCTCCGTTTCGTTTGTTAATTAAGTGTTTAATCTACACTTCATTTAACAATTATATTATGATACATAACTATTTATTTGTCAAGTGTTTTTGTTACACTTATTTAATATTCTTTAAAAGGCTTATGTATTCTGATTTATAGATAAAGTGTATTTACTACATTTAATAGTTTAGTGGTTGAAGTATGTGTTTTTTGGTTAATTAATTGTAAAAAATACAATTAATTGGCATGCATACTTTTGTTTTTATAGTGATTATTGGTTAATTATAAAATCTTTTGCAATTATATCTTCAGTTAATTTGCTAGCTAAACCACTGAAACTTAATGTAACATTTGAATTTTCATTGATTTCACATACAGGCATTGCTTTATTTATTGATGACATAATTGTAAAATAGTTATTGGGAATCTTCCAATATATATTTTGATTTAAAACTTTTTCGACATCTTCTATTTTTATTTCATCATTTTCTAAATATCTATTTATTATTATTTTTGTTTTATTCTCATCAAAACATAGATTGTTAAATAGGTCTAAGCATCTTTGACAATTTCTAATTAAAGGAAGGTTTACAATAGATACTAATAATATTAAATCTGATAGTTCTAATATTTTTATATTAGTTTTATCTACATTTGTTCCAACATCTACTAATATATATGAGAATGATTCTCTTAAATATTCAAATAATTTATATATATGTGTTGGAGTCATTGTATGGCTCTCTTCCATATATATAGGTTCTGCTAGTACATATAAACTTGTATCTTTATATTGTTTACAGGCATTGAATACTGCTTCTGCTCCTTTGTGTGTTGCTGTTTCAATAGCTGATGTTATTGTTACTGATGGTTTAATATTTATAAATGTTGTAATATCTCCTAATGGTAAATTTAAATCTACTAGTACAACTTTTTCTCTTGTTTGTCTTGCAAATTCTACTGCTAAATTAGTTGCTATAGTTGTTTTACCAATACCTCCCTTATTGGAATATATTGATATTATATTGGATTTATTAATTGTTTTTACCATTTCTTTGCAGCATTTTTTTATTGAATTGATAAAATCTTTTTTTATAATTGGTTTTGAGATAAAATCTTTTGCTCCATATCTTAGAGCTTCTATTACTAAGTTTGTTGTGTAATTAGAGGATAAAACTATTGTATTAATATTCTTATCTGCAAGTTGTGTAATAATATTTTTATTTGTTATTTTATTTTCAGTAGTTGAATATATAACAATATGTGGCTTTGTATTTTTACAATATTCTACTCCTTCATCATAGTCCGTATATATTTTATCTAATTCGATATCTTCTATTTCTGATAAATAATTTCTTATTAATTCTGCTGCTTCTGTTTCATTCTCTAAAACTACAACTTTATTGTTCATAAATCACCTCTAATCAATGATACATTATTTTAATTAAATATACAATCCCGTGTTTATAAGTTAGATATAGCTTAATTTTTTTATTAATGTAACAATTTTGTTACAAATGGTTATAAAAAAGTCAATTATATATTTTGTATATACTTTATATATGTATAGTAAAACTCTAAATAGGAGCCATTATCATGACTGATTATAGACGTGGTGGATTTTCATCTCCCTATAATACATTTAGTACTTGGATTAATAACGGTAATTATGGCGTTAGTGATGCAAAAAAATATGGTATAGGTGGTGGTTGGCTTGAAAATGGTGATTATGATATGGCATTTAGAGGTATTCCATCAAAAAAAGAAGTTAATGTCTTTATTGGTGGTGGTTATACGCAATCTTGGTCTTCAGGATTTTTATCTTGGGGAATTGGTTCTGCCGTTAGGGGCTTAGGTCTTTGGGCTTTATCTGGCTTGTTTAAAAAAGCTAGACCTCAACAGGCTAGCCTTCAAGCTAATTTACAATTCCCATTCCAAAATTATTTTACTAACTTAAGCCGTTACTTTACAACAGTAAATACAACACCTACTGTAAATCCAGAGCAAACAGCTAAATCTGATAAACCAACAGATCCAGAAAAACCTGAAAAACCAGATAAACCAACAGATCCAGAAAAACCTGAAAAGCCAACTGATCCAGCAGGTTCAGTAGATCCAGCTAATCCAGTAGGGCCAGCAGATCCTACTGATAAGGCTTCTAAGGCTTTAGCTGTTAATAAAACTATACAGACTTTAAATATTGATGGTGAAGTGTCTGAAGTTGGTAAAAATAATTCAGATGGATATCCAGAGTCCTTTAAAGTTACTGATGGTACTGGTAATAAAGAAAAAGGTAAAGAGACTGTTTATACTTATACTTTCGTAGGTATTGATAATTCTACTAAACAACCAATGTATAAAATATCTCATATTGTTTATTATTCTGAAAATAATAAAACTAAGGATATTACTGATAATGTTTACACAATAAATTCAGGTGTAAATAAAGGAGAAGCAGGTAAAGCTGGTTCAGTTGATTCAAAAATTCAGATGAGTACAGAATCTCAAAAACCTGCAATTGCTAGACCTGGAGAATTAGGTAAAGGACAAAAATTTGAATGGCCAGCTCCTAAAAAGGCATAATTTATTATTCATTTAAAAATTTAGCATTATATGAACTTCGGACTAATGGACCTATTTGGTATTTTGTTAGTCCGATTTTTTCTGCTATATGTTTTAATTCTTCAAATTCTTCTAAGGTATAATATTTGCTAACTTCTAAGTGTTGTTTTGAGGGTTGAATATATTGACCTATTGTTAGAATATCACAACCAACACTTTTTAAGTCAATTAGTGTATTTTCAATATCTTCAAAAGTTTCACCCAAACCAACCATTAAACCTGATTTAGTCTTAATATTGCTATTATCTTTTATGTATTTTAAAACTTCTAGAGAACGATTATAATCGCCCAGTGGTCTAGCTGTTTTAAAAATATTTCTAGTTGTTTCAATATTATGATTAAATACATCTGGCTGTGATTCAATAATAATATCTAATGCCCCCTCTTTTCTTAAAAAGTCAGGTGTTAGAATTTCGATTTTTATATCTGATGATAGATTTCTAATTTCTTTTATACATTCTGCAAAATGATTAGCTCCACCATCAGGAAGATCATCTCTTGTAACAGAAGTTATAACTACATATTTGAGTCCTAGCTCATTTACTGCTTCAGCAATATGTTTGGGCTCATCTTTATCTAGTGGACCTGGTTTTGCAGTTGAAATGTTACAATACCTACAGTTTCTAGTACAAACATTTCCCATTATTAAAAATGTGGCTGTATGATTACCATAACATTCATTTTTATTAGGGCATCTTGCTCCGTCACATACTGTATTTAGGCATTTGGTCTTTAATATGCGTCTTACAGTTTTAGTTTGTTCATTATCTATAATGTTTCTTTTTAAATAGTCTGGTAATCTTCTCATAATTGCATTATCCCTTCAAAAATACCTTCTGAATATGTTGGGTGAGCAAAACATACTTCTTTCAATTTATCTACAGTAATATTATTTTGCATAGCAATTGTTATTTGCTGGATAAGAGCCGATGCTTCTGGTGATATTATATGTGCTCCTACAATTTTTTTATCTTTAGATATTATTTTTATAAACCCATCAATACAACCGTCACAATGGGCTTTCCCAAGTGCAGAGATTGGATATACTACAACATTATATCCAGTTTCTTCTTCTTTTGATTTAAAACATTTTCCTATCCAAGCTATTTCGGGGGTTCCATATATAACAGAAGGAATTAATTCTTTGTTATAAGGAATATTTAGAACTAATTCTTTTGCTTGGCTTGTTGCATAATGTGCTAGTTGAATTTCTCCTGCTGCATCACCAATTATTTTTATTCCTTCTAATCTTTCAACTCCTTTATTTTTTACAACTTCTCTACCTGCTGCTACAAGGATACAATCAGGTTCTATGATTTCATCGTTAGATAAAGTAACTTTTTTGTTTTCAATAGTTTTTATTGATGTTTCTGTATAATATTTTATCTTTTTCATTTTAAATTGACGTTCAATTCTTTTAGAAACTTCCCAATCAGCAAGAGGGATAAGTTTTGGTGCAATTTCTGTTAATATAACTTCTACATCAAAACTAGATAAAATTCTTGCCCATTCAATTCCAATTGCTCCTGATCCTACTATAAGTATTTCCTTTGGTAGTTGATTTCGATTAAGTATGTCATCAGAATTTATTATAAAGTCATGATCAAATTCAAGCCCTTTAATTTCTTTTGGCTTTGAACCTGTGCAAATAACTATTTCATTACAATTATATTTAATATTATTTGCTTCTATTGTATCTTTTGTAAGAATTTTTGCTTCTTCTTTTACAACTATTATACCAGCTTGTTTTATCATTAGTTCTAATGATTTTCTAATTTTTTGGATTGTATTATTTTTATGTTCTGATATTTTTTCAAAATCAAAATTTGTATTATCTGAAAAAATTCCGATTTTACTTGCATCTTTAATTTCTTGATATACGTGAGAGGCATGAAGATAAATTTTTGTTGGAATACAACCTCTATTTAAGCATGTTCCACCTATTTCATCTTTTTCAAATAATACTACTGATTTACCTTGCTTTGCAGCATATAGAGCTGTAGTATAGCCAGCCGGTCCTCCACCTATAATTCCTAAATCAAAACATTCCATAATAATACTCCCTCAGTTGTTATTATACATCAGTATTTTGTAACTGTTTGTAACTATTTGAATAATAAATAAACAACAGGGGTGATAATAGATTATCACCCCGTATTTAAGGAAAAAGATTTTATATAGATTTATTTATGAACACTGTCATATAAAGCATCTACAACTATTGGGTCCCATTTTGTTCCTGCTTCTTGTCTCATAATTGCTAATGCTTCATCTTTAGTCATTGCTGTTCTATATGCTCTATCAGATGTCATTGCACAGAAGGCATCAGCAACAGCTATAATTCTAGAACCTAATGGAATAGACATTCTTGCAAGTCCTTCTGGTTCTCCAGAACCGTCGTAACGCTCTTTTTGATAACAAATATATGGAACAACCTCTGACATGAAGTTAATGTTCATAAGAAGGTTTACACCAATATTTGAATATTCTTTTAGTTTGTCCCAATCTTCTTTGCTTAATTTGCCTTTAGTTGCAAAAAGTTCTTCTGGGAGTGTTATTTTACCTATATTTTGCAATAAGCCTGCATAATATATTAGATCTTTTGTTTTTTCATTCAATCCAAGCTCAGTGGAAATTAACTTAGCCATTTCTGCTGTATTTCTTGAATGAGAAACACTATATTGACCTTTGATATCAACAGCAGTTGCAAGAGCTTTAACGAATGCTTCTTGGTTATCTCCTAAATCTCCAATTAATGCTGTTAATTCTGCTCTCATGTGTCGTAAATCTGTAATATCTGATTCAGGGTTGTCAATAAGTTCATTTGTTATATTGATTGTATTTTGAAGAGAAATTGATGTCCCAAATAACCTTGACATTTTTTCTACTAAATCAACAAATTCTTTCCTTATTGTTTTTTCTTTAAATGATTCTATTACTAAAACTCCAACTACATTTGCATTGTTATGCATTGGAATTGCTGCAAATAATTTTACATTTTTTTCTTTTAATTCTGCAAAACCGTCATCAGGGTTTATTATACTAACTGTTTCGATTTTTTGATAGCATTCTGTTACTGGATTTATTTCATCAAAATTATATCCAATATTTTTTGAATATATGCTATCTTCAATTTCTAAAGAGGAGCCTGCAAATACTAAATCTTTATCGGTATTTTCAAGTCCACATGCGAATTCTTTTTTTAAATAAACATGACATAAATCAACTTCTAATATTTGAGCCATTGTTTTGGCAATAGAATTATAGATAATATAGTCATCTTTTGAGTTAAAGCCTATTACGCTTAAAGTTTTATTAAAAGAATATACAGAAACAAGTTCGCTTAATTGATTTTTTAGTTTAGCTGCTTTGTTCTTGTCACTATTTCCGATTTTTTTAGCTAAATCTTCTGAGATAAGATTTTCGGATATGAAATCTCCCAGGTTAAGTGCAAAAATTTCCTCAAGAGGGTCGTTCCCAACCATGTCTGATGAACGCCCAAATAATGAAGCGCCTAAGTTTTCTTGTGCCATATTTTCTTACCTTCTTATAATATTTTTTGACTTGCATTTTATATTACGGCACAAATTTTAAAAACTTTGATAATTTTTACAAAAATTATACTTTGGTTGGAGATGTTTTATACTTTATATTGAAAGTTTAAAACTTTAGTTATTAAATTATGTAGTTGTATATTGTATCTATCATAGTTTTTAGACTTGCATGATCTCCTATATAGATAGAAAATTCTGCAGTATTTTCTCCTAATTGTTTTAAATCATTTAACATAATTGGTGGCCCTGCTGGAGTTGTTCGAGCTGGATTTTTAGGATTTGATAAAATATCTGTTGAACGTAATAAACATATTCCTATATCATGGCCTTTTATTTCGTATTGTGTTAAACCTTTTGTTATAATACCGATTCCATTAGCCCAAACTCCTCTTTGCATTGGAGCTGTATTATTTTTTGCTTCTAATCCTTTGTTTTTAGGAAGGTTTTGACGAATATCATAATCAGGGTTAAATTCTCGTTTTATTATTATATTTGTATCTTCAGAATATGTGTTATAAATTTTATTATTAGTTTCTATTACAACTTGTAAATTATGATTTGTATATGTATTAACCCAGTCAATATTAAAATTAAGTAATTCTGATTGGGTATCTAAACAAACTATTACATTTAATATATCGCCTAAATCTATTTGAAAATGAATTGCAGAACGAATTTCTCCATTATATAAAATTTTTGAGTTAATAATTTTACCCAATTTACCCTTATCATTTTCATCTGGACCTTCGTTATAGCTGTCTCCTTTATCTATATAGTCGATAAATTTAAGTTTATAATTTCCAATTTTTATTTCATCACGTTCTATAGATAAAAATATTTTAGAATTTCCAATACATTTATCAGAAGTAAATACATCTGTTTCTTCTTTAATTGTTTGTATATCTTTTCTTTCTTTTTCTTTTATATTAATTTGACCTAGATATGTATAAATTTCTGTAAAATCTTCAGTTACTGGTACTTTTAGAGTATCAGTTAATAAACTTTTTTCAAATCCCATTTCTGTATTTATTAATTGATACCCATTGAGTTTTTTAGTAGATTTAAATTCAACAATTCCTTTATAATCGGGACCTAAATTTATTACTTCTGTATCTATAATACTATTGTTGAACTTAATTTCATCAATAATTGTATTCGCTATTTGTTGAACTTTTTTATAACGTACTATGTCTTCTTTATGCACATCATCTAAAGAACAACCATAAATTGAATCATGGGCTTGATTTTGAAGTAAAAACTTATACGCATAGTTTATTAATCGTTCATAATTATTTGATTCATTCTTAAAATATTTTCTTAGTCTGTCTGCTTTTTCTAACAAATGTGTTGTTTCTATATTTAGTCTTTTTAAATCTAATCTTGAAGAATAACTTCCTTGAAGCGTAAATGTTTTTGAATTATCTCTTAATTCTCCATAATATTCATGTTGTTTAAAATTATCTTTAACAAGCTCTATATAGTCAAATAGAGAACCTAATACAATTTCATAATCATCAAGCCTTTTGTTAACTTCTTCTACTATATTTTTAATATCAGAATGTACTCCCAAATGGTCGCCACCAATTGGCATTAAAAGAACATCTCCTGAATATTTTGCTATTTTATCTAATTCACTTTTTATACACTCAGCTTTTTTATCAATATCTAAATTAGATGAAATATAATCATTAAAATATCCTCTTACTAAATTTATACAATTTATAGAAGTATTTTCATCTATTCCCCAAGTAAATTCTGATGGTATTTCGCCACAACCTCTCCAAACAATTGCTGTATTAATACCGTATTCTTTTAGTATAGGTATAAAATTAGGTGTATGACCAAAAGTATCAGCAAAATAACCTATAAAATCATGGCAACCCATTTTTTTTGAATATTCTAAACCGATCTCTAAATTTTTTCTTATAACTTTTTCATCTGTTAGAAATTCATCTATTAAACAATAAAATGGCCCTATAAATAACTTTTTTTCTGTTATAAGTTTTTTTATAATATCTTTTTTTTCTGGTCTAATTTCAAGATAGTCTTCTATCGCAGAGGTTTGCCCATCAAAATAGAATGAAGGTAATTTATTGGGTTCTAATAATGAAAGAATATTATCAAATACTCTTAATAATCTCATTCGAAAGACTTCAAATTCTCTATACCATTCTCTATCCCAATGAGTGTGTACGAATCCAATAACTTTCTTCTTCATAATTACCCCTAATATAATTATCTACTTTATAATTGTTTGTTCTCTATCAGGTCCAACACTAATTATAGATATAGGACATTCAAGAAGTTCTTCCAATCTTTCAAGATATTTTTTAGCATTTTCAGGTAATTTATCATACTCTTTTATTTGAGTTATGTCCACCCCCCAACCGGCATGTGTTTCATATATTGGTTCTAAATATTTATGTATAAATACATCCGTTGGATATGAAGTATAAATTTGTCCGTTTCTTGTATCTTTATAAGCTGTACAAACTTTTATTTCATCAAAAGAATCAAATACATCAATCTTAGTTAATGCGATAGATGTAAGGCCTCCTACTAAAACAGCATATTTCATAATAACAGCATCAAACCAACCACATCTTCTTGGTCGTCCTGTTGTAACACCAAATTCATGGCCAATTTCTCTTATTTTATCTCCTGTTTCATCTTTTAACTCAGTAACAAAAGGACCTTCTCCAACTCTTGTTACATAAGCCTTTGAAACCCCAATAACATCATCAATCATTCTAGGTCCATATCCAGAACCTGTAGCTGCACCTCCACTTATTGGATTTGAACTGGTTACAAATGGATAAGTTCCATAGTCAACATCAAGCATTACCCCTTGAGCACCTTCAAAAAGAATAGTATCTTTTTTATGCTCTCTTAATAAATCTTGCCATTCAAAGCAAACATATGGTTTAAATAATTTTGCATATTTTTCACATAATGCTGTTATACATTCTTTTGAATATGGTTCTAATCCGTATACTTTTTCTAATTGTTTATTTTTTAATGGTAATATGATATCTAATTTTTCTGATAATGTTTCTTCTGAATATAAATCTTGAATTTTTAATCCAATTCTTGCGTATTTATCAGTATATGTTGGACCAATTCCTTTTTTAGTTGTTCCTATTTTACCTTTTCCGGCATTGGATTCTGAATATCCATCAATTTCAATATGATAAGGCATTGTAATTGATGCTAAAGGACTAATTTTAAGATTTGAAACATTAATACCTTCTTCAATTAATCCATTTAATTCTTTTTCAAAAGATTCTGGATGTATAACAGTTCCAGGACCTATCATACAAATTTTATTTTTATATAAAATTCCTGATGGTATTAGATGAAATTTGAAAGTTTTATTGTCAACTACAACAGTATGACCTGCATTACAACCACCTTGATAACGAATAATTACATCTGCATTTTGAGCAAGTAAATCTGTGATTTTTGCTTTTCCTTCGTCACCCCATTGAGCACCAACAACAACTGTATTTTTCATCTAAGCCCCCTTTAATTATATTCAAAATGATAAAGGTTGAACTATTGTTCAACCTTTATTATACTTAAACTTTTTCTGCCATTTTTAGCAGGTTGCAATTTTCCGATCTTTTTCTTTCTTCATCTTTGTATATTCTGGTTCTATTGATAACCTCATCAAAGTCAATTTTGTGAGCGTCAAAATCTGGTCCATCTACACAAGCGAACTTAGTTTCGCCACCTACTGTAACACGGCAAGCACCACACATGCCAGTACCATCAACCATAATAGGGTTCATACTAGCTTCTGTATAAATACCTTTGTCTCTAGTCATATTCGCAACTGCTCTCATCATAGGCATTGGACCTACAGCGATTGCATAATCAACTTTTTCAGAATTCATGATTCTTTCAAGAACACCTGTAACAAATCCTTGTTCACCTAATGAACCATCATCTGTGGTAATGAATAATTCAGTACAAGCATCTTTCATTTTATCTTGCCAGAAGATTAAATCTTTAGTTCTAGCACCCATAATCATATAAACTTTGTTTCCTGCTTCTTTGAAAGCTTTAGCGATTAGATAACAAGGAGCAGCACCATAACCACCAGCTAAACAAACAACAGTTCCATATTTTTTAATATGAGTTGGTTGTCCTAAAGGTCCAACGATATCAACTAATTCGTCACCAACTTCTAATTGCGCAAGTTTTTTAGTTGAATATCCTACAGCCATAAATACAAGAGTTAAAGCTCCTGTTTCTTTATTAACATCAGCAATTGTCAATGGAACTCTTTCTCCATTTTCTTCTGCTCTAAATATTATAAACTGTCCAGCTTTTGCATTTCTTACAACGTAAGGTGCATCTATAGTTATTTCGTATTGATTTGGACAAAGTTCTTTTTTTGATAAAATTTTATAGCCCATTATATACTTCTCCCTAACTTCTCTAATTGTTACTTATTAAGTTTATCATAAAAAATTAATCAAGGGAAATAAGTTACAAAATTCCTTCCATCATGTCATTAAGTGAAAGTTTTCCAACTCTTATAGGGGTTGAATATGATGTTCCTCCAATAATTCTTAGCAAATGTTTATATTTTTTATTGTATGGTAACTCTGCTCCAGGTTTCCCTGTTATGTTAATTCCTAGAATTTCTCCATTTTCTTCTACAAGTTTACCTTGGAATGTTCTTTGTTCATAGTGAGGTGTAAATATAGACTTTCTTGATGCTGAATCTTTTGCAATTTTTCCATTTCTTGCAAGTCCACCTACTCCTTCAACTCCATCAATAGCAAGAAATGCATTGACTTTTTGTGATGGATTTTTAGGTTCGTTGCTTGCTGACATGAAAATTTTGGTACCTTTATTAATTATTGATTTAAAAATATTTGTAAGAGGGCTTAATTCCCCTTTAAGTATGCTATCTTGAATTGCTTCTTTTTGTTCAATACCTTTTGAATGAGATAATTCTCCTATATCACACATCGCAACTTCTGATATTGATATGTAATCAATATTATGCCCATTTTTTATTGTTTTATCTAATTCTTGAAATCTTTTTTCTGTTAAGTCTATTGGTAGCTGTCCACGATATTTTATCATCTCTAATAAGTTTTTTTTATGGTTTACTCGCTCTATATTGGCAAACGGATTTGTTCTTTTTAAATATGTTTCAACTATTTCTCCATGGTTTGGAGTTTTATTTAGTTTAAATTTTAATAAACTTCTTAAACTACCTAAATTTTTAAATTGGTCAAAAATTACAATTGTTTTAGGTTTAAGTGTCGCATTTTTTATGAATTCCCCATCTGATGCTAAAATCCTTACATTAATTCCTTTTTTACTTCTACCTTCTTCAAGTATATGGTAAACTTTTCCATCTTTAGGGTTTGTCCAAGAAACTTTCTTATATGTATCTTCAAGTCTTTTTGAAGTAAGTAATTTTAAATCTTTTGCTGTTGCTTTAGGATAGGTATATTCTATCGCTTCTGATTTTAGTTCTTTTATTGCAAGTTGATTTAATCGTCTAGCAATTTTGCCAGCTTTGGTAGTAAATGTATCTATAGTTTTTATATTATTAACAGATATATTCATACAAGTAATATAATGCTTCTCAAAAATAAATTTGCTATTTACATTTGTAAATTTTTTGATTTCTTTCAACAGGTCATATATTATAGATATGAGAGTAAAGTTTATAGGGATAGTAAAGAAATATGAATAGGAAATTAAAATATGTATTAATAGGGTTGGCTATTGCATTTTTATCTGTAGTACCAGCTTTTGCAGCTCCTGTTTCGTTCCCAAATATTAATATTGGGATGCAGCCAGCGAATACTCCACAAGATTTTACTAATGGTGTCCAAATCGTTATTTGGTTAACTATTTTAACCTTAGCACCAAGTATATTTATAATGACAACATCATTTATAAGAATAGTTATTGTATTGTCATTAACAAGGCAGGCGCTTGGGGTAAATACATTACCTCCAAATCAAGTTATTACAAGTTTGGCATTAATATTAACATTCTTTGTAATGTCTCCGACATTAAATCAAATTAATGACAAAGCCTTGCAACCTTATATGAAAAATCAAATAACTCAACAAGCTGCTATTGATAGAGCGATAGTTCCAATGCGTGATTTTATGTTTAAGCAGACAAGCGAAAAAGAATTAGCTCTATTTGTTAGAATGGGGAAAATTGAAAAGCCTAAAAATAAAGACGATGTTCCAACATATTGCTTATTACCGGCATTTATATTAAGTGAATTAAAAACGGCTTTTACAATAGGTTTTGTAATATTTTTACCATTTTTGATTATTGATATTGTTGTATCATCTGTTTTGGTTTCTATGGGGATGATGTTCTTACCTCCTACAATGATTGCATTACCATTTAAGTTAATCATGTTTGTTCTTGTTGATGGATGGTATCTTGTTGTTAAATCCCTTGTTGAAGGGTTTGTGAGGTAGAGTATGAATCAGGATATTATTATTACACTTTTACAAAAATCATTTGTTTTAGTTTTAGAATTATCTGTTCCTATTTTAATTGCCGGCATGGTTTTAGGTCTAATTGTCAGCGTATTCCAAACTGTTACACAAATACAAGAATCAACTTTAACATTTGTTCCTAAAATTATTGGTAGTGTTGTTGTGTTGGTAATTCTATTACCTTGGATGTTTAATTTATTTATTAGTACTTTTAATGAATTTATGGATACAGTTCCTAAATTGATAGGTGGTTAATGATTAATTTATTTGATATATTTTCACCAGCAAATATTATTTTGTTTATGGCAATAGTAACCAGATTGAGTGGTATGTTTGCAACAGCCCCAATGTTTTCAACATTTCCTATCCCTCAACAGGTTAAAATTTGGTTGAGTGCTGTAATATCATTCTTGGTATTTCCAATGATTCAAGCAAAAATGAATTTTATAGCTCCAACATCTGTTCCTGAACTTACTATTATATTATTCAGAGAATTTTTAATAGGGTTTGCTATAGGTTATTGCGCAAACGTAATATTTATTGCAATGGAACTTGGAGCAAATATGTTTTCAATACAAATGGGCTTGTCTGCTGATATGGCACTAAACCCTATGTCTGGTGGTACATCTCCTATGATTACTCAAATGTATACTTGGATGATGACAATGGTTTTTATTGCACTAAATGCTCATCATTGGCTATTTGCAGCATTTTATAATAGTTTTCAAAGTATGCCTATTGGTTATGGTTTTGGATTTTCGCCTGAAGTTGTTCATCAAATTATTTTTATTGTCAGTCAAATTTTTGTTATATCTCTAAAAATTGCATTACCTATATTCGGCGTATTATTAATTACTGATGTTTTATTAGGCTTTACATCAAAAGTTATGCCTCAGATGAATATTTTTATGGTTTCTATCCCATTAAAAATATATTTAGGTTTATTGTTATCTTTAATGTTTGTTAGACCTATAGTTGAGTATTTGAACATTTTAATTCCTCAATTTATGAAAATGTTATTAGCTGTCTTTTAATGTTACATGCTTTTTTTGTAACAATTTAAAAAACCTTATTATTATTGAATTTTACCTTGTTTTATTTTTTTATTGTAACAAATTAAATAAATTTGCTAAAGTTTATGGAAATGTGTCCGTAATCTAATTATGTAATAAGTATCGTCTACTAGAATTAAGTGAGGAAATGATTATGGATTTAAATCAAAATTTCGAGTTTGTAAGTATGTCAGATTCAATTGCAGCAAATGAACTGAAAGATGGAGTAAACTTAGAACTCGAAAACTTTTTTGATAGTGTAATGGCAACAGTAGTAGATTATTTTGAGGAGGCTAAAGTAGTATAGATTTGACAATTAAATAGTTGGATTTTAAGTGGTGGATATTATTTATCCACCACTATTTGTTTAATTATTATTACTTTTTAAAAATGATTCAATAAAATCATCTAAATCTCCGTCCATAACAGAGTCAACATTTCCTACTTCATAATTTGTTCTATGGTCTTTAACCATTTTATATGGATGAAAAACATAAGATCGGATTTGAGAACCAAAATTTATATCAAATGCTTCTCCTTTTAATTCTGCTAGTTTTTTCTCATGTTCTTGTTGTTTTATTTCTAATAATTTAGAGACTAATATTTCCATTGCTATAGCTTTATTTTGAAGTTGTGAGCGCTCTTGTTGAGATTTTACTACAATACCTGTTGGCTTGTGATAAATTCTAACAGCTGTCTCAACTTTATTAACATTTTGCCCTCCTGCACCTCCTGAGCGCATTGTTTCTATTTCTAAATCTTCAGGTGGGATTATTATTGTTTTTTCAATATCTTTAATAATTGGGGAAACTTCACATGATGCAAAACTTGTTTGCCTTTTTCCGTTTGCATTAAAAGGGGAAATCCTAACTAACCTATGAACACCTTTTTCAGCCTTTGCATATCCATAAGCATATTTACCTTGTATTTTTATTGTTGCAGATTTAATTCCAGCTTCTTCTCCATCTGATTTATCTAATAAATCAACTTTCCAACCTTTTTTTTCTGCCCATCTTGTGTACATGCGAAGTAACATACTTGCCCAATCCTGTGCATCTGTGCCACCGGCTCCGGCATTTACTGTTAATATTGCATCGGCTTCATCATATTCGCCACTAAGCATTTTTTGAAAATCAAATTTGTCTAAAGACGTTTTAAGTTTATCAAGTTGTAAGTTGGTTTCTTCTATTAATTCTTCATCTCCTATTTCATAGGAAACTTCTGCATCTTCAATTATCTGATCCCATTTGGTAACCATGTCTAGAGTCTGTTTAAGTTCTTTGGTTTGTTGTCCTAAGTCTGAAGCCAACTTTTGATCTGCCCATACCTCTGGGGTTTGAAGTTTATCTTCTATATCTTTTAAATCAGTCTTTAACTTATCTAGGTCAAAGACACTCCTTATTGATTTTAATTCTATTTTTTAACTCATTGATATCCATAATAATATTTTAGTATAAAAATATCATTATCCAATTAAGTCTATTTTATGCTTTTTAGGTGGAACTGGTCGGACGGGGGCTGCTGATGTTTTATCATAAGCATCTGTGAAGGATAAAGTATATTTTGCTTTATCTTCATCTACCTTGTGTTCACCCATTTTGGCAGACTTTTGAAACTGCCATGCCCTGTGGTACAGGTTGCCAGACAAATTAAAAGACATGAAAACCTCTTCTTTTTAACTTAACTTACTCGACTTACTTAAACTTAACTCTTACATATATATAAAGTATATACTCGTGTCTAAATTTCATATTTTATTATTTCTGTAATATTTCGTTACAAAAAAGGCAATTTTTATAATAACTAATACTTTATATAAATATAGAGTTAAGTAATATATTTTGTATTGGGAAATTTAAATATGGTTCAAGGTATTGAAAAATTAAATTGGTATACAGCTCCAACATTTACAGTTGGTGGTAATGAGTATACTAAAAAAGTTGAAAAACAACCTTATCAACAGGGTGTAAATTATGCTCAATTTGATCCAAAACCACAAAATATACAAGCTTCATTAGATGCTAAATATCCAACATTCAGTCCAGAAAGTCGTAAACCTGGAGTTGGTGAAAATACATATTATTTAGCATAAAAAAGTTTTAAGTTCTGAAAATCCAGTGAAGTTTAAAACAAGGGTACTGATTAAAAACCAGTACCCTTTGAGTATTTTTATTTATTTAATATTTATATTATTTGCAGCAAGAACACATACCACAGCATTCAGCAAGTGTTTCTTTTGCTTCTTCTAAACGAACTTTGATACGTCCGTCAACAGCAATGCCTTCTCCTGTTTTTTCAGAAATTAACAATGGGTTAATATCTAATTCATCAATGAATTTGAAGTCGTTAACTAATTGAGATAATCTCAATAATGTTTCTTCAATTTGTTCCATTTGAGCAGGAGTTGTTCCTCTTGCGCCTTCTAATAATTTGTATGCTTTAACTGATTTAATCATTTCTTTAGCATCAATATCAGTAAGTGGAGCAATTCTGAATGTTACATCTTTCATAACTTCAATGAATACACCACCAAGACCGAACATCATCATTGGACCGTATTGAGGATCTGTTGCGATACCACAAACCATTTCACGATTACCTTTTACCATTTCTTGAATGATTACACCTTCTAAACCGTCTAATAATCCTCTTTCTTCTAATTTAGAAATAAGGTCTTTGTATTCTGCTCTTAATTGTTCTTCAGATTGAATATTAACTCTTACACCACCAACATCTGTTTTATGTGATGTTGTTTTAGAAGTCATTTTCATAACAACAGGGTATCCGATAGAATTACCAATAGAGATTGCTTCTTCTTCATTTGTTGCAAAACCTGATTTACAAACTCTGATTCCGTAAGCATCTAATACATCGATAGACTCTCTTGTTGTTAATTGAGCTCTACCTTCAGCTAAAGAACCTTTGATGATTTCAGCTGCTCTTGCTTTATCAACATCAAATGTTTTGATTTGACCTTCAGGTCTTTCCATCCATAATCTTTGTTGATTTAATCTGTTTAAACCATCAGCAGCTTCTTCAGCATACATAAAGAATGGCATATTAACATCCATATCAGATAATGTTGAGAAGAATTCGCTCTTAGTCATGAATACACCAATAACTGGTTTTTCAGGATGTTCAGCTTTAATTTCCATTAATGCTTTAGCAACATCGATATCTTTTAAGCCTAAGAATGGAAGATAGATTGTAATAATCATATCAACATTTTCGTCAGCAATAACAGTTTTTAAAGTTTCTTTATAGTGTTCGATAGGAGCTGATGCAATCATATCGATAGGGTTTTTAACTGAAGCTGCAGAAGGCAAGAAGCTTCTTAATTTTTCTTTTGTAGCATCTGAAATTTGTGCCATTTGCATACCATATTCACAAACTGCATCTGTTGCCATAATACCAGGACCACCTGAGTTTGTAATAATAGCTACTCTATCACCTTTTGGAATAGGGCAGTTAGCAAAAACTTTTGCAGTTGCAAATAAGTTTTGTAATGAATATTCTCTGATAACACCTGATTGGCTTAATAATGCGTTAGCTGCTTTATCAGCACCTGCTAATGAACCAGTGTGAGAAGATGCAGCTGAAGCACCTGCTGCAGAACGACCAGCTTTTAGTGCTAAGATTGGTTTTTTCTTAGAAATTCTTGAAGCTAATTTTCTGAAGTTAGCTGGGTTTTGGATTGATTCCATATAAAGAAGAATTTGTTCAACATCTTCTTCATTTTCCCAATATTCAAGAGCTGTTTCAGCGTTTACATCTGCTTGGTTACCAATTGAGATGAATTGAGCAAAACCTAAGTTTAAGTCTTTTAAAATATTTAAAATACCACCACCTAAAGCACCTGATTGAGAAACGAAACCAATGTTTCCTCTTTCTGGTAAACTTTCAGCAAAACATCCGTCCATTCTGATTTCTGGGTGAGTGTTTACAACACCTAAACAGTTAGGACCTACGCATCTCATACCATATTCTCTAACTTTTTCTAATAATTGTTTTTCAGCTTCTGCACCTTCTTTACCAGTTTCTTTGAAACCAGCTGTAATGATACATAAACCTTTAATACCCTTTTCGTGACATTGATCAATAGTTGATAATACGAATTTTGCATTAACAACGATGATTGCTAAATCTACTTCTCCTGGGATTTCTAATACAGAAGTGTATGCTTGTAATCCTTCAATAATTCCACCTTTTGGGTTTACTGGGTAGATATTACCTTGGAATTTGTATTCTTGTAATCTTTTCATGATATCTGAACCAATAGTGTGTTCTTTGGTAGATGCACCAACAACTGCAATTGATTTTGGTTTCATGATTTTGTCTAAATTTTGCATGTTTTCGCCTTTCTTTATTTTTGTAAGTTCCAATAACTTATATTGTATTTTGTTTTAATCTTTTTATCTGAGATTTTAGGTCAATGAGTTTTATTTTAACATTTACCCCTTACTCCTAATATCCGTTTTCAATCCATTCGCGATTTCTAAAGCTTGCTTTTAATTCTTTTGCTAAACCTTCACAAAGTTCTAAATCTACATCATAATCTTTGTAACCTGATACAACAGATAATGTTGTTTTGAAACCTTCATTGTGAGCTTGGATTGCAAACTCTTTCATTGCATTATATGCATTCTCGATTTTAGGTTGAGAAAGTTCATTATATAATTCTTCGTTTTGGGCATTTAAACTAATTGAAAATTCATCAACTAAACCTTTTAATTCAGGCAATATATTTTTTTTATTAATAGCATTTCCATGCCCGTTAGTATTCACTTTTATATAGGTATTAGGGTAATTTTTTTTGATATACTCTGCAACTTCTTTAAGTTGATTAAATTTCATTGTAGGTTCGCCATAACCACAGAAAGTTATGCCTTTATTGATTTTGTCTGAATATTTTTCAAGTTGTTCAATAACATCTTCAGATGTTGTTTTTTCTGTTTTAAGCCACATATCTTGACCACAAACATCATCTTTATCTCGTCTTAAACAAAAAATACAATCATTAGTACACATATTAGTTAAATTGATATAGATTTTATCATCTAAAATGTAAACTAAATTATTGTCAGACATATCAATAAATACCTCACCAATATTGTCTCACATCAATGGGGTAAATCAAGAGGGTAGGGGTAAATTTTAAATAAATAAAAGTTAATTTAATCAACTTTATTTATGCTTAAAATTAACCCATTTATTTCAAAATTAATCATATCTTTTTCAGGGTTAATATCTAAAACCTCAAGTATTGACATTGGAATTGTTAAGCCAAAACTAGAATTGCGTTTTACTAGTTTTTTACACAATAAATTTTTATATTTTTCAAGCTCATTATTAGGGATTTTTTTTACATATAATACTTTGTTTTCAATAGTTAAATTAACAGTATACTCATCTTGAGTAATTCCCATAATTTGAGCAATTGGTTTACTTATATATAGTTGCCATGTATTTCCGTATGCTGATAAATATTTTTTCAAAGTTAAAACCTAAAATTATATAATTGTAGCTAATTGATTACATGATAACTAAGTATTATAATTATAAATATAACTTATTGTTTACATAAAACATACATTTTTGTAAGGAGTTAATATTGAATAAAAATTCTAAAAAAATAATATCAATAGATTTAGTTGGAGTTTTAAATAATTATAATGGAGATTATGAGGAAACTTTTAATAAAATTATAAATTTTAAACCATACTGGAAATAGGGTTTGAGTGATTATTTTTTATATAATCTAATGCATCAATAATTTCTTTGTAATCGTCCATTACTACAAGTTTACTTCTATATTTTGCAGCATTTGGAACTCCTGAAATATAGAATGGATAAAATTTTCGTACAAATTTTAATCCGACTTTTTCGCCTCTTAATTCTATTTCCATATCAAGATGCTTTTTCATTGTTTCAATTTTTTCTTCTAAAGTTGGAGGTGGTAGTTTTTCTCCTGTATTTAGGTAATGCTCTATTCTTGCGATTAATGTTACATCACCTAATGCTCCACGACCTATTGCAACTCCGTCTGCTCCAGATTCTTCAAGACATTGTATCGCACTATCAATTGATACTACATCTCCATTTGCAAAAACAGGAATATCGACATTCTCTTTAAGCTCTCTAATTTTTTTCCAATTCGCTTTTCCTGAATACATTTGGTTTCTTGTTCTTCCGTGTATTGTTATAAATTCAGCTCCTGCTTCTTGCATATATTGCCCGTATGGTACAAAATTCATTGTTTCTTGTGTATAACCTAATCTGAATTTTACACTTACTGGTATGTTAATACTTTCTTTTACGGCTTGTACAATATCATAAGCAAGAGATGGATTTTTCATTAAAGCGCTTCCATCTTGACCTTTTACAACTTTATTTACTGGACAACCCATATTTATATCAATAACATCTGCCATTGGTTCAAGATATTTTGCTCCTTCTGCCATTAATTCAGGTTTATGACCGCTTAACTGATAAATAATTGGAGAATGGTTCTCATCTTTTTTTGTCATATCAGTTTCTTTGACATTATGAAGAGCTTCAGAGCTTATCATTTCTGTTGTTAATATACAGGTTTTTGATTGTTCTCGGATAAGGGCTCTTAATACATAATCTGTAATTCCAGCCATTGGAGCTAGTGAAACTCTTGTTTGTTTCAGTATATCTTTAATTTCCATATTTTGCTAATTCTTGAACTCTTGTTTTTGTATATTTTAAATATTCATCTTCTGTTGTGTATTGTTGTGCAAATTTTTTATAAAAATCTAATGCGTTTTTATATTGTCCAATAATATCATAGTCTACAGCGATTAAGTAGTTTGCTAGATATTGTTGTGGATTATATTGAACAGCTTTTTTATAATCATTTATTGCAAGATTTCGTTGATTTTTGGCATCGTAAATCATTCCTCTATAATAATAAGCATCAGAGTTTGTATTATCATCTGTAATTGCTTGAGTGAATGCTTTTAGGGCTTCATCGTATTTTGTTGCATTAAATAATTCTGCCCCTTTTTGAACTTGAATTTGGCTTGTAACTTTTTTGATATCATTTAATGCTGTTTTTGCATCATTATTATTAGGATTTAAAGTTACGGCTTTATTTAAATATGATTTTGCATTATACCATTCTTCCTTGTTTGCATATAATGCCCCAATACTATATGCGATATCTGCATTATTAGGTTCTAAGTTAAGAGCTTTTTTGTAGTATTCAATTGCTTTATCTGAATTTTGTAAACCTTCATAGGATGCTGCGATACCTAATAAAGAATCTTTTGTTGCAGGATTTACTGCTGAATATAATTGAATTGCTTTTTGATAATCTTTTTTAGCATAAGCATCATAAGCATCATTTGCAGATTGAGCTATCATTGTACTATTTAAGTTATCTAAAGTAGTTTGAATTGTTTTATTATTTGGGAATCTTTGTTTTGCTGTTGTTAAAATCTCTTTAGCTGATTTATAATCTTTTTTCTCTGCATAACAAAGAGCTATGTTTGTATAAACATCAGGTTTTGTTTTATCAAATTTTAAAACTCCTTGATAACATTTGATTGCATTATTAACATCGTTCTTTTTATGGTATTCAAGAGCATAATCATACATCATACCAACCATTGTTTTATCAACTTGAGAATTATTTTCTATGCTTGCGAGTAATTCTTCTGGAGTCATTGAATTACGTTTTAGAGTAACAATTTGTTGGCGAATTGAACTATTTGTTGGATCAAGAGATAAAACTTTTTCGTATGCGTCTATTGCTTTTGCATTTTCTCCCATTAATTCTAAACATTGGGCTGAATATAGATTTGCATTTAAGTTATCTGGGTATTCAATAAGTATAGATTTGTATATTTCAAGTGCTTTTGTATAGTTCTTTTGTACTTGGAATAATGTACCAATATTTAATCTTGTATTAATTTTAGAATTTACATCTGATGAAGAGGCACTGTATTCTTCTGCTTTTTTATAATATACAAGAGCATCAACATAATTCCCTTGTTTTTGTTTTATAGCTCCAATATTTGCATTAAGTTCTGGATCTTTAGGATTAGCATCTAGTTTTTTATAATAAATCCTTTCCATTGCATAAAGAATTTCAGGATCATTATCCCCTTCTGCTAGAGCCGTATTATATTGTTGAACAGCTTCATCTTCTCTTCCTAGTTTATCAAGAAGTCTTGCATATCTCAACAATAATGGTCCATTGCTTGGATCTAGTTTTACTGCTTCTTTATAATAATCAGTAGCTCTATCATTATTTCCCAATAGCTTAATCATGTCTGCAATTTGTGCTGTTACATTCTTTTTAAATTTAGGATTAGAACGTATTTGTTCAAATTCATATATTGCAGCAGCTAATTGTCCTTCAGTACGTAATTGATCACCTTTGTTATATCTTGATTCTGGAGAGTAATCAAAACCTATTTGTTTAAGACAATAATTTAAACTATTAGCAGCTGATGTCGCTGTAGAAAAAGTATTTTCAATATCATTATCTTTTGGATAATACTTTATATAAAATAAAGCACTTCTAAAGTCGTTTGCTGCATTTGTATAGTTATTAGCTTTATTTGCATAATAAGTACCTCTTGCAAGATAAGCATTTACAATACCAATTCTTGCTGAATTATCAAGAGGATTAATTCTTAACGCTTTTTTAAATTCATCAATAGAGCTTGAATATTGAGACTGATATAGATATTGTTGGCCAGCTTCATAGTATTCTCTAAAGCCTGCTAGAACAGGTGAAGCTAAAGTTAATGATAATATACAAGCTAAAGCAAAACTCTTTCTTTTCATAAGTCTATTTTATCGCAATCATAAATCTTTTAAACCCCCACATTTACATTTTGATAAGATGTGAAATTTGAATTCGTTTATGATAAATTATTTTTATGAAAAAAATAGCATTAATAAGTCACGGTTGTGCAAAAAATTTAGTTGATTCAGAACTTATGCTAGGACTTCTTGCTCAAAATGGGTATGAAATTACTCTTGATGAATCTGAATCTGATATTGTTATTGTTAATACTTGTTCTTTTATTAATGACGCAGAACGAGAATCAATCCATTCAATTTTAGAAATGGTTGAAGAAGGGAAAAAAGTTATCGTTGCAGGTTGCCTTCCTCAAAAACACAAAGATGAACTTAATCAAGCTATTCCTGAAATTGCTGGCATGATAGGACCAACTGATATTGAAAAACTTATGGATGTCTTAAAAAATATTGATAATAATTTTACTAATCAAGTATCTGACAAGCCCAATTATATTTACCCTGAAAATATTGAAAGACAACAAATTACAGTTGGGGCAAGTTCATATCTAAAAATTGCTGATGGTTGTAATTATAGATGTGGTTATTGTGTAATTCCTTACTTAAGAGGTGATTATCATTCAAGAACTATAGAAAATATTGTAGAAGAAGCAAAACAACTTGTATCAAAAGGGGTTAATGAAATAATTCTAATTGCGCAAGATACAACATATTATGGTATTGATTTGTATGGAAAACCAATGCTAAAAGAACTTTTAGAAGAATTAAATAAAATAGATAATCTTTGTTGGGTAAGAATAATGTATGCATATCCTACAAATATGTCTGATGAATTGTTAGACACAATAGCAAAATTGGATAAAGTTGTAAAATATGTAGATATTCCTCTTCAACATTCACATCCAGAAATGTTAAAATCAATGTGCCGTCCTTCATTTGATTATAAAGAGTTAGTTCAAAATATTAGAAACAGAATACCAAATGTTGCAATAAGAACTGCTTTTATTGTTGGATATTCTGGCGAAACAGAAGAACAGTTTGAACATCTTTATAATTTTGTAAAAGAAATGAGATTTAATAAGATGGGTGTATTTAAGTATTCTAGAGAAAAAGGAACTCCATCTTATAAAATAAAACCTTTAGTTCCTAAAAAAGTAATGAATGAACGTCATAAGAAATTGATGTTACTTCAACAAACAATTTCAAAAGAAATAAATGAATCATTTATCGGTAAAACTCTTGATTGTATAATTGAAAGTTTTACTGATGATGGAATGGTTATAGCTAGAAGTCAATATGATGCTCCAGAGGTTGACGGGGTTGTTTATATTAAAACAGATAAGCCTGTTGTCCCTGGAGACATAGAACAAGTTAAAATAACAGATTGTTATGAATATGATTTAATTGGAGAAATTATTTCTTAATAGCTTTGTCTAATCCTGCTTTTTTAGTTAGTTCGTAAATTTTTATAGAGTCTGCAGCAAGTTTTTGTTTTAATTCTACAATTTGTAAGCTATCTCTAATTCTTTGTTGTCCGGCATGATAAGCCCAATTTGCATCCATTCTAGGGTCAATCGGTCTTGGTTGATTTGATGGTTTATTCATCATATGCCCGATTGTGAATGAGCAAGTCATCATAACAATTCCTGGCACAATTCTTTTAGCCATTTCAAAGGTTTTTTGCCCTACAAATTTTGCTGCAGGTTTGATTTTGTTAGTAAAGTTGTTTTGGGGTATATGCATAATGTATTCCTTATGTATTTGAATAATTATCCTAAATAAAAATATTTGCCATATTCTTAAAAAAAATTTACAAATTGCATATAAATTCAAAACAAATAATAATTATAAAAAAGGAGTAAGTATGGTATTAGTTACAGATTCTATAAAACCACCTTGTATTTCAATAGTAATACCGGTTTATAATTCGGAATCGACTTTGAAACAATGTCTAGATAGTTTATTAAATCAATCTTTTTCCGATATTGAGATAGTATGTGTAAATGATGGCTCTACTGATGATTCTCAAAAAATTATAGAAGAATATATGAGAAAAGATTCAAGAGTTAAACTTGTAACACAACCACATTCAGGAATTGCACTTGCAAGAAATAAAGGACGTTATCTCTCTCGTGGTGAGTATATTATTTTTATGGAAAGTACAGATTATATTAAATCTGATATGCTTCAAACTTTATATGAAAATGCTAAAGAATTTGAGTCAGAAATTGTTTTATTTTCATTAACCAATTTAAACCCTTTGAATATGGAATTTTTTGATGAAGAATACCCTTATATAGAGCTTTCAGAAGATTATGATAATAGAGCTTTTTCACCTCAAGAAACTTATGATTTTATGTTTAAAATAGCTCCTGATATATTTAATAAAATGTTTAAAAGAGATTTATTGGAAAAAAATAACATTACTTTTATTAAAGCGTTAAATTATGAGTGTTATTTATTCTTTATTCAAGCTTATCTATCTGCAAGAAATATATCATTATTAAGAAAACCATTGGTTGTTCATCGAAAATCTGATAAAAAAAATTATAAAGAAGATTTGAAAAAATTAGATTTATTTAAAATTTTTAATTTAGAAAAGGATTATTTAATCCGTAAAAAATTATATAAAGAATTAAAATACCAATTTGAAAAATCAAAAAAGAATATATTGATTTCACATTATAAAACTATTAGTTCATTCTGGGTTAAAATCTTATATTTTATAAAATTATTTTCTGTGTATCCATTTCAAAAATTAAAATAATATAATACTAAATTATAATTTGTCTTATACAAAGGTATGGTAATAAGTTTAAATTATTTGTTATTATAAATATTGCCAAAGTCAATTTATACTATTGTTTCAGTATATTTTATAATGTGGAATATTCTCAAACTTTGGTATGGAGTATATAATCCTCTTAAAAGATGATTTAGAAAAATATTGCTATGATATCCTAGATGTGTGAAACACTAGAGAAAAAGAAAGGATATGATCCTATGGGAATAAGAGCAATAGGAGCAAATATAGCAAGTAAAGTTGCTTCACCATTTACTCGTAAATCAACATCAACAAATCCATTTGAACATAATAGTTTTTCAGGAAGAGTTTTTAAAGGTAGTGCATTAATTTCTGCAGACCTTTTCCAATCAAACAAAGTTAAAGAAGCTAGCAAGTTAAAAATGATGTCAGCATCTGTTGTAGCTGCTGTGTCTAATTTTGGTCATAGAATATCTCAACCAATTATTAACTTTGCTAAGAATGTAAAAGCAGGTATTAATAACACAATTTCAGCTATTAAATCAGTACCTCAAAAAGTTAATGAAATAGGTAAAAATGTTTCTAATAAAATTACTGAAAATTTAGAGAAATTAAATGTTCATAAGGAAGAAGCAAAGGATACAGTTAAAGTTTTAAACATGCATCAAATTAATACTAAAGCTTCAGTTGCAGATTTAAAAAATACTTGGTTAGAAGAAAATAAAATTGAAGCTGCCAAAAAAGTATCTAAGGAGGTTGCATAATGAATAAAAAAATTAGAAGAATTATTGAAACATTAGGCAAACATGAAGATACTGAAGCTATTTCAGTTTTAGAAGAATTAGGAACAAATTCTCAAGATGATGAAGTTAGAGAGTTAACTTCTCAAGTATTAGTTAGAAAAAATATACATGATTCGTTAAAAGTTGTAATTATCAACAAAGGTAAAGGTATTAATGATATGAGTCCTGTTGTTGCAATGTCTACAATTAACGAAATTTTAAATCTTGAAAACAAATCAGAAGCAGTAAAAATCTTAGATGACACTATTAATATGCATTCAGACGAAGAAGTTCGTGAAAATGCTCGTTCAGTGAAATCTTTATTATCATTAAGCTAGTATTGCTTAATCTTGGGAGATATAAAAAATACGGGTATTAAATCCTACCCGTATTTTTTATACAATTATTATTTTTATCATAATTTATGCATCTTCATCTTGGCAAGCTGGTTTTCTATTTATTAAATCAATTGCTTCTTGAGATGTTTTTTGTAAATTATTATAATATCTTTTATCGTGAATATTAACCGAATCATCTTCTGCAAATTGTGCAATATCTCTAATTTGTTTTAATAAATCAGTTGTCATTGTTATTTCTTTAAATAGTGTTCCTTCATCTTTTATTTTGAATCCAGTATCACCTTTAAACATATCATGCCAATTTTTTGTTGAATGTTCAGATTCATCATTTTTATCAGCCCAAGTATAAACATGTTTCATTGCATCAGTATTAAGATGAAGTTCTTGCCCTAAAATAGGATAAATATTTGTGTTGTATTCTTGTACGTTTTCAGATAAATCTCCAGCTTTTTGTTCTAGAAATTCATCATCAAATGGAACCATTGAGTCACCCATACCTTTTTGTTCTTCAGTAGATAACATTGCAAGACCTGCAACATATCCTGCTAATTGTTGAGGGTTCATTCCTTTTAGTTGTTGATTATAAACAGCATCTATTACTGGAATTTGTTCATATCCATTTATTTTGGTTAATAATTCCCCTTTTGGTGTAAGTTTATTGCTTGATGTAATAAATCCATTTTCTTTTAAAATATTTTCTTTTGTATAGAATTCATCTACAAGTGCAGATGTTTTCATTGCTCTAACTCCTGGGTCTTTATCATATGCAAATAGTGATTTTTCATAGAAATTTGATAAAAATTCTTTATTTTCAAAGTTTTTATCAACATTTGCAACAAAAGAAAAATCTGTTTTTAAGTGACTTTCAATGTCATTTGATTTTTGAGCAATAAGTTTTTTGAATCCTTTTTCTTGTGCATTGTTACAAGCCATACAATAAGTATAACCTTTAACATCAATTCCACGGCGACCTGCACGTCCTGCCATTTGATGAAATTCATTTGGTACAAGTGGACGTTTACCTTCTTCATTAACCTTTGTACTTACAGGTTTCATTAGACTTGATATAACTGTTGTTCTAGCTGGCATATTAATTCCTGCAGATAATGTTTCTGTTGCGAATGCTACTTTTACTAATTTTTGTTGAAATAATGATTCAATTAATTCTTTTTGTTCTGGTAACATACCTGCATTATGAATAGCATAACCTCTTGTAAGGGCTTCTTCATCTAAAAGTTCACCTAAATACTTACCTTGTTTTTGGTAATTATGAATAGTTTTAGCTATTTTTTTTGCTTCTTCAGGAGTTGTTAATGTAGGGCCATTAAACTTCATCTCTTCTAATAAATCTTTTGATTTTCTCTTACTAAATACAAAGAATATTGCAGGAAGTTTATCTCCTTTTTTTAGTTTATCAACCATTTGAATATAATCTTCATTTTGAGGTAAAATTTCTTCTGCTGGTTTATTTGATACTTTTTTACTGTCTCCTGATTTGTGGCCTTTATTATCATATTTAGATTTTTGGTGATCTAGTTTTACAACAGTGAATTCTAGAGGAACATGTCTATTTTCAGACGGAACATTAATAAGAACTGTGTGAGGTTTTTTAGTGTTTGCAGCTTTATAATTATCATCTGGAGTAACTTTTTCAGCTAAACCATGTCCTTTAGTTGATGCAATCCAATCTGTTACTGTATCTGCATTCCCCATTGTTCCAGATAATGCAAGAATTTGTGTTTTAGGTTTTGTGAATAATATGGATTGTTCCCAAACCCCTCCTCTATCTTCATCATTTAAGTAATGAAGTTCATCAAATACAACTGTTTTTAAGTCTTTTAAAATTGGATTATGATTATTCATCGCATTTTGCATAAGCATATTACGATAAACTTCTGTAGTCATAATTACGACAGGAGCATTTTTATTAATTTTTCTATCCCCTGTAAGTAAACCAACATTTTGAGGTCCGTATATTTTTTGGAATTCTCTGACTTTATCGTTACTTAATGCTTTTAATGGAGCTGTATAGAAAGTTTTTTTCCCTTCTTTTAAATTCTTTTGTATAACATAATGTGCTATTGCTGTTTTTCCAGTACCTGTTGGAGCTGCGACTACAACATCATTACCTTTAAATAAATTTTCTGCAGCTGCCTTTTGATAAACATCAGGTTGAAATGCCTTATGAGTTTTTGGATCTGTTGGTAAATTAAAATAATTTTCATTTAATGTTTGTTGGAAATCAGGTCCATAACCTGTAAATTTTACCAATGAACGATTTGCTGGGTTTAAATGATTAAGGTTGATTGCTTGATAATTGATAGTTGGGGTTATATTTTGATTTCTTAAATTTTGTTTAAAATTTGTTGATTGAACTCCAAATATTGGGGCATTGTTAACTACACGCATATAATTTCTCCACATTAATGTATGTTAATTTAAAACATTTATTAAGAAATTTTTGCTAATAGTATATACTTTTTGACATAAATGTTAACATATACTAAAACAGAATCCAGCCATTTGACCGGATTCTGTTTTGTATAATAAGTTGTTATTACTTATTCTTTAACATATTCAGCATCAATTACATCATCGTCATTGTTTTTTGTTTCTTCAGATGATGTAGAGTTTTCAGTTTGAGCTGCATCTTCTTTAGAGACTTGTTCGTATGCTTTTTGTGAAATACTAAACATAGTTTGTTGAAGATCTTCAGATAATTTTTTGATATCGTCAGAAGATTTTTCTTCTTCAAGAGCTTTTTTAAGAGCTTCTTTTTGTTCTTCTAATTTCTTAGAATCATCTTCAGATATTTTACCTTCAAAGTCTTTAGTTAATCTTTCTGCTGATGTGATTAAAGAATTTGCATTATTTTTAACTTCAGCTGCTTCTTTTTTCTTTTTATCTTCAGCAGCATTAGCTTCAGCTTCTTTAACCATTTTTTCGATATCAGCTTCGTTTAAGTTAGAAGAATTTGTAATTGTTATTTTTTGTTCTTTATTTGTAGCTTTATCTTTTGCAGAAACATTAACAATACCGTTAGCATCGATATCAAATGTAACTTCGATTTGAGGAATACCTCTCATTGCAGGAGCAATACCTTCAAGTCTAAACATACCTAATGATTTATTATCTGCAGACATTGGTCTTTCACCTTGAAGTACGTTAATATCTACAGCTGTTTGATTGTTTTCTGCAGTTGAGAATACTTGTGATTTTGAAACAGGGATTGTAGTGTTTCTTGGAACTAATGGAGTCATAACTCCACCCATTGTTTCAATACCTAAAGTTAAAGGTGTAACGTCTAATAATACGATATCTTTAACTTCACCAGCTAATACCCCAGCTTGAACAGCTGCACCAACTGCAACAACTTCATCAGGGTTAACTGATTGGTTAGGTTCTTTTCCTGTATATTCTTTAACTAATTGTTGAACAGCTGGGATACGAGTTGAACCACCAACTAAAACAACTTCGTTGATTTCATTTTTACCAAGACCTGCATCTGATAATGCTTGTTCTACTGGTTTTTTACATCTTTCTAATAAGTCATAAGATAATTCTTCGAATTTAGCTCTTGATAAAGTTAAATCTAAGTGTTTTGGACCATTAGCATCTGCTGTGATGAATGGTAAGTTGATATTTGTTTCAACAACTGATGATAATTCGCATTTAGCTTTTTCTGCAGCTTCTTTAATACGTTGCATAGCTTGTTTATCACCTGTTAAATCAATACCTTCTTGCTTTTTGAATTCTTCACAAATCCAATCCATGATTTTTTGGTCAAAATCGTCACCACCTAAGTGAGTATCTCCAGATGTTGATAATACTTCATGAACACCGTCGCCAATTTCTAGGATAGAAACATCGAATGTACCACCACCTAAGTCGAATACTAATACTTTTTCTGATTGGTCTTTTTCTAAACCGTAAGCTAAAGCTGCTGCTGTTGGTTCGTTAACGATACGTAATACATCTAAACCTGCAATTTTACCGGCATCTTTAGTTGCTTGTCTTTGAGCATCATTAAAATATGCTGGAACTGTAATAACTGCAGATGTAACTTTTTCACCAAGATATGCACTTGCATCATCAGCTAATTTTCTTAAAATCATTGCTGAAATTTCTTGTGGTGTATAATCTTTACCATCAATATTTTTCTTGTAATCATCACCCATATGTCTTTTTATTGATGCAATAGTTTTATCAGGGTTTAATATTGCTTGTCTTTTTGCTAATTGACCTACTAATCTTTCTCCTGTTTTAGAAAAACCAACGATTGAAGGTGTTGTTCTCATTCCTTCAGCGTTAGCTATAACGGTTGGTTTTCCACCTTCCATAACTGCAACTACTGAGTTTGTAGTTCCTAAGTCAATACCAATTGTTTTTGCCATTTTTATATCTCCTTATCAAAATAATTATATTTATTTCTACATTATCATTTAAGCACTTTTTTTGAATAAATCTTAAAAAATAAACAAAAAATTAATATTTCAATAATTTCTTATGTAAAAAAAATTTTACATAATAGCAAAAAAAATAATTTTTGCTTATTATTCAAACAACAATTCAGGAGATTTTTATGAATAAAATAGCTTTTACCCCAAGAAGTCTTTATTTTCAACAAAAAATTAACAGTAATTCTCAACCTAAATATTCCAAATTATCAGAAAATACTCAAAATAAAACAATTATTGCAGCAGCACTTGCATCTGCTTGTTTAGGTATTGCTTCTGCTGATACATACAATAAATATCAAGCAAAAGCATTAATGCAAGATATGATGGAGGAATATAAACAAGATGATACAAAATCGTTAAAAATAGAAGATTTGAACAACGATAAATCTCCAGAAATTATTATAGAAAAAGATGATGGTGTTCAATGTGTGTATGATATAAAAAATCAAACTATAAATTATAAAGTAGATGATGAATATATTGAGAAAATACGTTAATTAGGGAATTTAAAATGTTAAAAATTGGTATTAATAATTTATTAAAGTTTAATTATTTAAAAAATATAAGTCAAAAAACAGTTACTAATGTTATAATTGCTTCTACAATGCTTTCAGCTGTTGTTCCTACTCTTGCAAGAAATAATGAACACTCTGAAGAAATAAAAAAAAATAATATTGAGAATATAAATATTGAAAAACCTATTGTTTACCCTGAAGATGGAACAGTTTATGTTATACAATATAATCCAGACTTAATGTACTATACTAAGAGCGAGATCAACTCTCCCAAAAGGGGCGCTAATTTGGTAGCCTTGAACTGATGAATCAACTTTTTCTTTAATTTCATGAGCTATTTCAATTCCAATTTTTATACCATCTTCTTTAGTTTGTGCTTTTGACATTCTATCGATTATACTATCTGGAATTTCTACTCCTGGTACTTCATTTTTTAAGAAAAGAGCATTTTTTAATGATACTAAAGGCCAAATACCTGCAACAACTGGTAAAGTCTTTTGATATTTAGAAGTTATATCAATAAAACGCAATAGTGTATCAGCATCAAATACAGGTTGTGTTATAACATATTCTGCTCCTGCATCTATTTTGTTATAAAAATGTTGAATTTCTTTATCAAGATTTATAGCACAAGGATTTGCTCCTACACCTATTAATATTGAAGTTGGTGGATTAATTGGATTTCCTGCAATATCTTCTCCATGATTTAAATTATGAACTACTTTTGTTAGCCCGACAGCATCAACATCAAATACGGCTGTTGCATTTGGATAATTCCCAAGTTTCGGAGGATCACCTGTTATTACAAGATAATTTTTAATTCCTGCAGCATACCCACCTAATAAATCTGATTGCATTCCAATTAAATTTCTGTCTCTACAACAGTAGTGTAAAATTACTTCTATCCCTATTTTTTGTTCTATCATTACAGCTGCAACCATTGGAGATATTCTTGCACTTGCCCTTGGGCCGTCAGGAATATTTATAGCATCTATCCCATTATCTTTACATAATTGAACTTTTTCTAACATTGGAGTCAAATCTATTGAGCGAGGTGGTGTTATTTCAATAGTTATTGCTTTTTCATTATTATTAAATAATTTTTTAGCAAAATTACTTTTTTCTTCTGTTGGTGTAATTATAATATCAGGGTTTATACTTGTTTCTATTTTGTTAATTTCAACATGTTTTTTTACACCTGTTAGTGCCTTAATTGTTTTTGCCATTTCTTCAATGTGTTCAGGATTTGTTCCACAGCATCCTCCAACACCTCTTACTCCTAAACTAATATAATTTTTACAATATGATGTAAAATACTCTGGTGTACTTAAGTATATCATTCGACCATCTAGTTTTTGAGGGTGGCCTGCATTAGGTTGAACAATTAATGGTTTTTTAATATTGTCGATAAGTTTTTCTACTGCGCTTAGCATTGCATGTGGGCCAATACTACAATTTAATCCAACAGCATCAAAATATTCACAAGAATCAAGTTTTTCTAATGCTGTTACAATATTTAGTCCTTTAGGTGTCTCCATTTCTTTGGTTAAAGTCATTGAACCTATTACTGGTATATTATATTTTTTTGCGATTTCTCCAGCTAAAATAAGTTCTTCAATATCAAAAAAAGTTTCAAAAATTATACCATCAATTCCTGCCTCAACAAGAGCTGATATTTGTTCGTTATAGCTATTTTTAATAGTATCTATATTTTCAGATGTAAGAATTTCACCACTGCTTAAGTTAGAACCTATAGAGGCTAATATATATATGTTTTCTTCGTTATTAGCTGCAAGTTTTGCTAGTTCAACGCCTTTTTGGTTAATTTCTTTTACTTTTTCTGTTAAACCAAATTTTTCTAGCTTAATTCTATTTGCCCCAAATGTATTTGTTAATATTACATCTGCACCTGCATTTATATAATCTTCGTGAATATTTTTAATTAAATCTGGATTTGTTATATTTAGTTCATCATAACAAGTGTTAAGGAAGATCCCTTTTTCATATATAACAGTACCCATTGCTCCATCAAAAATTAATGGAGTACTATTTAGTTTTTCTAAAAAAGGTATTTTCATTTTAAGCTTGCCTCATATTCTTCTCTAAGTTTTTGTTGTTCATTAATTGTATGAGTTATAAAAGCTTCGTCTTTCATAACTATTTTTTGAGCCACTACAGCTGCTTCTGAAGCATTATTAGTTTGAACAACTAATCCATTATAATTTGGTGCAATTTTTAAAGCAGTATGAAGTTTACTTGTCGTAGCTCCTCCTATCATTATTGCAGGAAGTTTTACACCTTCTTTATCCATTGTTTGAGCAACATTAATCATTTCATCTAAAGAAGGTGTTATTAAACCTGATAATCCTACAATATCAGGTTTATAAGTTATTGCTGCTTTCAATATTTCTGATGAATTTACCATTACACCTAAATCAATTACTTCAAAATTATTACATTGCAAAATTAAAGATAATATATTTTTACCAATATCGTGAACATCGCCTTTTACTGTTGCAATTACGATTTTCCCAATATTATTTGAATCAGTTTTCTTGAAATGAACTTGAAGAATATCAACAGCTTCTTTCATTATTCTAGAGCTTTTTACAACTTGTGGAAGAAACATTTTTCCATCCCCAAATAAGACTCCAACTCTGTTCATCCCTTCAAGTAGTATTTTTTCAATAATATCAATTGGTTTATATGTTTTCAGTGCTTCTATTATATCTTCTTCTAAGTATTTATTTATACCTTTAATTAGTGAATTTTGAAGTCTTTCTTCAACAGATTCAGTTCTCCAATCTTCAACTTTTTCTTCTTTTTCAGTCTTTTCTGATTTAATAGTTTCAGCATATTCTAACAATTTTTGCGTTGCATCTTTTGATTTATTTAAAACAACATCTTCTACCAATGTCTTTAAAGGTTCAGGAATATTATCATAAATTTCTAGCATTGCAGGGTTAACAATCCCCATTTCTAAACCTGCATTTATTGCGTGGTACAAGAATACTGCATGCATTGCGTTTCTTATTTTTCCCATTCCTCTAAATGAGAATGAGAGATTACTTATTCCGCCTGAAATCATAACTTTAGGATATTTTTGTTTAATAATTCTTGTGGCTTCAATAAAGTCTACTGCATTGTTATCATGAGCATCAATACCTGTAGCTATTGGGAATACATTCAAATCAAATATTATATCTGTTGGTTTAATATTAAGTCTATTTACTAAAATATCATAAGCTCTATCAACAATTTCAATCCTTCTTTCTACAGAATCAGCTTGTCCTTTTTCGTCAAATGCCATAACAATCATTGAAGCGCCTAAATCTCTAATTTTTATAGCTTCTTTAATAAAATATTCTTCACCTTCTTTAAGATTTATAGAATTAACAATAGATTTACCTTGAGTACATTTTAATCCTGCTTCTAAAACTCTAAAATCAGAAGAATCAATCATTATAGGAACTTTTGCAATATCAGGTTCAGAAGCAATAAGATTTAGGAATTCTATCATTTGAGTTTTGGAATCACCTAAGTCTGTGTCCATATTAATATCAATTATATTTGCTCCATTTTCAATTTGACTTCTTGCAATATCTAGTGCTTCATCTAGTCTATGTTCTTTTATTAATGTTGCAAATTTTTTAGAACCTGTAACATTTGTTCTTTCTGCAATCATAATAAAATTTTGATTTCCATCATATATAAATGGTTCTAGCCCTGAATAACTTTGAAAATTTTGTTTTTGTTCAACTTTATGTGGAGCATAATTTTTTACAGCATCTGCAATCGCTTGGATATGCTCAGGAGTTGTTCCACAACATCCTCCACAAATATTTAATAAACCTTCTCTGGCTAATTTTTCATACCCTTTTGCCATCATTTCAGGAGTTTGCTCATATTGACCAAAAGCATTTGGTAAACCAGCATTAGCATAAAGACTTATTCTAAATTTTGAATATGTTGAAAGTTCTTCAATATATGGAATCATATCATTGATTCCTAGAGAACAGTTTAGACCTATTGATAATGGTTTTGCAAATTCAACACTATAATAAAATGCTTCTAATGTTTGACCTGATAATGTTCTACCTGATTTGTCAGACAAAGTTACAGAAATCATAATAGGAATATCAATATTTTTTTCTGTAAGAACTTGTTTAATAGCATATATAGCAGCTTTTGCATTTAATGTGTCAAATATTGTTTCAATTAAGAATATATCTATATCACAATCAGCAAGGATTGATGCTTGTTCTTTATATACAGATACTAAATCATCAAAAGTAACATCTCTGTATGCAGGATTCATAACATCAGGAGATATTGAGGCTGTTTTATTAGTAGGTCCAATTGATGCAGCTACAAACCTTGGTTTTTCTTCTGTAGAATACTTATCTGCAATTTCTCTTGCAATTTTTACTGACTGAACATTTAAGTCTTTTACTAAATTTGTTAAATCATAATCTTTTTGAGAAATTGAATTTGCAGAAAAAGTATTTGCTTCAATAATATCAGCACCAGCTTGAAGAAATTTTTCGTGGATTTCTTTAATTACTTCAGGTTTAGTAATAGATAAAAGTTCATTATTACCCTTTAATTCTGCTTTATGATTTTCAAATAATTTACCCCTATAATCTTCTTCTGTAAGATTATATTTTTGAAGCATAGTTCCCATAGCACCATCAAGTATTAGGATTCTATCTTCTAAACATTTTTCCAACAAATCTCTTCTTACCATAACAAATTTATTTTACTCTAGAAAAATTTATTTGTTTGTAAATTTTTACTTTACATTTAATCCTTATCAAATTTATGCTATATATTTAATACAATAAATATAAATAAAGGATTAATAAGTGAAAATATACGATAATATTCTCGATTTAATTGGAAATACTCCACTTGTTAAATACACAGATAATATTCTTTTAAAATTAGAATACTTTAATCCATCTAATTCTTTAAAAGATAGAGCATCTCTTTATATGTTAAAAGATGCTATTAATTCAAATTTAGTAGATAATGAAACTGTAATAATTGAACCAACAAGTGGGAATACAGGCATAGGTTTGGCTATGTGTTGTGCTGTAATGGGATTAAAACTTGTAATAGTCATGCCAGAAAATATGTCAGAAGAACGTAAAAAACTTATCAAAGGTTATGGAGCAGAACTTGTTTTGACCCCCAAAGAAAAAGGTATGCAAGGCGCCGTTGATAAAGCTAATGAACTATCAAATCAGTACAAAAAAAGTTTTATTCCAATGCAATTTTCTAATATGTCTAATCCTAAGGCTCATATAGAAACTACATCAAAAGAAATATTTAATGATACAGATGGTAAAGTTGATATTGTTGTCGCAGGTATTGGAACAGGAGGAACTGCAATTGGGATAAAAGAAGGACTCTCAAAATTAAAACCAGAAATAAAAGTATATGGTGTTGAACCATATGAAAGTCCTTTAATTACAAATGGTGTTGCTGGTCCTCATAAAATACAAGGTATTGGAGCTAATTTTATAACAGATATTTATAAATCAGGCAACCTAGATGGGGTATTGACTGTAAAAGGTGATGATGCGATAACAGAAGCAAAGTTATTAGCAAAAGAAAAAGGGATATTAGGTGGAATTTCAACTGGTGCAAATATATATGCAGCAAAAGAATTAGCTAAAAAATATCCTGATAAATTGATAGTTACAATAGTTTGCGATTTTGGAGAAAGATACTTATCAACGGAGTTATTTGATTAAATGTTATTAAGAGCAATAAAAAAAATAAAAGAAGACATAAAAGTTATTTATGACAATGATCCTGCTGCAAAAAACATTTTTGAAGTATTATTTTGCTACCCAGGATTACAAGCATTGATATCTCATAGAATTGCTCATAAATTAAGATACTGGCATGTTCCTTTTATCCCAAGATTAATATCTTATTTGACAAGAATTATAACAGGTATAGAAATTCACCCTGGAGCATCTATTGGTAATCGATTTTTTATAGACCACGGAGAAGGTGTAGTAATAGGTGAAACTGCAATAATCGGAGATGATGTTTTAATATACCAACAAGTTACACTTGGTGGAACAGGAAAAGAATCAGGTAAACGCCACCCTACATTAGGAAATAATGTAATTGTTGGTGCAGGTGCAAAAGTTTTAGGGAATATTAAAATAGGTGACCATGTAAGAATTGGAGCAGGATCTGTTGTTGTAAATGATGTTCCTGAACATTCAACAGTTGTTGGGATTCCTGGAAGAATTGTTCACCAAAAATATGTTGCTCCTGATGGAACATTAATGCACAATAGAATACCTGATCCTGTAACTTGTGAATTAAATCGACTTAAATATGAAGTTTTAGATTTAAAAGAAGAAATTGAAAGATTAAAACATAGTATTAAATAAATACGTATAATATCTTTATCCTTTTATATATCAATTTCTGGAAAACAATTTTTTATACTGTTAATTTTTTCAATAATTATAGTAATAAAATTATACATGTCTTTTTCTTTAATATTATCAATATAAAAAATACATTCTAATAATATCGTACATAAACTTTCTAACTTACTTAATTCATTTCGTATATCATTATTATCATCCATAATTATCCTTTCTATATTTAATATTAAACTATAGAATAATTATTTGAATTATAATTTATTGAAATAATAGTGTCAAGTTGATAAAATTAAACTATGGATGAATTACAATTTTTAAAAAAATTTGGGCTTAATTTTAAAATTGCTCGTATAAAAAATGAATTTTCTCAAGATGATATTGTTGATAAAACAGGATTAAGCAAAGCATATATAAGTAATATTGAAAATGCAAAACATAATCTATCTCTTATCAATGCATACAAACTAGCAACATCTGTTAATGCGACAATAGATGAACTTATCAATAATAACTAATAATTGATTATCATTGATAAATAGTAATATTTTTGTTATTATTGTTTTGTTAATTTTATAGAGAGGGATTAAAATATGGATTTAATGAAAGGTAAAAAAGGGGTTATATTTGGAGTTTCTAATACTCACGGTATAGCTTATGCAATTGCAAAACAATTATATGAAGCAGGAGCAGAAATTGCCTTCACTTATGCCGGTGAAGCAATGGAAAAAAGAGTTAAACCTATTGCAGAAGGTATGAATGCAAAAATTATAATGAGTTGTGATGTTACTAAAGAAGATGAAGTAAAAGCAGTATTTGATGAATGTGAAAAAGTTTATGGGAAATTAGACTTCGTTGTTCATGCTGTTGCTTTTGCACCAAAAGAAGCATTAATGGGTAGATTTGTCGATACTTCTTATGATGCTTGGAACACTGCATTAGGTGTTAGTGCATACTCTTTAGTTACAGTTTCAAAATATGCAGAACCAATTATGAATGAAGGTTCTTCAATATTCGCTCTTACTTATCTTGGTTCTATTAAGTCTGTACCAAGCTATAATGTAATGGGTGTTGCTAAAGCAGCTTTAGAATCTGCAATGAGATTTTTAGCTGTTGATTTAGGACCTAAAGGTATAAGAGTTAACTGCTTATCATCAGGTCCTGTTAAAACTTTAGCATCAATGGGTATCTCTGGATTCTCTAAAATGCTAAAAGCAGCAGTTGCAAGAGCACCTTTAGGAAGAAATGTTTCTTTAGATGATGTTGGAAAAGCTGGTTTATATTTAGCTTCTGATTTATCATCTGGAACAACAGGTGAAGTTATCTATTGTGATTGTGGATGTAATTCTGCTTATGCATCTGCTCAAGAAATGGATATTATTTCTAATAACATGGAATTATAATTATAAAATTCAATATAAAAAGGACTGCTTGATAAGTAGTCCTTTTTTTGGTATTATATACAAGGTATCAATTGGAATTAGGGCATAGTATTTTGAATTTAAAAACCCAAATAACAAAATTACATTACGATAAAAATGCAGAAGGCTTTTGGCTTGATTTGCTAGAATTTTTCTCATTATTTTATGGTCTTGTGACAAAAATACGTAATAAAATGTATGATAAAGGTATTTTAAAGACTGTAAAAGTAAGCGCAGATGTAATCTCTGTTGGTAATTTTACAACCGGAGGCGTTGGTAAAACACCTATAGTAATGGCTATTGCTAAATATTTTGTTGATAAAAACGAAAAAGTTGCAATAATATCTCGTGGCTATGGTGGTAAATTATCCAATAAAAAAGTTAATGTAATCTCTGATGGTGTAAATTTATTTTATAATGCTGATATGGCTGGAGATGAAGCATATATGTTGGCTGTAAACCTTAATATGTGCGCTGTATTAACTTGTAAAGACAGAGTAAAAGCTGCAAAATATGCAATTCAAAAACTAGGTGCTAGAAAAATTATTCTTGATGATGCTTTCCAATATAGAAGAATACACAGAGATTTAAATATTGTATTAGTTGATTCTGAAATGGGATTTGGGAATGAAAAACTTCTTCCAGCAGGGCCTCTTCGAGAAGGTACAGAAGCATTTTCAAGGGTTGATAAATTGGTAGTTGTTAATAAATCTCCAGATAACGTAAGGGCAGAAAAAGTTGCTAAAATTATGGGGAAAAAATTTAAATGTGAATCTTATGTATGTTATACATTCCCCGATTATGTATATAATATAAAAACTGGCGATAATTTGGTTTCAGGTGAAGCTGTAACAGCTCTTTGTGCAATAGGTCAACCATCTCAATTTTATAGATTCTTAGAATCAAATTATGAAATTTTAAATAAAGTTACTTTTGATGACCATCATAGATATGTAAAATCTGATATTGAAAATATTAAAGGTAATATTATTACTACAGAAAAAGATGCTGTAAAACTTGCAAAATTTGATAAAGATAATATTTTTGCTTTAAAATTAAAAAATATTATTGATATAGAGGGCCTTTTAAAAAAATGATAGAAATTGATAAAATCGTTAAGGCTTTAATAAGTTCTGATATGCCAAGAAGCGACTTTGTTAATTTAATGGAAACATTTAAAAATCCTTATCTTGTTTTAATTGGTTGTATTTTAAGTTTAAGAACAAATGATAAAACAACATACCCTGCAACATTAAGAATGTTAGAACTAGCGAAAACTCCAGAACAAATGATGAGGGTAAATGTAGAAGATTTAGAAAAAGCTATTTATCCCGTTGGTTTTTATAAAAATAAAGCAAAACAAATTATTGAACTTTCAAGGCAAATAGTAGAAGAACTTAATGGAAAAATTCCTGATGAAATAGATGAACTTGTGAAATTTAATGGTGTCGGGAGAAAAACTGCAAATTTAGTTTTAGCAAAAGGTTTTAACAAACCTGCGATATGTGTTGATGTTCATGTTCACAGAATATTTAACCGTATAGGTTATGTTAATACTAAAACTCCAGAAGAAACTGAATTTGCTTTAAGAGAAAAATTACCTGTAAAATATTGGCTTGATATAAATACTTTAATGGTAACACTAGGGCAAAATATCTGTAAACCAACAAAACCCAATTGTGTAAAATGTCCTATATCTAAATATTGCCAAAATAATAACTAACCCTATATAAAAGAAAAAAGTATGATTAAATAATCATACTAGATTTAAAAAGATAGTGATAGTTGGATTTTTATATTGTATTGTGTATATACTGATTATACAATTTTTCATTAAAATATACTAGCAAATTTATATATTTGTTACAAAAGTTAATATTGTAACAAATGTGTTACAAATACTAAAGAAAATATACTAATATGTCGTTAATAAAACCAAAGGAAACTAGAAAAAGGAGTAAAAATGGGTTTAGCTGCGACACAAGTACGTTTGCTGCAATTAACATCAAGACAGCATCGAATAGAGTATCAAGCTCAAAAGATTCAAGCTCAGAAGCTCCAACTTTCTAATGAGTCTGATAAAGTTTATAATGAATATATGGCAGCGTTAGATGCTAAAAAGATTCAATATAAGTATATTGAAAATGATGGTTCAATAACTTATAAAGATGCAACATTTAATAATATGTTTAAAGGTTATAATGATGGTATTCAAGGATTATATGCCTTAGAGATTATTAATGGCCCAGATGCTGGTAAGTTTTTGGTAGATGCAGATATTAATGCAAAATTTACAGCAAATAGTACAAATAAAGAAAATTTTATAAATGCCATGGTTGGAACAAATCCAGACGTAGATGACAATGAAAAAGCTTATTATGGTAATTTGTTTGAATTATTGTCAACAGCTCCTGGACTTGTTGATATGAATGGAAATTATGCAGATAGCAGTGAGTGGTTAACAAATATGTTATCTAATGGTGATGTATTACTTCACAAGTGGGATTCCGAAGGTGGCGATGATGGTGAAGGAGAATGGACTGAAGTAACAGTAGCTAATGATTTGATGTTACAAGAAGTTCAAGATGAAAAAGAATTGAAAAAAGCTGAAGCTACATATGAAGCAGAAACTACTAGAATAAATAAAAAAGATGCACAATATGATACTTTACTTTCTCAAACTGAAACAGAAAGAAATGCTATAAAAACTGAAATGGATTCCTTGAAGCAAGTAAGAAATGACAATATAGAAAAAGCATTCAAATGTTTTTCTTAATTTGAACGCTTTTTAACAAAAAATTCTATATAATTTTTCCCTATAACAATTTTAAGTCACATTGAGTGACTTTTTTTTTGCTTTACCAAATAACTTTTTCAATTAATTCAATTTCATTCCCATCAGGATCTTTTATAAATGCTATTTTTGTACCTTTCCCGTTTAAGTCAAAAGGTTCATATAGGTATTCATATCCTAAATCTGCAATCTTTTTAGTAAATTCATCTAATGACTTAACAGAAAATGCAAAGTGTCCAAAACAATTACCATTTTCATAGCCTTGTTCTGGAGTTTCGTCATTATAAGTTAGTTCAATTTGTGCTACATTTTCTTCGTCTGTTAGAAAATATAACCAGCAATCATCAAGTCTTTTTTTCTTATCTAATTTCATATTCAATACTTCTGTATAAAATTTTAAAGATGCATCAATATCTTTAACTCTAATCATTGTATGTAAAAATTTCATATTATCTCTCCTTATTTTTCTAATAATATAGCTGCATTTGCTTCTATTGCAAGTTTCTCACCTACTGCATCTAATTTTTCTTTAGTTTTTGCTTTTATTGAAATATTTTCTATATCTAAATCTAAAACCTTTGCTAAAATCTCTTTCATTTTTGGGATATATGGCATCATCTTAGGTGCTTGAGCAATGATATTACTATCGATATTATTAATTTTATATCCTTTTTTCTTGATCAATTCAAATACATTTTTAAGTAAAATAATACTATCAGCATCTTTGTATTTAGGATCAGTGTCTGGGAATAAAGTTCCAATATCTGCTAATCCAGCTGCTCCTAATAAGGCATCAATAATTGCATGAACCAAAACATCGGCATCAGAATGCCCTAATAAACCTTTTTCATGAGTTATTTTGACTCCACCAATTATTAAATCTCTATTTTCAACGAGTTTATGGATATCATATCCTAGACCTATTTTGAACATAGTACAAATTTCTCCATTGCTTTAACAAATCCATCATTATCAATAGTATCTGTAATAAAATCTGCATATTTTTTTAATTCTTGTGTCCCATTTCCCATTGCAATACTTATACCACCAGCTTTTAGAAGCTCAATATCATTATCTTGATCTCCAATAGCAAGAACTTCATCATCATTAACGTTATAATATTTTTTTAAAAAGTTTACAGCACAAGCCTTTGTTGCTTCCTTAGTTGAAAACTCACAAAAATGAGGCGTTGATTTAATTATATACAAATGAGGAAATTTTTGTTGACACTCATTAACCCAAGAAGTAACAATATCTGCATCATCGTAGTTTATTGCAAGGATTTTATTAATATTATCGAGTTTTAAATCTTCAAAATTACAAACTTTATATTCAAGATTTTGTCTTTTTGCATATCTTTGAATTATTTCATTATTATTTTCAACATATAGGATGTCATTAATGTATAGATTAATATGAATATTATTTTTTTTTGCCCAATCAAGAACAAGATCCGCATCTTTTTGTGGGATACATGTTTCATATAATGTTTCATTTGAAACACAATCTTTTTTTATTAGCCCTCCTTGATATGAAACAATTGCATATTTGAGATTAAGTTTTTCTGCAACTTGTTTTGCTCCTGCATACATTCTGCCTGTAACAATAACAACTTTGATACCTTTTTCTTGCATTTTTGCAATGCAATTTCTTACTCCATTAGAGCAATCTCCATTTTCATTTAAAATTGTTCCATCAATATCAGTTGCAACAAGTTTAATCATAATTAAGATATTTCCTAGCTCTTAAAATAGTACAAATTGTCTTTGCATCATTTATTGTTCCATTATCAATCATTTCTAGAACTTGTGGGATTGAATATTCTTCACATTGGATAATTTCATCTTCATCAGGATTTTCTTTTTTATATTTTAAGTCTTTAGCAAAATATAAATATAATTTTTCATTACAAAATCCAACTGATGTATAGATATAGCCTAATTTTACCCAATTATTAGCAATATATCCAGTTTCTTCTTCTAATTCTCTTTTTGCAGCTAAATCTGGATTTTCTTCTTTTTCTAGTTTCCCAGCAGGTAGTTCTAAGGAAACTGATTTAATAGGGTATCTGAATTGTCTTACAAATAAGATATTTCCATTGTCTTTTAAAGCTAACATTGTAACACCACCAGAGTGTTCAACAACTTCTCTGACAGATTTATTTCCGTTAGAAACTTCTATATCATCTTTTCTAACATCGATAACTTTACCGTTATATACATATTTAGATGTAAGAGTTTTTTCTGTAAAATCCATATACTTATATTATCACAAATTATGTGATAATATAAAAATATGAATACACAAGTAGAAGAATCTATTTATACTAGAATCCAAGAATGGCTTGAAGCCTACAAACAGACAAGCAAGAGAGTACAAAAAAAACGTTTGGAAAATCTAATTGTTGTTGCAATGATGCCAATAATAAAAAGAATCGCTCGTTCAATTGCTCGACGTGCAGAAGACCCTGTTGAAGATTTAGTTCAAGCAGGTTCTATTGGTTTGGTAAAAGCTATTGAAAAATACAATCCTGATAGAAATGCAAAGTTTAGAATATATGCAGGTTATTTAATTGTTGGTGAAATGCAACATTATATGAGAGATAAAGTTGCGATGATAAAAGTTCCTAGAGAAGTTTTGGAACTAGCCATTCGTATTAAGAACTTTTCAAAAACATTATCCGATAAAGAATTAGAAAAATTAACTGATGAAAAGTTAGCTCAAGCACTTGATGTTCCTGTTCAAAAAGTTCAAACAGCTATTGATGTTGATAGACGTCGAAAAATTGTATCTTTAGATGAAATTGTAAATGATTCAGAAAATAATGCTTCTATTGGGGATTTAACTCCAGCAGGAGATTATAATGAATTTGTCGAACGTTATGATATGAAAATAGAATTAGATGATGTTATAGAAAGATTACCTGAGGAATTAAAAACTATAATCAAATTATTCTATTATGAAGACATGAAACAGAAAAATATTGCAGAAAAAATGAATATGAATGAAATGATGGTTTCCAGAAAACTAAAAAAAGCATATTCATTAATGTATAAATACATAAAAGATGCAGAATAGTATTATATGATTTTAGAAAATTTTTGGTATCAATTGATTTCTATTTTTATAATAGGTTTAATAATGGGAAGTTTCTATAATGTTGTTATAATAAGAACATTATCAGGAGAAAGCATTATTTATCCTGAATCAAAATGTCCAAATTGTGATACAAAACTCAAATGGTGGGAAAAAATCCCTGTATTGTCTTTTATTTTATTAAAAGGAAAATGTTCATATTGTAATAAACCAATAGATATAATATATCCAACCGTAGAAATTTTAACAGCCATAATATATGTAATAATGTATATAAAATTTGGATTATGCTTAAAATATCTGCTTGCAATTATATGCTTATCAATATTCTTAATACTTGCAGGCATGGATATAAAAGAAAAAAAAATATCTAGTAAATTAGTGTATTTTTCAATTATTGCGTCAGTATTATTTAATTATAATAATTTATTAGATTCTATACTAGGAATGCTTTTAGGTGGAGTTTTAATATCCTTAGTAAGAAAAATCTTAAGTTACTTCTCAAGAAAAGAAGTAGTAGGTGAAGGTGATATATATGCTATTATTTCTCTTTCAGCATTATGTGGATTAAGAAATCTTGGATATGTATTTTTATCAATTTTAATATTTCAATTATTACTTTCTATTCCTAATGTCATAAAAAAAATATTTAAAAAAAAGGAATATTTATTCGGTTTTCTACTAATTTGGTTTATTTTATCATATTTACTTGCTTTTTTAGTTAAAAATTATTTTATATATCCTAGCCTATTTTGTTATTTCTTAATATTTCTTAACTTAATTTTATCAATTTTGATTCTATGTAAATATTTATACCAAGAAATGAAAAATAACCAAAATCTAACAATAATAGCGTTTTTGCCATCAATATTTTTGTCTGCATTAACTTTTTTATTTTTTATCTAATATATATAATGTAAAACTCTTGTAATTTCTTAAAAAAATTACTATAATAAACATGCTATTTATATTTCGGCTAGTGTAAAATCTTAACAGGAAGGTTATCCTACCTGTTTTTTTTGCCCCAAAGTTTTTCTTCTTATAAAGGATATGTAAAGGCATATTTTTTGTATGATATCCTATGATTATAGATACATAAATAAGGAGAAATATATGAGAACAATAGTAGTAGGTGGTGGAGCAACTGGTGCAAGTGCAGCTGCAAGGTTAAGACGTTTAGATGATTCAATGGAAATAATAATTTTAGAAGCAACTAATGAGATATCAATAGCTAATTGTGGATTACCATATTATTGTTCTGATGTTATAAATTCTCGACAACAAATGATTGTTTCATCAGTTCAGAGATTTAAAGATTTATTGAATATTGATGTTAGATTATCATCAAAAGTTACATCTATAGATAGAAAAAATAAAACTGTAGAAATTAATAATAATGATAAATTAACATATGATAAATTAGTTTTAGCTTTAGGAGCGAATCCTTTTATTCCAAATGTTAAAGGTATAAATCATCCAAATATATTTACAGTAAGAACATTAAGAAATGGCGATGATATAAAATCAGTATTATCAAAAGAAGCTAAAAATGCCGTTGTAATTGGAGGAGGATTTATAGGAGTAGAAATGGCTGAAAATTTTGTACATTTAGGCCTAAATACAACATTAATTGAGTTATCTAATCAAATTTTAGCACCAGTAGATACTGAAATTGTTGCTTTAGCTCAAAATGAAATGCGTGACAAAGGAGTTAATTTAATACTTTCAGATGGATTAAAAGAAGTTGATGAAGATAATATAATATTAAATTCAGGAAAGAAAATTCCTTTTGATATTGCAATTTTGGCGATTGGTGTAAGACCAGAAATAGAAATTTCTAGAAAGTGTGGTTTAGAAATAGGTAAATTAGGTGGTCTAAAAGTTAATAAGTACATGCAAACGTCTGATAAAGATATTTATGCTGGTGGTGATAGCGTTGAAGTAATTGATTTCGTTTCTGGTAAGGAGGTTTTAATACCATTAGCAGGTCCAGCTAACAGACAAGGAAGGATTATTGCAGATAATATTAAAGGCAAGAAATCAATTTATAAAAAAACACAAGGATCTGCAGTCGTCAAAGTTTTTGATTTAACCGTTGCAAATGTAGGTAATAATGAAAAGCAATTATTAAATCAAGGTAGGGAATATCTTAAAACCTTTATTATAAAACCATCTCATGCAAGTTATTATCCAAATGCAACTCCAACTGTTTATAAATTATTGTTCACTGAAAAAGGAGACATCTTAGGAGCTCAAGCTTGTGGTTATGAAGGTGTTGAAAAAAGGATAGATGTAATCGCTACAATAATGAGAAATAATGGTAATATATACGATATGCTAGATAGTGAATTATGTTATGCGCCTCCATATTCATCTGCCAAAGATCCTGTAAACATGTTAGGAATGCATGCAGAAAATATAATTAACGGCTATGTAAAACCTGGATTTTATGACGATATAAAAGATTCATTATTAATTGATATAAGAGAAATTGGAACATTTACAGATAGTATAGATGGGGCTATAAATAT
>CALUWB010000004.1 GCA_944324375.1 Candidatus Gastranaerophilales bacterium | reverse complement strand
TCCTTTTCCTTGATACACTTCACTATGAGTGTTTACGACTTGGTATAAGAAAATCTTTAGGGTTTGTTAAGAAATTTAAACTTATATTAAAAATAAGAAGTAATTAATGATTTTTTCTTTACTATTTTGCCTGTTTAAAATAGTATGATATTATATAGTAAAGTATATAATGTATAGTTAATAAAAGAGGTTAAGTCGTGGAAAATTTAGGACCAGATATTTTTGGAAGAAAAGAAGTAATAGAACCAAAAGATAACGGTATGCCACCTTTAGCACCAGGGGTCGGCCCAGCAAAAATAAAAGTTATTGGTGTTGGTGGTGGTGGCGGAAACGCTGTAAACCGAATGATTAAATCAGGATTAACAGGTGTTGAATTCTGGTTAATGAATACAGATTTACAAGTATTGCAATATTCATCTTGTGATAATAAATTGCAATTAGGTCCAAAATTAACAAATGGTTTAGGTGCTGGTGGAGAACCTCAAATCGGGGAAAAAGCTGCAGAAGAAGCACAACAAGAAATAACAAAAGCAATCGAAGGTGCAGATATGGTTTTCGTTACTGCTGGTATGGGTGGTGGAACTGGTACAGGTGCTGCTCCTATTGTTGCTAAAATTGCTAAAGATTTAGGTATTTTAACAATTGGTGTTGTTACTAAACCTTTCTCTTTTGAAGGAAAACGTAGAGCTAACCAAGCTGAACAAGGGCTTGAAAAATTAAGAGAATCAGTTGATGCTTTAATCGTTATTCCTAACGATAAATTATTAGATGTTGTAGATAGAAGAGTATCACTTCAAGAATCATTCATCGTAGTTGATGAAGTTCTTCTAAGAGGTGTTCAAGGTATCTCTGATATTATTACAATCCCAGGATTAATTAACGTTGACTTTGCCGATGTTAAGAGTGTAATGCAAGCTTCTGGTTCTGCATTAATGGGTATTGGTCGTGGAACTGGTGAAGGTAGAGCAATTGAAGCTGCTAAGATAGCAGTAAATTCTCAATTACTAGAAACATCTATCAACGGTGCTTCTGGTGTAATTGTTAATATTACAGGTGGTCCTGATATGACATTACACGAAGTTACTGATGCTACAAATATTATCAATGATGCAGTATTAGATGATGCAAGAGTTATTATCGGTGCTGTTATTGATGATAATATCCAAGGTGAAATTCAAATTACAGTTATTGCGACTGGTTTTGAATTAAAATCTCAAAAACCAGTTTTTGAAAGAACTGCAGAAGATAGAATTAATCCTGCTGATTTCTTTGCTGGTTTCAACAGAGATAATAATTCATCTTCTAGAGCAAATGATATGTTACCTAGCTTTACTAATATAGAAATTCCTGATTTCTTAAAGAAATAGTAAATGCTATAAATAAATATTAAAAAAGCCAGTTTTAAACTGGCTTTTTGTTTTGTTTATTAGTTTTAATTTTATTACCTATAAATATTGTAGAGCCTAATGTTGTTAATACTCCGACTCCAATCAAAATTTTATTTTTTGAAGAATTGTTTTTTATAGGTGTGTTTTTATTATCAAAAAATATTTTTTTAGAATTATTGTATAAAATATCATCAGTTAATTTCTCCCATTTATCAGGGAAATTTTTTTTAATAGCTGTTTTTAAAGTATCAATAGATTTTTGATATGCAGTTTCTGAAGATAACCCTTGCTCATTCTTTTCTCCAAAACAGCCAAGAGGAGCATCTGTTCCAAATAATATTCTATCAGTTCTTCCTTTTTCGTGTAGTTTCTTGATTAATGTAATAACACTAGGTTTATTTTCTGATGGAAGCCCATTTTCCCAATCCATCCATGAAATATCTGCGTATAATTTGGCATCATTGTTTTCTATAGATTCTATGATTGTATTTATTGCAATATTATGTGATTCTGAACCTCCTGCCCCTGTATGCCCAAGTATAACTGGAACATTTGGATGTCGTTTTGCTAGTTCATATATTATTCTAGGATCTGATGGATCTGCTTTAGGGTTATTTATGTCTGAAATTTGTGAGTGAAAAAGGCAAGGTAAGTTGTTTTTATCAGCAAATTCTAAATATGAGTCATAAAGTTCTGAATTTGAGTTTAGTCCACTTACTTTTGGGTGGAATTTTAAACCTACAATTTCTTTAGGAGATTCTTTATATAATTGTTCTAAATTTTTAACATTTCCGTTTTCAGGATCCCCTACAAGTAAAACTTTTATATTATTTTTATTTTTTACTTCATTTATTAATTCTCTATTGCCTAATAATTCATCTTTTCTTGGTTTTCCATTCTCTTTTTCAAAACAGTCTACATTTGACATAATGAAAGTATCTACTTCATCATTTTTTAAGTTGTTGCCTAGTTTAGTTACATCTGAAATAGAATAGTGTTTTCCTTGCCAATTCCCGGCATGGGTATGCATATCGATAATTTTACCTGTAAAATGAATGTTCATACATGATTTAAAACAGCTAAATATATTTTTTGCGTAAAAAAAAGCCTTGATATTATCAAGGCTTTAAATTCATAACATACCTATTACACTTAACCATTAAAATTTTGGATAAATCTTTGCCCTTTTGCTTTATATCTAGCTTTGGCATTGATTTGAGAACATATATTCCCTAATTTATTAGATAAAGCAAGCATATTTCTTTGTACTGTTGCAATATCATTCATTGTTTCCATCATTTTTTCAGGGTCAACCATTTTTTCCATAAGACCTTCATGGTTTTCCACTTGCTTGCCTGCATATTTTTTTACTAAAAGTTTATCAATATAATCTTGAGCGCCAACTGCCATAGAATTATTCCCTAAATATAACCGTATTCCCATGGTTATAAAGTTTTTTTTTTAGGGATAATTGCTTTATATGATTTAAAATATTAAAAATTTGTTACAAAATTATTCAATAGTAATATTATATTTTTCAAAATCTATATTTTCTTTATTTTCTTTGTTTTGTTCATTTAATTTAACTCTTAAAGTTAACCAGCTATTAATAATAGAGTTTGTTGTATAATTTTTTTCTATTGTGGTTGATGTCATTTTCTACTCCTTCACATTTTCGATAAATCATCTGAATTAAAAAAATTGCTAGATTGTTAAAAGTTATTTACAGTTATTTAATAAATATATTTCTTTTACTATCCTCATCTGTCTGTATAAGTTGGACTATTTCTTATTCCAGTTGGGTTATATTTTGTTTAATTCTTGTTGTTTTTTTTTGTTAATGTTACGATTAATTTCATTAGGGAGGATATTATGAACATTCTTTTTGTTATAGATAAAATTGAACTTAAATATTTTGAGTTTAATAATCTTGTGACAAATTTTTGGTTAATTAAAGAATTTTTAGATAGAGGAAATGAAGTTTGTATTACAACTATAAATAATCTTTATTTAGAAAAGTCAGAAGCTTATGCAAAGGTTCACCAGTCTTATGTTTTGAATAATAATATTTTTTATAAAGATGAAACATTAAACTTTAGAATTGATGATTTTGATTTAGTGATGTTTCGTCCTGATCCTCCTGTTGATAATGATTATTTAGCTGCAACTTATATTTTGGATTTTGTAAAACATGCAAGAATTATTAATAATCCAAAATCAATAAGAAATTTTAATGAAAAGATTCATACAGCATTATTTTCTGATTTAATGCCAAAATACTTAGTTTCTGCAAGCCGTTCTAGGATTGAAGATTTTTTAAACGAATGTGGAGAAATAGTATTAAAACCATTAAATCAATGTTTCGGAAAAGGTGTAATGTATCTCCATGTTGGAGATCCTAATACTCGTTCAATAATTAATAGTTTAACAAATAATGAAAATTCTCTTATTATGGTTCAAAGATATTTACCAGATGTAAAATTTGGGGATAAAAGAGTATTGACCTTAGGTGATGAAGTTTTATCTGAATGTGTTTTAAAACTTCCAACGAGTGATGATTTTAAATTTAACACGCATAATGATAGTTATATAAGACGAGGTAAACTTACGTTTTCAGAAGAAGAAAACTTTAAAAGAGTTGCTAAAGAACTTAATAAAATGGGTATTCCAATGGCAGGTTTGGATGTTGTAAATGAGCAAATTATTGAAATTAATGTTACTAGCCCTTGTTATTTTATAAAAGAAATAAATGAACAATTTGGTGTTAATTTAGAAAAGAAAATTTGTGATTATATCCAAAATGAAAGTTTATATTATGTAAAAAACAAATTATCAGTAGAACCGGTTGTTGTTCCACAACTTGAAGTTAACAGCCAAATTGTTATAGGAGAAGATAATTCTTATCCTTATAAGACAGAAACATTTTAGATAAAAAAGGTCGGATTTTATTAAGTCCGACCTTTTTATTTATAAGGTAAAAAGTGTTATTTGCTTATTTCATTAACACCTTTAGTTTGGATTTCATTAAGAAGTTTGTTAATAAATTCCTCAACTTCAAATGTTCCAACTTGTCCAACACCACGTTTTCTAATCGCAAGTGAGTTAGATTCTTTTTCCTTATCACCTACAACACAAACGTAAGGAACTTTGTGTTGCTGAAGAGCTTCTCTGATTTTATAATTCATACTTTCAGATCTGTCATCAAGTTGAACTCTTATACCTTGAGCTCTCATTTTGTTGTAAACTTCTTCAGCATAATCAGCATGTTTATCGTTAGAAATTGGAACGATAGTTACTTGATTTGGTGCTAACCAAGTAGGGAATGCTCCTGCATAGTGTTCGATTAATATACCATGGAATCTTTCCATTGAACCAAATACTACTCTGTGTAACATAACAGGTGTTTTCATGCTTCCATCTTTATCCTGATATTTGATACCAAATCTTTCAGGAAGGTTGAAATCAAGCTGAATAGTTGCACATTGCCAAGTTCTACCGATAGCATCTTTAACTTTGAAGTCAATTTTAGGTCCGTAGAACGCGCCATCACCTTCGTTGATTTCGTATTGCATACCACGTTTGTCCATAGCTTCTTTAAGTCCTGCTTCTGCCAAATCCCAGTTAGCAAGTTCTCCGACATAGCTTTCTGGACGAGTTGATAATTCAACTTCAAAGTTCATGTTAAAGATTTTCATTGTATCTGATACAAAATCAATAATTTCATTGATTTCACCAACTAATTGTTCTGGTGTACAGAATATGTGAGCATCGTCTTGTGTGAAACCTTGAACACGAGTAAGACCTGCTAATGCTCCTGATTTTTCTTTTCTATAAACAGTTCCAAGTTCAGCCATTCTTAATGGTAATGAACGGTAAGAATGTCTATTTGCTTGATAAATCAAGATGTGGAATGGACAGTTCATAGGTTTTACTACAAATTGATCATCTGAATCTTCATCTTTTTCGATAAAGAACATATTTTCTTTATAGTGATCCATGTGTCCTGATATTTCCCAAAGTTTTGATTTTGCAATCTGTGGAGTATTAACAATTACATAACCACGTTTTCGATGTTCTGATCTCCAATAGTTTTCGATTTCTTCTCTTACAATAGCAAGATTTGGATGCCATAGAACAAGCCCTCCACCTAATTCTTCTCTTACTGAGAATAAATCAAGTTGTTTACCTAATTTTCTGTGGTCGCGTTTTTCTGCTTCTTCTAAGAAAGTTAAATATCCTTGAAGATCTTCTTTATTCCAATAAGCAGTAGCATAAATTCTTTGAAGCATTTTATTCTTTTCATCACCTCTCCAATATGCACCTGCAACTTTTAATAATTTTATCGCATTTCCTTTAATATATGATGTATTAGGGATATGAGGCCCTGCACAAAGATCATTAAATAGAACATTACCTTCTTTATCCTTTGTTAAATAAAGAGTTGGATTATCGTTTCTATGTTCTTCTAATAATTCAGCTTTATAAATTTCGCCTTCTGCTTTAAATTCTGCAATCTTTGCATCTACATCTTCTACTTCATATTTTTCAAATACAAGATTTTGTTTAATGATATTTTTCATTTCTTCTTCGATTTTTGCTAAATCTTCTTGTGTGAAAGCATAACCATCTGTTAAATCAAAATCATAGTAGAATCCATCAGCTGTAGAAGGTCCGATAGCTAACTTTGCTTGTGGGAATAACTTCTGAACAGCTTGTGCCATAATGTGTGAGCAAGAGTGTCGTAATACACTTAAAGTTTCATTGTTTTTTTCCATAAAAAATCTTTCTGTCCTTTTGGGTGTGTTGGCAAATTATCTATAAAACACTAACGTATGTTTTAAAACTTGCCCCCTGGGGTGGACCCCCCTAACTGTACGTTTATATTTTACCACTTAAAGATATTTAAGTAAGGTTTTAACTATTATTTCTTAAAAAAAGTTTCTTTTATCCAGCTTTTTTTAGTTGACTTGTTTTTGGTTTCTTTCTTTTGAATTGTTAGAAAAACTTCGCTAAAAGGAATAACCGGCTCCATCTTATAGCCACAATTGTCTGATAATGAACCACCCATTGAAAATAATTCCTCTTGAGGATATCTTCTACATATTCCTGGTCTTGTTTTATGAATTTTACAACGATTAGTTTCTGAATCTAGATTTGTACATTCAAATACTAATCCTGTTTCATCTTTATCAATTACTTTTAAATATGTGTAGAACCTATGTTGGTATTTTAAATTCTCAAATTCTTTTTCATCTTGGATAATTCCTTTTGAGTGTTTAACATATATTTTTTTGCAACATTTACCACAGCCCAAACAATGACCTGTTCTATAATACTTTCTTCTCAAGATTTTTGAATAAAAGAATTTTTGAAATTTATTTAACATTTACTAATTTTGACTTTGCTATTTTGTACTCATCTGATTTTGGATTTGCAAGATGCATTACTTCTGTAAAATATTTATTTGCACCTTTGATTTCTCCCTTTATTAATAGTTTATTACCTTTTTCGAGATAATTTTTTGTAATAATGTCTTCTGAATTAATAAAACTTTTTAGTTTATTAATTTCATCAATATAATCTAATTTAGCTTCTGGATTTAGTATAATAAGGTTTTCATATTCCGTTAAAGCTTCATAATATTCATTATTTTCATAATGTTTTTTTGCAAGTTCTAATGTTATATCAATTGCAGATGAATCAATTAGTTTTTTGATATTACTAATTTTTCTTAACATAAGCAAATATTCATCTTGAACAGAGATTATATGTTTTAGATATCTGTTATAAAAACAATATGCCATTCTATAGTCATTAACTGCTTCAAAACATTGAGCCATTTTAAAGCATATAGTTTTGTTATCATTATTATTTCTTGATGCTAATTCATAATAATATAAAGCATCAGCATAATTCTTACTTTCATTATATAAATTAGCAAGAGCCAATGAATAATCATTTATGATAGGGTATTTTCTCACAGCTTGTAAATAATATGTAATTGCGATATTTTTTTCATTTCTTGATTCATGGTTTTGTGCTGTTATTGATAAATCATTTGCATTCCTAAATAGTTCATTAATATTTTTTTGAATAGATTTATATTGGTTTGTTTCTTTGTTCTGAGCGTATTTCAAATATTTATCGTAATATAAAATAGATTCATAAACCATATTTTTAGCAAAATAGGCAATAGCAAGATTTAAGCATACAAATTCATCTTTAGGACTTATACTTCTTGCAATAGTCCAATTTTCTATGGCTTTGTTGGCATCAAGTTTTCGAAAATAACAATTCCCTAAATAAGAAAATGCTAAAGAATTTGTAATATCAAGTTGAGATGATAAATTTAGATATTCTATTGCAGAATCAAAATCGGCTTTTTTATAAAAACATATCCCTACATCTAAATATAATTTTGAAGATGCACTTGTTTTCAATAAACCTAGATATAATTTTAAAGCAGCATTATAATTCCCTTCTTTGAAATGCTTTTTTGCTGCATTAATAATAGAAGTTTCTATGTCAGCATTATCTTCTACACTATATCCAACTACATCTACCATACGTAGATATTATAGCATATTTATAGGCCTAAGTCATCTATTAATGATTTGTTAGTTGAAAGAGCTGCGATTGTACTATCTTCAAATACATCCACAACACCTTTAGAGAACATTTCTTCCATAATTTGGTTGTGTGATTCATTCTCCAAATCAGATGTTGCAAGTTGTGTAAAGTTTCTGATATCAAGTTCTCTTTGATACATTTGAATTGCTTTATTAGAAATATCAGAAGAATCGATTAGTAGATTAGAATTATCGACACTATTATTTTGCGAACGACGATTAGCGTTTGTTCCTAGAATACTGTTTAATGAATCCTGTTGAACTAAACGGGAATTTAATGCTAAATCATTTGAGTTGTTATTATCAATGTTATTAAGCATTGCCCTAATCCTCCCTGCAATGAAACAAATATTTTTGTTTTAGGATTTACCTCTTCGCAATAGTATTATGTAATATATTTTTAAATATGTCATCATTCATTTAGATGAGGGATAAATGTACTTGGGGGTAAATGTACTTGGTTTAATTCAACTTATCTATAAAATTATATAAAATAAATTTATTTATATTTGTTACATTTACAGTCTTTATATTGACACTTTCCATTAGTTATATTTAATATGTCTAGAGTTACATATTCTGTATCAAAATTATAAATTTGTCCTAAAGTTTTTACTCTTTTAAAATAAATCATTTCTTTTTTCGGGTTTTCAAGAATTAATACTACCATACCTTTTTTACCAGTCATAAAAGCATAATGTTCTGCTTGTCCTATCGATTCTGCCCACTTATTTGCAAAATCAAATTCAACTGCATGTGTACAAGTTAAGCAATCTATTCTAGTTTTATCTTTATTTTCATATTCTTCTATTCCATTATGAGCTGAGCACCATGCATGTTGATATGATGATTCACTATGCAAGTGAGAGTGATATTTTATTCGATTAGAATTATACTCCATTCCAGATGTAGTAATTGAGAAAAATAATCCAAATATTAAACAATAGCTTATTTTTTTAATCATAAAAAAAAATATTCTTATAAATCCTATAGGCTGTAATTACAGCCTATAGGATTTAATTTAACATTAAAATTAAAAATATGCAAGAATCTTCAATAAATAAGTCCGAAAAATTAATTAAAACTTTTGGAAACATTGTTAAAAAACACAGAAAAAATCAAGGTAAAACTATTTATAGGATTTCAGCTGAGGCCGGAATTCCGAAAGCTACTTGGAGAGAAGTAGAATTAGGACTTAAAAATTTCAGATTTATTACTCTTTGGAAAGTTGCAGAAGGTTTAGAAATTTCCCCTAATAAATTATTAGAAGAGTTATTGAATGAAATTGGCAATAATTTTTCATTAAGTGATTTAGATTAATTTATTTACCCCTTTACCCATTACCCCCTTTGAATATTAAAGATGTGTTTATTCCTCCGAAGGCGAAGTTGTTACTCATTACATATTGAGTCTCAATATTTCTTCCTGTTCCCACGATATAATCCAAATTACCACATTCAGGATCTATATTTTCTAGGTTTAAATTAGGTGAGAACCAGTTGTTGTTCATCATCATTATGCTTAAAATCGCTTCAATAGAACCACATGCCCCTAGTGTGTGACCTGTATAACTTTTTATTGAGCTTATTGGAACTTGCCTTTTAAATGCACCATAAGTTGCAGTTGTTTCAGCAATATCACCGTTTTTAGTTCCTGTTCCGTGCGCGTTTACATATCCTATTTCATCTGGTGAAATATTTGCATCTTTGATTGCTTTTTCCATTACGATTTGCATTGTTTCTGAATTAGGGTTTGTTATATGTGTTCCGTCTGTATTTGTTGCAAATCCGACTATTTCTGCATAGATTTTTGCTCCACGATTTTTTGCATGTTCATATTCTTCAAGGATTAAAGTCCCTGCACCTTCACCTATAACAAGTCCATCTCTATCTTTATCAAATGGCGATGGAGTTAAATTAGGAGTATCATTTTTTTGACTTGTTGCGTATAATGCATCAAATACTCCAATATGTGAAGGGCATAATTCTTCAGCTCCTCCTACTATCATCACATCTTGATGACCGTATTTTATCGCTTCATATCCCATTCCGATACTTAAAGAACCTGATGTACACGCAGTTGAAGAAGGTAAAAATCTACCTTTTGTTTTTAGATAAAGTGAAATATTGACTCCTGCAGTCTGTGACATTAGTTTTATATATGAACCTGAATTTAAGCCTTTTAGTTCGTTTTCAAACTCAACCATATAAAAATCTTTTATAGGTAGCATTGAACCACTTGATGAACCGTATGAAACACCTGTTTGTCCGTTTGTTATTATTTCATTACCCAATAATCCTGCATCAATAAGAGCATTTTCTGCTGTTCTTACTGCCATTATTGAAATAGGACCCATTGTTCTGGTGACTTTTCTTGTAAAGTGCTCTGGGATTACAAAATCTTTAACTTTTGTACAAAGTCTTGTATGCATATTTTTTATATTTGCTAGTTTTGTAGAATATTCTACACAGTTTTGATAAGTTTTTAGTCTTTCAAATGCTGTTTGTGTTGAACTTCCTAAAGGGCTTGTTAAGTCCATGCCTGTAATTACAACTCTTCTCACTAATACATTCCCCCATTTACTGAGATTACTTGACCTGTAACATATGAGGCTGCATCACTTAGTAAGAAATTTATCACTCCTGCAACTTCTTCAGGTTTTCCAAATCGTTTCATTGGAATCATATTTATTACTTGTTCTTTTGGCAAATCAATTGTCATATCAGATTCAATAACACCTGGTGCAACACAATTTACTGTTATGCCTCGTTTTGCAACTTCAAGACTTAGGGCTTTTGTAGCGCCTATAATTCCTGCTTTTGATGCACTATAATTTACTTGGCCTCTATTTCCTGAAAGTCCTGATATTGATGAAAGAGTTATTATTCTGTTCTTTTTCTTGCTTTGAATCATAGGCATTATAAGAGGTTTCATAACATTATAAAAACCACCTAAGTTTGTGTTTATAACATTGTCCCATTCTTCATCTTCCATTGCAGGAAGCACGTTATCTCTTGCAATTCCTGCGTTTAAGACAACACCATAATAAACACCGTTTTTTTCAATATCATCTAGCAAAACTTTTTTAGTTTCTTCTCGATTTGAGATATCAAATTGAAGTATTCTTGCAGTGTTTCCTATTTTTTCGTTTACTTCTTTTGCTTTATCAATATTTTTGTTACAGTGCAAAACAACATTATAACCTTGATTTGCTAAATATATTGCAGTTGCTCTGCCTATTCCTCTGCTTGAGCCTGTTATTAATACTTCTTTATTCTTTAATTCCATTTTCAATTAAACCTTTCGCGTTATCGCTTTGATAAACATTTAATGTAGCACTTGCACATTCTTCTCCGTTTTTGTCATAGATAAAACATTCAAAAGAAACTATTCCATCTCCATTGAACATTTCTATGACCTTTGTTTGATATGTTTCATTTAGTTTGAATAAATTTATTGAATTGTTATACATTCTTGTTCCAAGCAAGAATCCTATTTTAGGTTCTTGTTGATTGTTTCTATAATATGAATATGCAGCAATTGTTTGTGCCATAAATTCAATTCCTACAAGAGAACTTACTCCTTTTAGTTTCTTGTTATAAAAAATCATATCATCTTTTATTGTAAATTCACCTTTTAGGTATTTTTCATCAAGATTGACTTCTAAGACGTTATCAATCAATATCATTGGGTGATTATGTGGAAGTATTTTTTCTATTTGATTAATCATTTATTTATTCCCAATTATCATTATAGCATTAGCTCCTCCAAAACCAAAAGCATTCGTCATACATATTTTAGTTTGTTGAGGTGGGTTTGTAATATTTATTCTTTCAATTGTGTCATCATATTCATTATCAAATTTATGAGGGTAGAAACCTCCTTTATCAATCAAAGCACAGCATAACGCTGTTTCAACACTTGCTGCTGCACCAAGGCAATGTCCTGTCATGGCTTTGGTTGATGATGAATATGTGTTTTTGAAATATTTTGATACTGCTTTTACTTCTGATAAATCGTTTGCAACTGTTCCTGTCCCGTGCAAGTTTATATAATCAATATCTTCAGGTTTAAGCCCTGATTGTTGAAGTGCAATTTCAATTGCTCTCATTGCTTGAACTCCTTCAGGATCAGGAGTTGTTGAATGATATGTATCAGTTGTTTCTCCAATGCCTAAAATATTTATACCTTCTGCATCTTTTTCTACAGTAAATATTGCAACACCTTCTCCGATATTTATTCCTTTTCTGTTTTTACTTAGAGGGATTGTTTTTTCATCAGATAAAACTTCCAAAGAAGTAAATCCAAACAAAGGAACTTTAGATAACATATCTGTTCCTGCAACAATAACGGCATCTGAAAGATTACTTTTTATAAGGTGCTCTGCAATAGAAAATGATTTAATCCCTGATGTACAAGCCGTTGAAACTCCTGCTGCATAACCTTTTAGCCCTAAAAATTCTTTTAAGAATAATGCAGAATTACCTATTTCTGATTGAGTTTTGTTTTTAGAATATTGATATTCTTCAACACCTGTATTTGTAGTTGCAACAACTACACCAATTCTTTTGTTTCCATATTTTTTTATCAAAGAATCAATATATTCTTTTAACGGTTCATAACATTCTACAAGTAAACGATTACATTTGATATCATAATCAGGATTTGAGATATTTATATTATTATCTTCAATTTCTCCAACACAAAGAGTTTTCCCTTTTATAATATCATTCCTGAGTGAAAACTTATTGTTATTCCCAAGAATAGCGTTTTCGTAAACTTCGTCAATATTACGACCTAGATTACAAATGCAGTTGTATTTAGTAATAGTGATGTTCATAATTTCTCTTTTGTAATATTATATTAGCATGAAAACTTTCGACATAGAGAAGTTCCATATTATAAAAGGTGATGATATAGATGTTTCTTTTCTTCCAATGATGGTTAGAAGAAAGTTAAGCAAGCTTGATAAAATAGTTTTTTCGTTATTAGAAAATATTTATCAAGAAGATGTTGATAATATAATTTTATCTTCAAAATATGGTGAATTTGATAGATTAAATGAAATAATTTCGCAATACACAGAAGAAAATATGGTATCACCAATAAAATTTTCAGCTTCTGTTCATAATTATTCAGTTGCAGCATTTTCCCAAATGAAAAAGATTACAAATGCATACAATGCAATCTCAGCTGGTGAGGATTCATTAGCTACAGGAATAATATCTGCAATTATTCAAGAAGATACAAAAACTTGTATGTGTTATGCAGATGAAATTGGGGTTGGGTTAATCATTTCAACAAAAAAAGATGGGGAATATGTATTTTCTCAACAAGATTGCAAAGTTGAACCAATAGAAGAATTTATTAGATTTTTAAACAAAGAAAAAAATATTTGGCAAAGTGGATTAGGGGTATTTAAAAGATTATGATTAAATTCTTTCGTTCATTATCTGTATTAATATGTTTTTCTGTTTTTGGTATTGGGGCTTTAACTATTAGTTTTTTAATTTTTCCTTTAATAAAATTATTCTATAGAGGACAAAAACAAAAAGATTACTTTGCAACTGTTATCAGAAAATCTTGGCGATTTTTTACAAGATTAATAGAATGGTTTGGGATAATTAAAGTTCATATTAAAGATGTTGAAAAATTAAGAAATATAGAAAATAAAGTTATTGTATCAACTCACCCAAGTTTTATTGATATTGTGATTTTGATTAGTCTTATTCCAAAATCAGTTTGTTTTGCCAAAAAAGAATTAATGAACAATATTTTTATGAAAAATATTATAAGAAATATTTGTATTTCAAGTGGGCTTGAACTTGAAGAAATGGTTGATGTTACAAAAAAATATTTAGACAATGGTTATAATATAATAATTTTCCCAATGGGACGTCGTCATAAAAAAGATGAATTCCCAAGAATAAAAAAAGGGGCAGCTGTTGTTGCAATGAATGCAGATAAAAATATCCAGCCAATCAGGATAACAAATGATTATGATTTCCTTCAAATTGGTCAATCTATTTTAGATGCAGGGAGTAAACCTATTAATTATTATATAGAAACCCTTGAAGAAATAAATATAAAAGATTTTGAAAATCCTGATAGAGTTACAATGAGGAAAGAAATTACGTGCTCAATTGCAAATACTCTATATTGTAAAAGTTGAAGATTATGTTTTTTTATAGTATAAAAATATTATGGAATTAAAAGAAGAAATAAAAGATTTAATTATTAAATCATTAGATTTAGAAGATTTAACAGTAGATGATATAAAAGATGATGAGCCATTATTCAATGACGGGTTAGGTCTTGATTCTATTGATGCTTTAGAAATTGGAATGGCTTTACAGAAAAAATATAATCTTAAAATTGATTCTGATAAAGAAAAAAATTCTAAACTTTTTTATTCAGTTAATACATTAGCAGAATTTGTGGAGTCTAATAAAAATGCCTGAATTAACAACTGATGATATTTTTGAAATACTAAAAGGAATACTTGTAGATGATTTTGAAGTACCTCCTGAAAATGTTTTGTATGATGCAAATCTATTTGAAGATTTAGATTTGGATAGTGTTGATGCTGTTGATTTGGCTGTCAGGCTTCAACAATATACTAAGAAGAAAATTCCACCAGAAAATTTCAAGCAAATTAGAACTATTAAAGATGTTGTAATGACAATAGAAAGCTTATTACAAGAATAATTGTAATTATGAAAAAAATAAAAACATTATTTCCTATAATTATAAGTCTATGTGTTATTGGAGGATTTTATTATACAAAATTAAATTCTCTAAAACTTTATCCTGTATTAATGAATTTTGTATATTTTATGTTATTTTTTATTTCTTTATTTCAAGAAAAAAGTTTTATTCAAAGAATAGCACAAAGAATTGATGGGGAATTAGTTCCTGAAATAATTGATTATACAAGGAATTTAACTTATGTTTGGACTTGCGTAACAGGGTTTAATTTATTTATGTCATTATTAACTCTATTTTATTCAAATAAAGTTTGGGCTATTTATAATGGTTGTATTTCCTATTGTCTAATAGGTTTGACATTTATAATTGAGTATCCAATCAGAATTTGGTATAAAAGAAAGGTTGGAGTTAAGTGTTAGATAATGATAATGTTGTTTTCTTGGTTCATAATGGTCAGAAAATAACATGTAGAGAGTTTAAATCTGTTGTAAAAAAACAGATGAGTCATATCAAAAAGCTTAATCCTGATCAGGTAGTTTTATCTGGAGATGATACTTTTTTATTTTTAGTAAATTTATTTAGTTGTATTTATTTAGAAATTAATGTCGTTATTATTTCTGATAAAACTAAATTACAATATACAGAAGGCTTATTTATAGAAGAAATTTTTGATTCTGAAGATGATGTTGAATTAGGAGAAATTAATCAAGATTATGTCATAAATTTCCTAACATCAGGAACAACTTCAACTCCTAAAATGATACCTGTTGCAATAAAAAACTTGATTGCAGAAGCTCAAGATATGTCAGAAATTTATGATTTTTCAAAAGCAACAGAATTTTTGACTTCATCAACATTAGCTCATCATTATGGATGTACTGTATGTTTGTTTTTACCAATGGCTTTAGGTATACCAATAAATACAACCAGAGTAGTTTATCCACAGGATTTATCTTCAAAGGATTCTGTTTTTGTTTCAACGCCAGCATTTTTAAGCCGTATGGTTAAATATGACATTATTCCGGAGAATAAACCTATTTTAATTACATCTGCAGGAGCGAAATTAGAAGAAAAAGATTTTGAGGAGTTATTAAATTATACTGATGTAATTGATATGTATGGTTGTACAGAAACAGGTGTTCTTTGTTATAAGACAAAACCTGATATGTTGCATCAATTGTTAAAAAGAGTTGAGATTAAAGATGATGTTGTAAAAGCTCCTTATATGTTATTTGATGAGTTTCAGCTTCCTGATAAAATTGTTCAAACATCTGATGGGATAAAAATAATTTCTCGAAAAGATAGAGTTGTTAAAATTCAAGATGAGAGAGTTTCATTAACTGAGTTAGAAAAATTTGTTAATGAGATTGATTTTGTTGAAAAATCTTATTGTGACAAAATTGGAGAAAAAGTTGGTTGTTTGGTTGTTTTAAATGAAGAAGGTCAAAATAAATTTATTCAAAATGGAATGAAGCAAATTATCAAAGATTTGAAACAATTTCTTAAAGACAAGAGTAAAATCATTCCTCAAAAATGGAAATTTGTTGACGAAATTCCTAAAAACTCTTTTGGGAAAATAAATAGAGATTATATTTTAGAGTTATTTGATATAAATGTAACGCTTCCTATTATTACCAAAAGAGAACAAACAAATTTAAGTTTGATTTTCCATAGGGATAGCAATTTCTTTAAAGGTCATTTTGAGAATTATCCAATAGTTCCTGGGGTTGTTCAGCTTTATTATGCTGCGTTTTATATTAAAGAATTATTTGGATATGATTTAGCTATGGGGCAATTAAAGAAAATAAAATTCTCTAATTTGATAGTTCCTGATAAGGAAATTGATTTAATTTTTACAGAAAATGAGAATTCAATTTTGTATAAATATCAAAAAGGTGATAAAGTATATTCAAGTGGACAATTCCCTAAAATTAATGTTTTTGAATAGGTAATAATTATGATAAAAACAACTACATATATTGAAGTGCAATTTTATGACTTAGACCCAATGAATATTGTCTGGCATGGGAATTATTTAAAATATTTAGAACAAGCTCGTTGTGAAATGTTTGATAAAATAAATTATTCATATATGGATATGCATAATGATGGTTTTATGTTTCCTATTGTCAAAATGGATATGAAATATATTAAGTCACTAAATTTTGGCGATAGAATTAGGATAGGATGTGAATTGGAAGAAATTGAACCATCAATTATAATTAAATATACAATTTACAATGATAAAACTGAGGAAAAAATATTCACAGCAAGATCTATGCAAATGTGTGTTGATATAAAAACAAAAGAAACGATATATGAAATTCCTAAAAAAATGAAAGAAAAAATAACAGAATATGAAAAATTTATTGAAAATAATTTTAATAATGATATTGATAACAAATAGTGTTCTAGCATCGGATGTTTTTTCTCATCCATCTTGTGCTAGATGTGTTATGAATTCTATTCCTGATTTTGGGAATAGTGTTAGATGTAAATTTACCCAAACAAAAACAATACCAAATTCTCCTGTTGTTTTAAATTCGGGTGGGGATTTTGTTTTTGATAAAAATAGAGGTGTTATATTTTATACAAAATATCCTGTTAATATGACAACTGCTTACAATAGAAATGAGCAAGTTAACAAAATAATCAATGATATAATAAATAGGAATTATTCATCTTTAGAAAAGAATTTTGATTTTTATTTTGTAAAATCTGACCATTGGGAATTAGGATTAGTTCCTAGAAATTCTCAGATGAAAAAATATGTCCAAAGATTATATATTTCAGGCGATAACAAAATTAATGTAATAGAAATAAAAAATGTTGATGGAAGTTCAACCAGAATTAATTTTAAGGAAAGCTAATGAAAAAGGCTATAACTTTAATTTTAATATTTTTTGTTGGATTAGTTTATGTATTAATAAACAAACCTTCTTTTGAAACTGATATTCTAAAGTCTATTATAAAAGAAGATGAGCAAACCAAAGTTTTAATTGATTTAAACAAAAAAGTTAATTCTGATATAAGTGTAATTTTTGAATCCGATGATTCTGTTGAATTGAAACAAGAGCAGGAAAAATTTTGTAAGGAAATTTATGATAAAAAAGCAGGGGATATAATTTCAACAGATGAATCAAACTATTTATCAAGGCTGAATAAAAGCCCTAAAATTTTCTTAACCTATAAAACAAGAGAATTATTAAAACAGGGCAAATATTCAGACATTCAGAATAATAGCCTTATGCTTTTATATAATCCAATGGGAATTCCAATAGTTAGCATAGAAAAAGATCCATACTTATTTGTAACGGATTTTATTCAGACAAATTTTAATAATAGTTTTTATATGAATGACAAATTTTATTCAATAATCAAAGTAAAAACTCAAGATGTTGGAAAAATTATTTCTATTGCAAAAAATTATAATACTTATTTATCAGGAACACCAGTTCATTCGTACAAAACAGCAAAATTATCATCTATTCAGATAAATATATTCTGTATTTTAGCGATATTATTTGTAATATTTTTATGTAGTTATATGTTCTCATCTTATAAAATATTTTTTGCAATAATGATGAGTATATTATTTGGCTTTGGTTGTGGATATATAGGAACATCTTTAATATTCAATCAAATACATATTTTGACAATGGTATTTGCAACAACTTTAATAGGAATTGGCATAGATTATTCACTTCATTATTATTCGCATAAAACACACGATAAAATATTTTATAAAAATCTAACATCTTCAATGCTAACAACAATAATAGCATTCGCTCTTTTATTGATTCCGAATATTAATTTGTTAAACCAAATATCTGTTTATACAATATTCGGACTTATTGGAGTTTATTTATTCGTAACATTAGTATTTCCTTTATTCCCATTTGAAACTGGAAATATAAAAGAAGATTGTCCTCAAATAGAAATAAATAAAAAAGCATTTTATATAATAACTTTAGGCTTAATTATAATCGGATTTTCTCAGTTAAAATTTGATGATAGTATAAAAAATCTTTATACTCCAAATAAATCATTGGCAAAGGCTGAAAAGATAAATCAACAATTAGTTAACCCTGAAAATAAAGATGTATGTTTTATAATTGTTCCAAATCAAAAAAAAGAAGAAATTATTACAGATATTTTGAATAAAAATAATGTGAATTATATTTCAGGGACAAAGTTTGTACCAACAACTGAAAGACAAAAAGAAAATATAAATTTTGTTGATAAATTGTATAAAAATAATTTAGACAAATATGCAACATTCTTAACTAAAGAGCAAATATTAAATATAAAACAAGAAAAATCTAGTTTGATTAATGATTTTGATTACTCATCTTTCAAATTAGATAATAATAAATATTTTATTTTAGCTTATGATTTAGATAAATCTATTTTACAAAATATCAATGGTATTCAAATAGTTAATATTCAAAAAGATGTTTCTAAAAACTTGTATAAATGTAGAAAAAATATTGAGCCAGTAATTCCAATATTATTTTTATCTTTTATATTATTTTTATCAATTTTATATGGCAAAAAATCTCTAAAAATAATTATTCCACCAATTCTAGGTGTATTAATAAGTATTGCGATTACTCAAATATTTAAAATTCCAGTGAATGTTTTTACAATACTTACAGGGTTTCTGATAATAGGCTTTACAATAGATTATTCTATTTTTAAATCAAGTGGAGGTAAAAATTCTAATATTGCAGTATTTTCAGCTTGTGCATCAACGGTATTTTCATTCTTTCTTTTGATATTTGCAGGTTTCAAACTTATAAGTACATTAGGATTGATGTTATCAGTTGGAATAATTGCCTCATATATTTCAAGCTGTGTACTATTTGATGATATTGATAAAATATAGTTATTTAATCTGTAACTTATAGATTTATCTTCTAGTCCTGATTTAATCCTTGCTTCATAATCAGTCCATAGTTGATAAAATTCGGTGGAATTAACATTTTTTTCTATATTATAGTGATTTAATATTGACTTAAAATCTCTATTTCTAATCTGTTCAATATCAACACCAATAGGAGATTTTGATAGGGCAATCATTACAAAATTATTAGAATGCGAAATACTAAAATTAATTTCCTTATCCAAACAAGGTTTTCCCTCTTTATCAATTGAGATATTGTATTCTTTTATTCCATAAAATTTGTCTAAACAAAAATCTACTAAAAATCTTCCCAAAGAATGTTGAAGAAGTTTTTTTTCATTTGTCATATCTTTTTGAGCAAAATTAAGGATTTGTGATTTATTGTTAGAGTTTATTATATTTTCAATATTTGCAAGAACTACTTTCATGCTAAAATTCTAACATGAAGAAAAAATGGTATCAGATAAAAGAACGTTCTGCAGGGATAAAACGTTTAAAAGTAACTTGGTTTGTATATAAATTATTAGGAAGAAAACCAGTTGAATGGATAGCTTGGTGGGTTGGATTAATTACATTTTTATCATCAAGAAGCTTAAGGGAGTATTCCAAAATCTATTTTGAAACATTGTATAAATATACAAATAATAAAAAATATAAGCCATCTTTTAAAAACTCATTTAAGCATATTTTATCTTATTCATTATCATTGGTTGATAAGTTGGAAGTATATGGAAACACAACCAAATTAAATTTTGAGATAGAAGATAAAGAGTTAAAAGATGAACTAAAGGATAATGGAGTCTTTTTTATTGTTACTCATACGGGGAATATTGAACTTTTAAGAAATTTAATGATGAAAAAGAACCATAAAAAAGTGAATATTTTTATGCAAAAATCTCATTGTGAAAAGTTCAATGATTTTATAAATACCCTATCAAAAACACAAGATATATCAGTTTATCCTGTTGAAGAAATAGGGATAGAAACGGCTATCGATATAAAATCAAAACTTGAACAAGGTGAAATAGTATTTATGTCAGGGGATAGACTATCTGCACAAAATACAAATAAATGTTATGAATCGCATCTTTTGGGTAAAAAAGTACATTTACCCCTTGGGACATTAAAGTTTGCACTTATGATGGATAGTCCAATTTATATGCTGGCATGTTTGAAAGAAAAGAATAATAATTTTATAGTTAAATCATCAAAATTCAATAGAGATAATTCTCGCAGTGATAATTTAGAAAACCTTCAAAAAAGTTTTGTAGATTTTCTTGAAAAAATAACTCTAGAATATCCTTATCAGTTTTATAATTTTTATGATTTTTTTGAATAATATATTATTTTCTTTTAGCAAGATTATTTGCATATATTATTTGATCATTCATCAATAAGAAACATTGTTGACCTTTAGGACCTTCTCTATTCTCTGATTGTTTTTTGATATAATTAATTAAATTTTTTTGTGTGTCATATTGTTTTAAGAAATTGTATGTTTCTTCAAAGTTTTTTCTTCTATTAACCCAATAATTATTAGCATATATGTATTTTTTTATTCTTCTTGGGTAATCTTCATCATTGATTAGTAATTCATTTTTTGCAAAATATGGTGGTGCAATTTGAATCCACTTACTCATACATTCATTTTTAGGAATAGTATTATTATATTTCAATAACTCTCTTTTTAAAGTTATTTCTTGTTTGTGATTTTTAACTTCAATTAATAATTTAACTTCAGTATCAGGCTCTCCAAACAACATATTAATTGTTTCAATTGCAGAATATTTTCTTATATTCTCATTGTTAATTTTATATATTTTAGTTGTTGGTAAAATATTTGCTCTTGCGGCTGGTGAATTTGGAATAACATCTATAATATATGTTTTATTTCTTTCATTCATGATTCGGATACCTGTTTCTGCATTATTAACAGCATAAGATTTTATAGGATTAAATAAAAATATTAAAAGTAAAATTATTAACTTTTTCATAATACCTCCATAATAGTTAATTAATCCTACAAAATTATATAACCTTTGTCAATAAAATATTACAAACTATTTGTCTATAAAATTTTTTATCATAAAATAATATTATATGAAGAGATTTATTCTGGCAGTATTATTAATGTTTAACATTTGCTTGGCATCATACGCAATTGTTGATTCAAGCGAACTTGCTCATTCTGAAACAGATAGACACAAAATATCTTTAGAAGAAGCAATGAATCTTGCATTGGAAGGTAATATTGAACTTCAAGAGCAAAGAAAAGATTTAGGTATCTCTCAAAATGATGTAAAAAAAGCTAATGCTCTAAGAAACCCACAATTCCAATCAAATCTATTGATGGGGCCTATTGCAAGAGGTAATTCGAGCCAAATAGGTATAACATTACCTATCGAGATTACGAAACGTGGTGCTAGAAAAAAATCTGCACAAGCAGAACTTTCATATACCCAAAATAAAATTAAAGATTATGAATTTAAGCTAAAATTAAGAGTTAGAATATCTTATTTTAATTTGCTTGTTGCAAAATCTGAATTAAGAATTTTAGAAGAAAGACGAGAATTATTAGAAGATTTATTAGATATTGCTAAGAAACGTCCAAAATCTTCACCTAACTATGAAATAGATGTTCTTCAAGCTGATATGAGATTGAAGAAACAGTTGGTTCAGATAAATAGAGCTCAAGCAGATATAAGAACTGCTCAATACAATTTTAATAAAGTTCTAAATTTAGCTAATAATCCAACATTATATGATGCAAAAGAAGATTCAATTTTCAGTAAAGAATTTTTTACTCAATTGAGCTTGCCTGATTATTCGGAATTGGAAACAGTAGCATTTAAGAATCGTTATGACATTAAAATGGCTGAAGATAAAGTTCAAAAAGCCAAAAGAGATATTACAGTAGCATTGAGACAAAGAGTTCCTGATTTGTATTTGTCAGGTGGTTATGCATTTGCGCATTATGGTACTCCGGGTGCTTATGTTGGAGCAGGATTTGATATTCCATCATTATATTTGTATAATCCTGAGATTAAAAATGCAAAATTAGAATATGAAAAAGCACAATTGGAATACAATTCAATTATAAATATTACTAAAAATGTTATTCATACAAACTACGACAAGTTTGTGATGGCTCAAGAAAATGTAGAACATTATAAAGATATTTTAGATGAATCAAGAAAAATACTTAATTTATCAAAACAAAGATACCAAAAAGGTAATACAGTATTAACTAACTTAATCGTTGTAGAACATTCTCATCAAGAGTTATTGAACGAGTTTATTGACGCAATGCGAGTTTACTATAATTCATATATCGCATTGTTACAAGAAATCGGACTTGATAACTTTACAATTGACATTGATTTATAGATTTAGATTAAATTATAATAATCCAAATTTTTCTTTTGAATAATGATTGATGTATAATGCTGTTATGAACGATAAAATTACGATAAAGGGAGCAAGGGAACATAACCTTAAAAATGTATCTTTAGAGATTCCTAAAAATGAGTTAATCGTATTTACTGGAGTGTCAGGTTCGGGGAAAAGTTCACTTGCATTTGATACAATTTTTGCAGAAGGACAAAGACGTTATGTAGAGAGTCTTTCAACTTATGCTCGCCAATTTTTAGGGCAAATGGATAAACCTGATGTTGATAATATTGATGGGCTTACTCCTGCAATATCAATTGATCAAAAATCTACAAGTAATAATCCTCGTTCAACTGTTGGTACTGTAACAGAAATTTATGATTATTTAAGACTTTTATTTGCTCGTGTTGGAACTCCATATTGTCCTCAATGTGGAGCAGAAATCAAACCTCAAACTATTGACGAGATTGTTAATAGTATTATGAAAAATCCTGAAGGTACTAAAATTCAGATTATGGCACCTGTTGCAAGAGGCAAGAAGGGTGAATTCTTATCATTGTTTGAAGAACTTAGACAAGAAGGTTTTGCGAGAGTTAAAATCGATGGTGAGATATACAATATTGATGAAGATGAAGTTAAACTTGCAAAAACTAAAAAACACGATATTTATGTTGTAGTTGATCGTGTTGTTGTAAAAGAGTCTGCAAAATCAAGAATTGCAGATAGTGTTCAAACTGCGCTTAAAAAAGCTGATGGGGTTACTGTTGTTGATGTTATCGGACAGGGTGAAGTTATTTACAGTGAAAAACTGGCATGTGAACATTGTAATTTAAGTTTTGAAGAATTAGCACCTAGAATATTCAGTTTTAACAGTCCTTATGGTGCGTGTGAAAAGTGTTCAGGTATTGGTGTTGATTATCAAATATCTCCTGATTTGGTTGTTCCTGATAGAACAAAATCTATTAATGAGGGAGCAATTTATCCTTGGAGTAAGAGCTCAACTGATTATTACAAGGATTTGTTGGCATCTGTTTCTATTGAATGTGGGATTAATTTAGATACACCATTTAAGGATTTACCAGAAGAACATCAAAAAATAATTTTATATGGTAGTGATAACATTGTTAAACTTACTGTAAAACAATTTGGTTCTCATAGATACAAAACTCGTTATCAAAGATTTTGTGGTGTAATACCGTTTTTGATGAAACGATATAACGAAGCTGGTGGCGAATATTGGCGAGAAGAAATAGAAAAATACATGATAACCAAACCTTGTGAGGCTTGTGGGGGGGCAAGACTTAAACCTTTCCCATTAGCAGTTAGATTGAAAGGTACAACAAAAGAGGTTAATATTCATGAGTTTTGTACAATGCCGATAGATGAGGCTTATGAATTTGTTTCAGAACTATATCTTTCATTAACTGATTTTCAAATGAAGATTGCAAAACAAGTTTTGGACGAAATAAGAGCAAGGTTAAAATTCTTGATTGATGTAGGCTTAAGTTATCTTTCACTTGCAAGAACTGCAGGAACTTTATCAGGAGGCGAAGCTCAAAGAATTCGTCTTGCAACACAAATCGGTAGTGGTTTATCAGGAGTTTTGTATGTATTAGATGAACCTTCTATCGGTTTGCACCAAAAAGATAATGACCGATTAATAAAAACATTAATTCGTTTAAGAAATCTTGGTAACACATTGATTGTAGTTGAACACGATGAAGAAACAATGAGAAATGCAGATTATATCGTAGACATTGGACCAAAAGCAGGTGTAAACGGAGGAAGAATTGTTGCTCAAGGTAGTATGGAAGATATTATGAAAGTCGAGGAATCTATAACAGGGAAATATCTTTCAGGCGAAAAATTTATTCCTATTCCTGATAAATTAAGAGAAGGAAACGGAAATTTCTTACAGATAAAAAATGCTCATTTGAACAACCTAAAAAATATTGATTTAGATATTCCACTAGGTAAAATTAATGTCCTAACAGGGGTTTCAGGTTCAGGAAAATCAACCTTGATGAGTGATATTATCTGCCAATATGCAATTCACAAGCTAAGAGGAAACAAACCAAAACCTCAAGGAGTTGATGAAATTTTAGGGTTTGAAAACATTGATAAAATCATTGAAATTGACCAATCTCCAATAGGTAGAACTCCACGTTCTAACCCTGCAACTTATACAGATGTATTTACTCCTATAAGAGAATTGTTTGCAAAAACTAATGAATCAAAAATGCGTGGATATAAAGCTGGAAGATTTAGTTTCAATGTAAAAGGTGGGCGTTGTGAGGCTTGCAAGGGTGACGGATTATTAAAAATTGAGATGAATTTCTTGTCTGATGTTTATGTAAAATGTGATGTCTGTGGTGGTAAACGATATAACAGAGAAACATTAGAAGTTAAATACAAGGGTAAAACTATTTATGATGTTTTGGAAATGAGCGTAAAAGAGGCATTAGAATTTTTTGACTCTGTCCCTCAAATTAAAAATAAATTACAAACATTAAATGACGTTGGGTTGGATTATATCAAACTTGGTCAAAGCGCTACAACATTATCAGGTGGTGAGGCTCAAAGAATTAAACTTGCATCAGAATTAAACAAACGAGCAACTGGTAAAACATTATATTTATTAGATGAGCCGTCAGTTGGTTTACATTGGGCTGATTTAGATAAATTGATTAAAATTTTACATCAGCTTGCAGATAATGGAAACACTATTTTGGTAATTGAACATAATATGGATTTAATAAAAATTGCAGATAACATAATTGATTTAGGGCCTGATGGTGGTGTAAACGGTGGAACAATTGTTGCTCAAGGAACCCCAAGCGAAGTTGCAAAAGTAAAAGAATCTTATACAGGTCAGTATCTTAAAAAAATATTGAAATTATAGTTTGATAACTTTTAAAAATGATTAATTATTGATACACTATTGTTATGGGACGAATAATAGCATTAGTAGATTGTGATTCGTTTTTCGTAACCTGTGAGCAGGCAGTAGAGCCAAAGCTCAAAGGTCAACCTGTTTGTGTTCTTTCAAACAATGAGGGATGCGTTATTTCTCGTTCTCGTGAAGCTAAAAAAATGGGGGTTAAAATGGGAATGCCATATTTTATGGCAAAAAAAGAATTCCCCAAAGCCATATACATAAAAGCTGAACACGAGAGATATCGTTGGTTTTCAAAGCGTGTAATGGATTGTTTGAGAGAATTTTCCCCAGATGTTGAAGTTTATTCAATTGATGAAGCATTTATTGATTTGACTGGTACAAGAAAACTTTATCAAAAGAATTATATTGATATCGCAAGAATGATAAAGGAAACTATAAAAGAAAAAACTGATATTGATGTATCTATTGGGATAAGTCTTACAAAAACTTTGGCAAAATTAGCAAGTGACAAAGCTAAAAATACAGGTGGAATTTATGCTATAGGTTCAAGAAAAATCATAAAAGAAATGCGAGCAACAAAAGTCGAAGAAATTTGGGGAGTTGGTCGTCAGACATATAAGTTCTGTCAAAGATGGGGAATTTTAAACGGAACAGATTTAATCTCACGCTCTGATGAATGGTTAAAAGCTAAACTTGGAAAAGTTGGAGTTGAATTAAAACATGAGCTTATAGGACAAGTCGTGTCACCTGTTTCAAACAAATATGAACCTCCAAAATCTATCCAAAACACATCTGCAATAGGTGGTTTTACATCAGATATATCAGTTATAAAATCAGAAATTTCTCGTCATATTCATAATGCTTGTTCAAGATTAAGAAAGCATAACGGGAAATGTTCGATAGTTGGGGTAATGCTAAGAACAAAAGATTTTTATGTTTATACAAAACGTAAAACTCTACTTCAACCGACAAATTTTGAATTAACTGTTCAAAATGAAACAGCTGAGCTTTTAGATGCAATTTATTCATCAGGTACACTATATCGAAGTACAGGTGTAATGTTAGAAGGATTAACTTATAACGCAGAAGAGCAGTTATTTTTGTTTGATACTAGTTCAGACAAAGATGAAAAACTTGCAAAATGTATTGATAGAATTGAAGAAAAATTCGGCAAAAACTCTATCAAAACAGGATTTTATAAGTAGCAAAAATTTTATTTAGATGCATTTATTAAATATGATTAATTCATATCAAAATAATATTAATTTTTCTGGTTATAAAACTAATTTTTCAAAGCAATTTGAAGAGTTTCTTCGCTGTGATAATCCGTCAAGAGAACAAAAAGAAGTTCTAAAACAAGAATTAGCAAATGTTATTTCAAAAAGATCAAATGATAAACATAAATTAGGAGAAGGTAAATTTCATAATACATATAAAATAGATGATTATTATGTATTCAGAGTTGACAAAGATGAAAAACCTTATATAGATACTCCAATTAAAAGAAAACATGTTAAATATGATGGTTTTAAAGGTTTTAAATCTTATTTTGGTTATATAGTCGCACGTTTTGGAGATTTTGAAATATTTAAAAATGCATTAGGATCATCAAAAAAATCTGTAAATGCAGGTATTCCTTTTGACCTCTCATCTAGATATTATAATATGCTTGAAAATGGGATACTGCCAGATAGAAAATTAATGAAAAATATCACAAAATATTATAATGAAACATATCTTCCAACATTTTCAAAACTTCCTCAAAGGGCTTATGATAATTTAGTAAAAGATTTTGTGAGTTTAAACAAATCAGCGACAAAAGAGTCTTTTGATTTAATTGATTCTTATGATTGTAATAACCCTAACAATTTTGTGCAAGTTGGTAAAAGTATTAGAATTGTTGATGATTTATCAACTAAATTTTCGGAATCAAATATATCAGATGTGACACATGTATTTTTAAGGAATTATGGTGCAAAAGAAACCTCTCAATCTAAAAAAATGAAACGTGAAATTTTTAATAAATGTATGATTGCTGCAATGAAACATGATTTTACTAAAGGTTCAATTAGATTAGAAAAAACATTGCAATTTGTTGGCATAAAAGAACCAATAGAAGATTTTGCTCAAAATATTAATGATATTTCAATGCTACCAAAACGTAAAAGAGTTCCTATGTTAAAAGAATATCTGAATTCTATTTAAAATAATCACAGATTAATTCTTTTTTCTTTGGGATAAATTTTTTTACTGCTTCAACAAATTTATTTTTTTGAGCTTCTTCTAATTCTTTCTTTAATATAGCTTTTTCTAAAATAGCTTTGTTATAAAGACTTTCACACAAATCAGATGATTTTAGTCTCATCTTGAACTTTTGGATTTGCGATTCTTTTTCCTGTATGTGTTGTTGTAAATGTTTCTTTTTCAAAATCATATTCCTTTGTTAAAAGTTTAGCATTTTTTTTATTTTTTTTAATCAACTTTTTAGACTAATTAATATACAGGAGTTAGAGCATCTATACCCAATTTTATAACCTCTAAGTTTGGATAAAGAAGATATTTTTTGTCTTCTGTTAGCACTTTCTCAAGAGCCTTTCCCAAAATTTCTTCATTCAAACCTTTTATAACATTTGTCAAAGCACCCAATGCAACCATATTAGCAAGTTTATTATATCCTGATTCATTTGCTATATCAGTCATTGGGAGTGATAAATATTTAATGTCGTTTCTTGATTTATTTTCTTTAACAAGAGTTTTGTTAGAAAAAATTAACCCACCTTGCTTAACTTTTGGTAAAAATCTATCGAATGATAATTGGTTTAAAACAATAATACAATCAGCATTTTCTTTGTGAACAGAACTTACTTCATCATCAGAAATAACTATCTCACAATTAACAGTTCCACCTCTCATTTCAGCACCATAGCAAGGGTACCAAGTTACATTTTTACCCATTAACATAAATGCGTTTGCAAGAACTTTTCCTGCAAATAAAATCCCTTGTCCGCCAAAACCTGCGAGTATAAAATTTTGTTCCATTATTCTTTTACCTCAGCTGTTACGTCTTTATATACTCCAAGAGGGTATATTTCTATCATTTCTTTTCTAAGTCTTTCATGTGCTTGATCAGGAGTCATTTTCCAGTTAGTAGGACAAGTTCCTAAAACTTCAATAAATGTTAATCCTAATCCCTTTTGTTGAATTTCAAACGCTTTTCTAAACGCTTTCTTTGCTTGATTAATGTGCGCTACTGAATCAACAGCAACTCTTGCTGAAAAAGCTGTTCCATCACATAATGCAATTTGTTCTGCAACATGTATTGGATAGCCATAAGTACCTGTAAATCTTCCCATAGGTGAAGTTGTAGTTTTTTGACCTAGTAATGTTGTAGGTCCCATCTGTCCACCAGTCATACCGTATGTTGTATTATTTATACAAATACCAGTTATTTTTTCTCCTCTTAATGCAGCATGCATAGATTCAGCCAAACCAATTGATGCAAAATCACCATCACCTTGATAAGTAAATACAAACTTATTCGGTCTAGCTCTTTTTACACCTGTTGCCTCAGCCATTGCACGACCGTGAGGAGATTCTATACAATCTATATCAAGAAAATCATACAAGAACACAGAACAACCGATTGACGTTGCACAAATTGTATCTTCTCTTAAATTCATCTCATCAAGTAGTTCTGCAATTATTCTTACAACAACACCATGATCGCATCCCGGACAGAATGTAAATCTTGAGCCTTTTTTTATTGATTCCGGAATTTTAAACACTTGCATAATTTTTCTCCAATATATTTTTGACACCGTGAGTAATTTCTTCAACACTTAACCATTGACCTACAGGTCTGTTGATTAAATCTACTTTAGCTTGACCATTTACTGCGATTTTAACATCATTAACCATTTGTCCCATATTCATTTCAACCACGATTATATTAGGGATTTTAGCAGCTAATTCACTTATTCTTTTAGTTGGGAATGGTGAAAGAGTTATAGGTCTTAAGATACCTGCTTTAATACCTTCTTTCCTTAGTACATTCATAGTTGCTTTAATATTTCTTGTCATGCTACCAAATGCAACTATTAAAACATTCGCATCTTCTGTATTCATTTCTTCCCAATCAGTTTCATTTTCTTCAATTTGTTTGTATTTAGCAAACAAATCATAGATATGTTGATTTTGTTTTTCTTCTGATGTTGCAACAGAGAATATCGCACGTCCTTCTCTTCCTTTAGCTCCAGTAAGAGCCCAAGAAGAATTATCAATCTCAGGATAAGGATATTTCCCAAATACAGCAGGTTCCATCATTTGACCTAATAAACCATCAGCTAGAAGCATGGTTGGATTTCTGTATTTGTGAGCAAGGTGAAATGCACGATATGTTAAATCAATACATTCTTGAACTGAAGATGGAGCAAGAACAGTCAATTTATAATCTCCGTTTCCTCCACCTTTAACAGCTTGATAATAATCACCTTGTGCAGGATAAATATAACCTAACCCGGGACCTGCTCTCATAACATTTACTAAAACAACCGGAACTTCATCTGAGCATGCATAAGATAATGCTTCTTGCATTAAAGCAACGGCACATGAAGAAGATGTTGTCATGGCTTTTGCACCGGTTGAAGCTGCGCCTAAAACCATGTTGATAGCTGCAAGTTCACTTTCAGCACATACATAACCTAAACCTTTTTTATACATTGCATCGCTTAAATATTCACCAATTTCAGTTTGTGGAGTTATAGGATACCCAAAATAACATTCCAAACCTGCATTAAGTGCTGCTTGAGCAATGGCAAAATTCCCTTTTACTAATACTTTTTCTTCCATTTACTTATGTACCTCAACTATTGCCATGTCCGGACATCTTGTTGCACACATTGCACAACCGATACATTCATGTTTTGGATCATCAAATTCTACTAGATAATCACCTAATTTACTTGTTTTTTTACTCTTTTTTATCAATCCTTTTGGACAGGTATTAAGACATATATAACAAGATTTACATCTATTTTCGTCAATTACTATATGTGCCATATACACACTCCCATTCCTTATTATTAAATTATATCACTAATACATAAATAAAACCCTATTATGAATATTTGTAATCTTTAATTTTTTATACCAAATAGATGATTTTTTAATAAAGTTTATAAAGAGTTTTGAAAATAGTCCGTAAAACATAATATGAGAAACCAAAAGGTTTTTCATACCTCCTCCCCAAGTCTAGTAGCCGCTCTTAACGAAGACGGCTTTTTTTTATGATTAATTTTAATTAAAATTTTAAATTTTATGATTTATTTGCAAGGATAATAAATATGTGTATAATAAAATAATGATAAAAAATTATGATATATGTAAAGCTCTTAGTAGAGAAGTTTATAATAACTCTATCTTTAAAGAAATTGATGGTTGGCTTCTATGTGAACAAAATACAATAGAGAACATGGAAGTTAAATCTAAAGGTAAAGTTATTAAAAAATTAAATCTTGCATATACTGTTTTTAAAAAAGATAATCAATTAATATTGGCATTCAGAGGTACAAATGATCCATTAGATTTTGTAACTGATATGCATTTTGTTGCAAGAAGAATTCCACCTTCAATGATAAAGGCAACAAATATTTATAAAAAAATTAGAAAGAAAAATAAATCTGCAAAAATTTATATAACTGGTCATTCTTTAGGTGGAGCATACGCTCAAGTTGTTGCAGGACGTGCAATTAAGTCTGGTGATAGTAATTGCTATGCTATAACATTTAATGCTCCTGGATTAGGTTATGCTTTAAAGAAATCTGAAAGAGAAAAGTATCAAGAATTATTAATAAAAAATATAAGTAATTTTATTGTAATGAACGATTTTGTTGGAAATTTCAGGGAACATTTAGGAGCCTCATATTATGTGCAACCTTATCCTTTGAATATTCCAGCTTCTGAATCTTCAAAAGAAATGAATACTCCACACGGATGTATAGTAAGTTGTGATGATAGTTATTTAGAAGATTATATTTCTTGTCCTGAGGGTTGGAATTCTAAGTTGGCTTGGTCTATTTTTGTATTTGATGAGACTAAAGTAAAAGGTTATATGGGTAAATTTAAAAAAACACTTGATTTAAAAGTGAATCGTAACCATTTGAAAAAAGCTGTTGATTTAATAAAAAAATTACAGTCAGAAAATAAAATTAAACTAGCTAATTCTTTTAAATTTAAAGCAGGCAGGGTTAAATTGGAACTTATAAAAAACTTATCCTGATACTATTTCCCCCAGCGTCTTTGTCTGTTATGGAAGTCAATAACAGCATTTGCTAGTGAATCTTTGTTAAATTCAGGCCAAAATTCTTGAGTAACTAATATTTCTGCATAAGCAATTTGCCATAATAAATAATTAGAAATTCTTTTTTCGCCTCCTGTTCTAATTAATAAATCAGGGTCTGGCATGTTGGCTGTATAAAGAGAATTTGAAATGGTTTCTTCTGAAATATCATCAATTGAAAATTCTCCATTTTTAACTTTTTCAGCAATTTTTTTTGTTGCATTAACAATTTCGTCTCTAGCACCGTAGTTGAATGCAATTTGAAGATGAACTCCTGTATTATTTTTAGTTACATCAATCGCATGGTATAAGATTTCTTGTAACTTAGGCGCAAGTTTTGTTAAATCTCCAAGAAAAGAAATAACAACATTATTTGCGTGAAGTTCTCCTAGTTCATTTTTAATAGTATTCCCAAGTAAGTTCATTAAAAAATCAACTTCTTCAGGTTTTCTATTCCAATTTTCTGTAGAGAATGCATAAACAGTTAAATACTTTATACCAAAATCGTTACAAGCGTAAACGGTTGATTTAAGTGAATCAACACCTTTTTTATGTCCAACAGCAGACGGGAATCCTTTATTTTTTGCCCAACGTCTGTTTCCGTCCATAATTATAGCAATATGTTGTAAATTAGTATCTACAACAATATTTTTTACTTCCTCGTAGCTAGTTTTATCCGATAAAATTGATGTCATTAAATATCCTCAAAAAATATTATAACTTAAAAATAAAAATATGATATTATTATTCTATGCTAAAGAAAATAATCAGTAAAATTTCTATTCATTCAGTATTGATATTTGTATCATTATTGTCAATATTTCCATTTATTTGGTTAATATCAACATCATTGAAGGGGGTAAATGAAAATATATTTGCCTATCCCCCAACAATAGTTCCAACAGATTTTACTTGGGAAAATTATGTAGGAGTTTGGCATAGAGTAAATTTTGTTGCGTATTTTATAAACAGTATGGTTGTAGCAGGCTTTACAGTATTGTTAAATCTAATTTTATCATCTTTAGCCGCATATCCATTGGCAAGAATGGAATTTAAAGGGAAAAAAATTGTATTTTTTTCAATACTAGCAACAATTATGATTCCTTTTCAATCAATAATGTTGCCTGTTTATTTAATAACTATCAAATTAAATTTAATAGATAGTGTAAATAATTTTATGGGTTATTTAGGTTTAATTCTACCTTTTGCAGTAAATGCTTTTGGGATATTTTTAATGCGTCAAGCGTTTATGAAAGTTCCGAGAGATTTGGAAGAAGCAGCAATAATAGATGGTTGTAATATATTTGAGATGTTTGTAAAAGTATGTTTACCTTTAGTAAAACCATCATTGGCAGTTCTTGCGATATTTACATTTATTGGTTCGTGGGGGGAATTTCTTTGGCCTAGTATTGTTTTAACCAAAGATTGTATGTATACGTTACCTGTTGGAATAAACAATTTGCAAGGGTTATTTAGTTCAAATTGGCGTTTTATTGCAGCAGGCTCAATACTTGCGACTATTCCTATAGTAATATTTTTCTTAGCAATGCAAAAATATTTCATTTCAGGAGAAAATGAAGGAGCAGTAAAAGGCTAGGGCTAGGGCTAGGGGTAAATGTTAGGGGTAAATTTATCATTAATATATTGCAATTGATTAAATGCTGAAAAGATAAATTTATAGTGTAGATTTTGCCCTAAGTAATAATGAATTTTTGTAAAAAGTCAATGAACTTTTGTAAAGATTTTTAGTTTCATGCATATATTCATGATTGTAAAAAGTACACATATACGATATAATGGTTATATATAGTTTACAACTATCAGGATGATAATTTAAAACGGAGCGCATCGTTGATTAAGAGTATCTTAGGCTATTTAAGCCACGGTACATACATTTTCCATGAATTGTTACGTATAATTTTCAAGGCCGAAGATTATGCGAAATTGTGTTGTGTATTAGTAGAGTCAGAATCATCAATAACATTGAAAGGGGGTGTATAGCTTATGGCAGGTACATTATCTTTCAGTGGAATATCCGTATCAGGTTTAGATACAAGTGGATGGGTTGATGCATTAGTATCAGTAAAACAACAGACGATAACAAGTTTAGAGCAACAAAAAGAAGAACAAGAAAAATTATTAGATGTTGTAAATAATATTAAGACATTCTTTTCAAGTTTTCAGTCTTGTTTATCAAAGATAACAGATTCACAGTTTGGCATACCAACAATGGATTTGTTCTTACAAAATTTGGCTATATCTTCTAATACAAATATTGCAACAGCAACAGCAACAACAGAGGCAGCAAGACAATCTTATGATGTATTAGTTGATTCGTTGGCAACATCAACAAAGGCTACAAGTGGTCATGTAATATATGAAGAGATATTTGCAACAATGGATACCAAAATTGGTTTATTGGGTGCAAAAAACGGAACAATTACTGTTAATTCACAGGCATTTAGTGTAACAACAGAAGATACAATTAGGGATTTAATATCAAAATTCCAACAAGTTGGTGTATCAGCAAAATTTGATGAAGAAAAAGGTACATTTACAGTTGGTGTAAGTTTAAGTGAGATAGATGAAGGTGCAACTGGAATTAAATCTGCATTGAAGTTAAAAGATAATACAGTAAGTGGCGCTGTATCTGGTTCATTAGTATATGCAACAAGAGATACAGAATTTTCAAAATTAGGTTTAACAGCAGGAAAAGTTGTAATTGAAGGTATAGAACATACAATTTCAAAGAATGGAGATAGTTATACAATAACGCCTAATGGTGGAAATACATATGCATTAAATACTGTAGGACATTTTCTAGATTATTTAAAAGTAACATTAAATGCAGAGTATGCAGATATTGATAACATTGGAAATATAACAATAAAAGGAGCAACCTTAGATAAAGTTAACGGAGGAAGCAACCTTTTAGACGTATTGAATTTATCAGAAACAACTGATAGATTAGTAATGGAGAGTTCAAAGCTCACATATAATCAAAATCATGTAGCAGATTTAACAACAGAATTAAGTTCATTAGGAATTACTAATACAACAACATTAACAGTTGGAGGAACAACACATAATATTACATCAGATAAAACTTTAGGTGATGTAAAAGATTTATTAAAAGCAAGTGGAGTAGATTTCGCAATAGATAAAGATGGTGTTATAACGATTAACACTAATGGAAATGAGATCTCAGGGACATTATTGGATGCTTTAGGTTTAGATGCATCCAAAGGTGGAACAACAATAACAAGTTCAGCTCATACATCACGTTATGATGCTGATGGTAATACGTTGCTATCAGAATTAGGTATAACTGATAGTATGAAATATGTTGCATATAAATCAGATGGAACGGCATTAACAGGAGAGATATCTGGATTATCAGGCAAGACATTAAATGAATTTGTATCTGATTTAAAAGCAAAAGGTTTAAATGCTTCATTTGATAGTACAACTCATCAGATAATTATTGATGATGGTTATATAGAAGGAACTTTGGCAGATGCTTTAGGCATGAGTTCAGAGATTACAAAATATACAGAAGCAGCAACATTAGATACAACGTTAGAGAAATTAGGAGCAACAGGAAATCAAACATTAAGTATTGATGGAGGCGCTTCAAAGAGTTACGGAAAAGATACTAAGTTAAGTACAGTAATAGATGATATAAAAGCAGCTGGTGGTGAAGTCAATTTCAAAGACGGTAATTTAGAGATAAAAGGTGTAACATTAGGAGGCACATTACCAACATTATTAGGCTTAGATGCAACAACTCAAGGTTCAAGTGTTACATCATCAGCATTAACAGTCGTTACCGGAGCAGATTCTAGTGGAAGTGGAATGACAGAGACAGTAGAACATGACATTACATTAGATTCAAAAATAGGAGATATATTAGGAACAACAACCGATTACACTTTAAAGGTTGGCGATGGCAATACAGTAACATATACTAAAGATACAACATTAGCGTCATTAAAAAATCAAATAGAATCAGCAGGTGGAACATTTAAGATAAATGATGATAATACCATAACAATAGATAATGTTACAATGACAGGAACTTTAGTTGGTGCATTGGGCTTTGATTCTATAGAAGATGGAACAAGGTTCAGCACGGTAAATCCAGTAATGGTAGTAGGCACAACAAATGTTGCTAGTGGTAGTACAGCATTGGGCTCATTGGGTTCAGGTATTGCAACATTTGCAGCACCTACAACTTATTCATTGTCAATAAATGGTGGAACAGCAAAGAATTATGATTCTGGTACAACATTAGATCAAATATTTGCAGATATAGAAGCAGCAGGTGGAACAGCAGAGATAGATTCTGAAGGCTATATAGTAATAGAAGGTGTTGAACTAGAAGGAACATTACTAGATAAATTAGGATTAGAAGTTACTTCATACAAAACAACAATAACCAGTGGTAATTTAGAAGTAACAACTTCAACAACTTCAACAAGTTCATCTGTATTATATGGAGAAGATGGAGGCGATATAACTTGGGATTCAACAATTGGTAGTATTGTTGGAGACACAAACAGTTATTCATTAATCGTAAATGGTACAAATAAAAACTTTGCAACAACAGCTAAGTTGTCAGATGTAAAATCAGCAGTAGAAGCAGCTGGTGGAACAATGACTATCAATAGTGATAATACAATATCAATAGATGGAGTAGAGATATCCGGCACATTATTTGATGTATTAGGATTTGTAACAACAGATTATGATACGGTAATATCAAGCAACAATCCAATATATGCAAAAGGTGAAGATAAAGAAGCTACATCAAGTACAAAGTTTTCAGAGTTGGGTATTGCAGATAATTTAAGAGATTATGCAATATACAAAAATGATGGAACAGTAATAAAGGTTTCATCAACAACTAATACAACAGGCGATAGTACAATCGGTGATTGGTTAAATACTTTAAACACTCAATTAAATGCAGCAAATGGAACAAGTGGTAAGACATATGCAAAGATAGAAAATGGAGTAATATCAATCACTGGAGGATATATTACAGGTTCATTACCAACAGCATTAGGAATAAGAACAGAGACAGTAGTTACAGGAGGATCTGTATCAGGTGGAAGTATTTCTTATGTAGAATATGAACCATTAAAATACATAAGTGGAGTTGATTTAGGAGTTGGTGAATCAAGTACAGATATAACATCAACAGGAACAATTGGTTCATCTGTTAATCAAAGTGGAACGGCTGCAGAGAATACAACATCTACAGGTTCAATCGGTGTAAATGGAACACAAGGAGGAAATGCTGAAGGTGATATGTCTTCAACAGGTTTAATTGGGACTTCAATTAATCAGAGTGGAACAGCATCAAGTGATATCAGTTCATCAGGATTGATTGGGCCAGAAGATGAATTTGTAGATTTGTTTGGTAACATAACAGATGCAACATTAGATGCTACTTTAGCAGAATTATTGACTCCAGGAGCATCAGACCCATTAAATAATGATGCAAGATTACCTGCAAGTAGTTATACATTAAAGATAGGTAGTTATGCGACTAAAACGTTTAACTCATCAACAACAACATTAAGAGATGTTGTAACATATATTGAAAATTTAAAAACATATGACCCAACATATGATATGGCATTTGATGCATATTTATCAGGAGATAAATTAGTAATAAAAAGTGATGCCGCTATAACTGGAACATTAGCTGATGTTTTAGGCTTGACAAAAGTTAAGACAGAAGATGAGTATTATACATATGTAGCTAAATCAGTAAAATATACCGATTTGGTAGAAGGAGGGTCAAACGGCTACAACTTCTCAATAACAGGTTCAGGCAAAATAGAATATGATACAACTATAACAGTCGCTAGTGGAGGATATGAGTTCACTGGTGAAAAGGTTACGTATAGTAAAACAATAAATAATGAGATATCTGTAGATGATAAACTTGTTGATATCTTAGGATCAGATGTATTTGGAAAAGAACTTAACATAACTAAGTATAAGGCTCCTTCTCATATCCCAGATAATTTTCAATGGTATTCGTCTAATACGCTCGTTGTTGATAATGATACTACATTTACTGATATTATATCTTTTATTAATGACCCATATTTTAGTTTAGGAAATATTAATATTTATTGGGGGATAAAACTAGCTGGACTATCTCATTCTAATGATGGTAGTAGTGTTTTACAAATGTTGGTTAATGGTCAGGATTACGATAATTATGAGAAAGTTACAGTTTCTGGTTCATTTATTACTTTTCTCAAAATGAACTATGATCATGCTCCTAGTAGTAATAATAGTTGTGCTTCGGGTACAGCACATACTGAGTTGTTTCAATTAGGTTACGCAAGCTCGACAGAAACTAAAACATTAAGTCAATATACAAAAATTTCAGAACTATTTGATGGAAGTACAGCAACACAGACTTTAAAACTTCAGGTTGCAGGTGGTGCTGAAGAGTCACTTACATTCAATTCTACTGATTCCGTTCAGACAATAATTGATAAATTAGCAGATAAAGGTATTAGTGCTGTTGTAACTTCCGAGGGCAAGTTCAAAGTAACATCAGATGAACGTTGGACATTATCAGGTGCATTGGCATCAAAATTATTTGGTGGTTCTGGAAATGAAGTATATACATATGTAGGAACAAAGGTTACATATACAGAAACTACAACAACTCCAGGTAATTTAACCTCAGATGGATTTATTACAACTCCAGGAAATCATACAGGTTCTGCTAGTAGTGGTGATTTAATTGTAGATCAATATGGTTTTATTGGCTCAGTTACAAATCAAACTGGGACTTCAAATGCTCAACTTATTACTTATACTGGTGATAAGCTTACTTATCAGAAAAAAGAATTTGATGAATTAAAAGATCGAACTATGGGAGAACTTGGACTTGGCTCCTTATCTATACAAATTACTAATTCTCAGAATCAATCTTATACTATAAATGCTACATCAAGCCAGAAATTAAGTGATTATATGTCTATTCCTGGTAATGGGTTTGATTTTGATATTCATGAGGGAAGTGATGGCCGTATTTATTTACGTTTGCTTCATGAATCTAATTATAAATCTTTAACGATAAATGGTGCAAATCAACAAACGTCATACAATGATCCAGGAACAAATTATATTATCATTAATCAGTTTCAAAGAACTGAAACTGCAACTACATCTACCACTTTAATGGATTTATATGGTGATACTTCATCAACAGTTCATAATTTTAATATAAAATTAACTGGTCAATCTTCACAGACATTAACTTTTAATTCTTCAGATACAATTCAATCTGTAATAAATAAATTAGCAGCAAAAGGTGTAACTGCAACTTTAAATTCTGAAGGTAAATTTGTAGTTACATCTACAAATGGAACTTTAGAAAGTGTAAGTGGTGAATTAGCAGAAAAATTGTTCGGGGGAACAATTCCAACTCCATCAATATCTAATCCATCTTCATCTTCAGGCAAAACTTATGTTAGTTCTTTAGATATTGCTGTTGATGATTTTCTATCAGGAAATACTTATTATATAGGTACGATAAATGATTTAGAAAAATTTGCAAGTTTTGTCAACTCAGGTAAAAATACGCAAGGAGTTAAGTTTATCCTTGAAAATGATATAGATATGTCATCAGTTGCTAATTTTACTCCAATAGGTTCATCTTCTAATGCATTTAAAGGCAATTTTTATGGTAATGGACATATTATATCTAATCTAAAAATAAACTCTTCAGCTGATGAAATTGGTTTATTTGGTTATATTGAAAATGCATTAATACAAGATATTGGACTTGAAAATGTTGATATTAAATCTACAGCAACAAATGGTTATATAGGGGCTTTAGTTGGTCGTGCCGCTGCAAGTTCAATCTATAATGATTATGTAAATGGTGGTACAGTAAATGGTTGTTTTGCTGGTGGCTTAGTAGGTATGATAGAAGCTACTGAAGTAATTAAAACATATACTGATGTAACTGTTTCTGGTTATGCAAATGTTGGTGGATTAGTTGGTAATGTTTATTCTGGAGAGATATCAAAATCTTATGCAATAGGAGATGTATCTGGTACAGATGTTGTTGGTGGTCTTGTCGGATTTCTCCAAACAGGTTCGGTTGAGAATTCTTATGCACTTGGTGATGTAGAAGCTATGCTAACAACAGCAGGTGGATTGATTGGTCAAAACGGATATAATAGAAATAGAGTAAAAAATGTTTATGCAACAGGTAATGTCAATGTTCAAAATCAAGCTAATGGAACTATTGCTGCTGGTGCATTAATTGGTAAAATTCAAACAACTCTTGATAATGTTACAAATGCTGTTTATAATACAGATTTAGGTTTAAATGCTATAGGTGTTGGCTCTGTATCAGGCATAACAGGTAAAACGTATGTTGATATGCAAAAAGCATCTGTAATGCAAGGACTTGGCTTTACAACTGCAGACGGTTGGCAATATACTCCTGGTTTAACACCTCATTTAGGTAATATGACCGTCACAACAACTCCTGGTTCAGGTGTTGTTTATGTTTCTTCATTATCTGATTTTGTATCAGGTGATACATATTATCTTAAAGATGCTTCCGATTTAAACAAATTAGCTGAATTGGTTAATGCTGGTAAAGATACATCAGGTGTTAAATTTATCCTAGAAAATGATATTGATATGTCTGGAGTAAGTAATTTTGCTCCGATTGGTAACACTTTATCAAACTCTTTTAAAGGTGAGTTTTATGGTAATGGGCATGTAATATCTAATCTTCAAATAAATGTTACAGGTGAAGATGCAGGTCTTTTTGGCTCTGTATCAGGTGCAATTATTCAAGATGTTGGATTAGAAAATGTTGATATCACAGGAACTGCTGTTAGTACAGATACTTTAGATACGGTACATGTTGGAGCTCTTGTTGCCTACTTGTTCAAGTCTATTGTTGATAATTGTTATGTATCAGGAGGTACTGTCACTGGGCTTGTAAAATCTACTGTCGGTGGTTTGATTGGATGGTCTAATTCTTCGACTTTGAGTACTTCTAGTTCAAGTATTACCAATAGTTATGCTGATGTCTCTGTAACAGGAGAACTTGTTGGTGGTTTTATTGGAGCTTCGCATAATAATACAACAATTAATAAATGTTTTGCTATAGGCTCTGTTACTGATAATGCTGGAGAAAATAATAGTTCTGGTGGTTTTGCAGGACAATTACATGGGAATACAACGATTACTAATAGTTATTCTACATCAACTTTGAATGGTACTATATATGGATTTGCTGGGTCATTAGATGGAGCTTTGGATTCAAATAATATTACATTAACAAATTGTTATGCTACAACAGGTACTAAGTTTGGCTCTTATGATAATCCAAGTTGTTTAACTATTACTAATTGTATACAGTTAGGTTCTGGAATATCAGAAATAGGTGTTACAGGGGCAACGTATGATCAAATAGTAGATCAAAGTTTTATGACAAGCCATGGGTTCACATCATCAAATGGGTGGCAATATACATCAGGTTCAACACCTCATTTTGGTAATATGTCAGGTTCTGCTGGTTCTACTACGACTACAACTCATGATGCAACATTGAATACTACCGTAAGTAAATTGTTTGGGGATTCTGCATCTCATACATTAACAGTTGATGGTACTGATATTACGTTCTCTTCTACTGATAATATTTCTGATATTCTTAATAAATTATGGAGTGATAAAAAAATATATGGAACAATGGAAAATGGTGTTATTTCACTAGATTCTAATGATGATCATGTATTAACTGGAGATTTAGCTCAAAAATTGTTTGGCTCTGCTACTGTTGATTTGCAAGGTTCTAACGGTGGGGCTTCAGATAAATATACTATGGAAAGATCTGAAGATGGTTCTGCCTCTACTACAGTTACAACAACTCATACGTTAGCTGCTGATACTTATATTGGTGATTTGTTCGGTGATTCTAGTAACCATACTTTTACTGTTAATGGAGAAGATATTACTTTAGGACCAGATAAAACTATTCAAGATTTAATAAATGCTTTGGCTGGTAAAGGTGTTACGATGACTATCACTGATGGTAAAGTATTCTTAGGGTCTAATAACCTTGGAGAATTTACTGTGTCAGGTGATTTAGCTAATAAAATATTAGGTAGATCTGGAACAATCAACGGTGATTGTGTTACTCAAGAAGTTACATTGTCTACTTCTTCTAAGATTAAAGATATTTTCTGGGATAATGATACTCATTATTTCAATATAAATAAGGCATCTGGTGGAACGGTATCTATTTCTTTATCTGGGAATGATACTATTCAAACTTTGATTGATAAGTTACAAAATAACGGTATTGTTGCAACAATAGATTCTTCTGGAAAAATGACTTTCAAGTCTAATTATAAATGGACTGCATCTGGTGATTTAGCTGATATCATTACTGGTAGTTCTTCTATGTCTATGAGTACAACATACTTATATACTTATGAAACAGAAGAGTTAGAAGTATATACTGGGCATCAGTTTGTAAGTCAAATGTTGAATTCCGGTCAAACATTAATAAAAGGCTTTAGATATCATATTGCTACTATTGATGATTTAAAAGCTCTCGCTACTTTTGTTAACAACAGGGGTTTAGATACAACTGATATTGATTTTGTTCTTGATGGTAACATTACTTTGAACTCTTCATTTGTATCTATTGGTACATCATCAAATGCATTCAAAGGTAATTTCTATGGTAATGGAAATACTATTTCTGGCGCTCAAAAAACAATATTTGCTTATACTTCAGGAGCTGAAATTCGTGATGTTGGCGTTATAAATGCTAATGTTTCTGGTGGTGATAATACTGGTATATTAGTTGGAAAAGGTTCAAGTACTAAGATTACTAATACTTATGTTACAGGCTCTGTTTCAGGAGGCTCAAATACAGGTGCTTTGGCTGGTTCTTTAACTGGTTCTACTGTTACTGATTCTTATTCAACGGCAACTGTATCTGGTTCTTCTAATGTTGGTGGTTTAGTTGGTTCTACAACTACAACTAATATTACAAGAGCTTACGCAACAGGTGATGTTACTGCATCAGGTTCAAAAGTTGGTGGTTTTGTTGGTAATCATGCTAGTGGTACAATAACTGCTGCTTATGCTACCGGTAATGTTAAAGGTAATTCTACTGTTGGTGGTTTTGTTGGTGCAAATGCTGGTACTATATCTAATGCTTATTCAACATCAAGAGTTTATGGTACTACAAATGGTGCGTTTGCTGGTTCTAATAGTGGTACATTTAGTGGTAATGTATATAATTCTAACCTTGAAATTGCAGGTGTTGGTTCAGGTTCTTCTTCAGGTTTAACAGCTAAAACATTTGTTGATATGCAAAATCAATCAATAATGGAAAGTTTAGGTTTTACAGCTGCCAAAGGTTGGAAATATACACAATATAATACGCCATATTTAGGAACTATTACAACAGATGTTTCTGGTGGTACTAGAAGAGTTTCTCAAGTTAGTGAATTCAGAGCTGGTGATACTTATTATATTAATGATGTTACGGATTTAAATGCATTATCTACTTTCTTAAAAAATGGCGCTGATACAACAGGTGTAACATTTATATTAAATAATGATATAGATATGTCAGGAGTTTCTAATTTCACTCCAATTGGTTCTGCTACTAATACGTTCAAGGGTGATTTCTATGGTAATGGACATACAATTTCAAATTTAAAAGTATCAACAAGTAGTGCAAATGCAGGTCTATTTGGAGTAATAGAAGATTCTCATATTCAAGATGTTTGTATTAATGGAGTAAGTGTTTCTGGTGGTTCAAATACTGGGGCATTAGTTGGTCAAGTAACTGGAACTTCAACTATTAAGAATATATCAGTAAAAGGAGGAACAGTTACTGGATCAGGTAATAACTTAGGAGGATTGATAGGTTCATTAAGTTCAAATTCTACATTAACTGAATCATATACAGCATTGACTGTTCAATCATCTTCATCAATTAGCAATGTTGGTGGATTAATAGGTAATAATAATGGAACAGTTTCTAAAACATATACAGATGGAGAAGTAAAAGCTTCTTCTGCAACTAATGTTGGTGGTTTAATAGGTACAAACTCTGGTAAGGTTTCTACATCTTATGTTATGAGAAATGTAACTGGTGCAACTAATGTTGGTGGTTTTATTGGTACAAACTCTGGAAATGTAAGTAATTCTTACTCAATAGCAGATGTATCTGGATCTGTTTCAGGTGGATTTATTGGTAAGAATAATGGAGGTACATTATCAGGTAACGTATATAATATCGGTTCGGGAGATGCTGTTGTTAATGCTCAAGGTGTAGGCTCAGGCTCCTCTACAGGTATCAATGGTTTAGTAATTGAAGATATGCGTAAAAAAGATGTAATGGAAGCACAAGGATTTACTTCTTCTAATGGTTGGTCATATCTTAATTATGTTACTCCTGTTTTAGGTGGTGTTACTGCTACTGGTGGAGGAAAAATATATGTTGATTCTTCATTAACAGAGTTTGAAATTGGTGATACATATTATATAAATTCTGCTGCTCAATTAAAACGATTGGCAGAAATGGTTAATGCAGGTCATGACACAGCTGGTATTGTTTTTGTATTAGAAAATGATATAACATTAGATTCTTCATTTACATCAATAGGTACAAGTACCGAAATGTTTAAGGGCGATTTCTATGGAAATGGGCATACAATAAGTGGAGCTCAAGATACAATTTTTGCATATACTCATAATGCAAAAATACAAGATGTCGGAGTTATAAATGCTAATGTTTCTGGTGGTGATAATACTGGTATTTTAGTTGGTTATGGTGAGCATAATACTGAAATTATTAACAGTTATGTTAATGGTTCTGTTTCAGGCTCTAACAATGTTGGTGGTTTGGCAGGTGCATTAGTAGATTCTACGGTTATAAATTCATTCTCAAATGCTGTTGTAAATGGAGCAAATACTGTTGGAGGATTATTGGGTAAAGTTACTAATACAACAGTAAAAAGTTCATATGCAACTGGAGATGTAACAGCATCAGGAAATACAGCTGGAGGATTTATTGGGCAGTTAGTAAGTGGTAGTATAACTACAGCTTATGCAGAAGGCAATGTTCTAGCCTCATCAAATGTTGGAGGATTTGTTGGTACAAACGGAGGAACAATATCAAATGCTTATTCTATAGGTCGTGTTCATGGAAATAATAGAGGAGCTTTTGCAGGTACTAACAATGGCACAATGACTGGAAATGTATATAATTCAAACTTAGAAATAAATGCTACAGGAACTGGTTCTACAAGTGGAATTACAGGTAAGACATTTGTTGAAATGCAAAATCAATCAATAATGGAAAGTTTAGGCTTTACATCAGACAAAGGTTGGAAGTATATATCAAATCTTATTGCTCCAGTTTTAAATGGTGTAGGAAAAATAGATGATGATGGAATAGTATATGTAAAAGAATTATCAGAATTTAAAGCTGGTGATACCTATTATATTAAAGATGCTGCTGATTTAAAGAAATTATCAGAATTAGTAAATGCAGGAGAAGATACAACAGGTACTGTATTTATTTTAGAAGGTGATATAGATATGTCAGGAGTTTCTAATTTCACTCCAATTGGTTCTGCTACTAATACGTTCAAGGGTGATTTCTATGGTAATGGACATACAATATCTAATCTAAAAATTAATACAACTTCTGATCCTAATATTAAAGAAACAGGGTTGTTTGGATATTTAGAAAAAGCTGTTATAAGAGATTTAGCAATTACTGATGCGACTGTTTCTGGCAACGGTAAAACAGGTATACTTGCTGGTTATGCTGACGCTGATACTGTAATTGAAAATAGTTATACAACTGGATCTGTTACATCATCAGGAGATGGAACTGGTGGATTTATTGGTATAAATTACGGTACTATCAAAAAATCCTATACTACTGCTAAAGTTTCAGGACAAAATGATACTGGTGGTTTTGTAGGTTATAACTATGGTACAATTTCAAGTGCTTATGCTACAGGAGATGTTGTTGGTAAAAATAATTCAGGTGGATTTGCTGGTTCAAACAAAGGAACTATTACTACTGCTTATTCAATAGGTCAAGTTGAAAGTACTGGCTCTCAAGTTGGTGGTTTTGTTGGATATGCTGTAACTGGTTCTAATATTAGTAATGTATTTACTGCCTCTCATGCTGATGGGGTTTCTAATGTTGGAGGTTTTGCTGGTAAAGCTGATTCTGGAGTTACATTTACAGGCGATGTTTATAATACTTCAACAAATTTAGGTGCTGTTGGGTCTGGAACTTCAACTGGTATTACTGGTTTAGAATATAAGAAAATTTGGATTCAGTCAGAAATGGAAGCTTTAGGATTTACGGCTGATAAAGGTTGGTTATATTCTGAAAATACTACGCCATATTTGAATACGAATAGTACTTTAACAAATAGCACAGGAAAAGTTTATGTAAGTCAGGTTGATTCATTTATTTCTGGTGAAGTTTTCTATATTGCTACAAAAGCAGATTTGCAAAAATTAGCAGAACTTGTTAATAATGGAGCATTAACAGATGGAGTATCATTTGTATTAGAAAATGATATTGACGCTTCAGGGGTTGCATCTATTGGTAATTCTGAAGCTAATGCTTTCAATGGTGTATTCTATGGTAATGGTAATAAGATAACTGGTTTAACTAATAGTTTATTTAGATATACAGAAGAAGCATTCATAAGAGATGTTGCTGTTGATGTTAATATCTCTGGAAGTGGCTCTAATGTTGGTGCTTTAATTGCAAAAGATTTAGGTGGTTCTGAAATAAACAATTCTTATTCAACAGGTACTATTTCTGGTAATACAAATGTTGGTGGTCTTGTTGGATATTTAGGTTCAGGTTCTCAAGTTAAAAATTCATATTCAGAAGCAAAAGTTACAGCTGCAACAAATGCTGCAGGTTTAGTTGGTGTTGCTGAAGATGCTGAAATTATTAATAGCTTTTCAACTGGAACTGTTAAAGCAACATCATCTTATGCAGGTGGTTTAGTTGGTCGTTTAAATTCTGGTTCTGTAATTGATAATTCTTATTCTTTAAGTAATGTAACATCTGGAAATATTTCAGGTGGCTTAGTTGGTGGAGTTTCATCTTCAACAATTAAGAATTCATATTCTGCAGGAACTGTATCTGGAACAGGAGCAAAAGGATTTGTTGGTCGTACCGAAGGTTCAAATACAATTTCTGGTAATGTTTATAATAAAGCTACTACTGATAGTATAAGTGGTGCAACAGGACTTACTCTTGATCAATTGAAACATCAGGCTACAATGGAATCTTATGGATTTACTGCTGATAGAGGCTGGAGTTATTATGAAGATGAAACTCCTACATTAAAAGCTAAAAATTATTCAGGTACAGGATATGATGTTGATGTAACTCTTGATACTACTCTTGAAAGACTTGGTGATACTTTAATTTCTAAAGATATAACTGTAAAAGTAGGCAATAATACTTATCAAAAAGATTTTAAAGATACTGACACTGTAAGTGATGTTGTTAATTGGTTAAATAGTTTATCTGGTGTAACTGCTTCTTTTGATGAAAGAAATTCTCAAATTACCATATCTACTGATGCTGGAGAACTTTCTGTAACAGGTGGTTTGGCTAATATGTTGTTTGGTGGTTATGGTTCTACATCTACAACAACAATTACTGTAAACACTGATTCATCTTATGTTGTTGCAGAAGGTCAAAATGAAAAAATTACTGAAGCAACAACTGTTAAACAATTATTAAAATCTAATAATGCTGCAAGTATTGGTTTTGCTGATGAAAATGGTCAAATTGTAATGGAAACATTTGAAGCTAATCAAACATTAGGTGAAGTAAAAGCATTTTTAGAAGCTAATGGTTTTGATGTGAAGATTGAAAATGGAGTGTTTACTGCAACTAAAGAAGGTGGTGCAGCTACTGATTTATATGGTGCTATCGGTAGCGCATTAAAAGGTGAAGTTGGTACTACTACTGTAACTCCTTCTGGTTATGATTCTGATATATTGTCTTCTGCAACTTCATTTGTTGCTGATAAAACAACTACTCTAGAAAAATTAGGTATTAATTCTGGTAATATTCATATTAAAGATAGTTTCGGTAACATTATAAATTCTATTACTATTGATAATCAAATGACAGTTAACGATGTGGCTGCTTTGCTTAACGATTACGGATTTACACTTGATATTGTTAATGGCAAAGTAACTGTAACTGGTGAAGGTACTAATAAGATAGTAGATGGAACGTCTAATATGGTTTCTAAAATGAAACTTGATAACTGGACATCTAACAAAGATAAATTAACTAATACTTCTACTGTTGCTGAAATGGGATTCTCTACTGGGGCTTCTCTTGGTGTATCATCTCCAGGTAAGTTTATGCCAGATCTAAATTTCAACGCAAATGATACTTTGGATACTATAATTGCTCGATTGAAAAATTATGGTATTACTGCATCAGTTGATTCTAATGGTAAGTTTACTGCTTCTGCTGATTTCTCATTTGTTTTAACAGGTGAACTTGGTGTTTACTTGACTCAAAACTCTGCAAATGGTTATGAACAAATTGCAAATGGTTATAAGAGTGAAAATCCTTTTGAATTTAATAAACCTGTAACAGAGTTAACTGAAGATACTTTAATCGGTGAATTGTTAGGTACTGGTGAAGGTGGAGTATTAAGATTAACTATAGATGAAAATGATGTTTATGATTTAAAATATAATGCAAATGATACTGTAAGTGATATTATGGCTGATTTAGCTGCTTATGGTATTACTACAAAAATTGAAAATGGCGTTTTGACTGCAGTATCTTTAGATAGAACATTTAGGTTCTCTGGTGATATTGGAGATGCAATATCTGGTAGAACTCCTACTTATGAAGATATCTCAACAGGTTATATTTCAAAAGACTTGTCATATAAAACTACTGGGGTTGCTAATATTGATTCTACTATGAAAGAGTTAGGTATTCTTAGTGGTGAAATCCATGTTTTGGATAACAGTGGTAATATTTTAAGAACATTAAGTATTGATGAAACATTTACTGTTTCACAAATAAAATCAATGTTGGTTCCTTATGGATTTAATATGAATATTGATTCACAAGGTAAAATTTCAGTTACATCTTCAGAAGGCTATACTCTATCTGATGGAACATCTAATATGGTTTCTAAAATGGGAATTACTCATTGGAATAAGAACGAAGAAAAATTAAGTTTAACTACTACCATTTCTGAAATGGGATTTAAAAATGGTGCAGACTTGAATTTATTCTTAGATGGTTTAACTCAAAATATTCTTTCTTTTGATGCTGATGAAACTCTACAAGATGTAATATTTGCCCTATCTGCGTATGGAATAGATGCTTCTGTAAATTCTAATGGTGTATTTACTGCAGAAAGTAAAGAACATACATTTATTATGAGTAGTTCTTTAGGTAGTTTCTTAACAAAAGGTACTGCTGGTTATGTTAATAGAGATACTGGTTATCAAACATATAAACCTCTTGAAGAAGAAAAAGATTATTATGTAAATTCAACTAAAAATCTTGATTACAATGAATTGATGACCGAAGATTCTACTTTAAGTTCTTTAGGCTTTGAAAATGGTGGTAATGTTATAGTTAGACTTGATGATAACACTAATTATACTTTATCATTCCTTGGTACAGATAAAATTTCTGATGTGATATTTGCCTTATCTGCTTATGGTATAAATGCTGAAGTGAATGCTGAAGGTAAATTTGTTGCTGAATCAGTTGATAATCAATTTGTTATGGCTGGTAATTTAGGTAACTTCTTGTTATCAGGTGGTAATTATTATAATGAAACAACTGGATATATTTCCGAACCATTAAATTATGATACTGTTGAAAAAGTTGATTTATCAACTAAATTAACTGATTTAGGTGTTCTAAAAGGTGATGTAAATATCTTAAAAAATGGTATTCCTTTTGCAACAATTAGTATTACTGATGAGACAACTGTTGGACAATTATTCAGTGCAATAAAAGTATATGGTATTGAAGGATCAATAAAAACTGATGATGCTGGTAATACGTATATTGAACTTGCCAGTGATTCAACTATAAGATTAGCTGATGGTACTTCAAATGTTGTTTCAGCATTAAACTTTACCGATATCAGACAAGGTGATTTTAACGGAAATGTTATTTACTGGGATGATGATGCATCATCTGGTTTAATAACAGGCGATATGAAATTATCTGATTTCGATAAAAATGGTTATATTGCTCAAGGCTCACTAATCTTTGAAACAGGAACGGGTGACTCTGCTGTTGAACATATTATTAATATTTCAGCAGATGAGACTGTAAACTCATTATTGAAGAAATTTAATGATGCTGGTATAACTGCAACATTAGAAAATGGTCTGTTGAAAATACATTCAGGAATTGATGGCATTACATTTAAAGGTGGAACTTCAGGGCTTATAAACACTATGAGTCTTGATATTGATGATATTGATACTTATGCATCTAGTGATTCTGCTTTAAGTTACAACGGAGATGTTGGTTATTCTTCTGCTAATTTTGCTGATGCAGGTACTTTATTGTCCACAGTTAATGTTACTGAAGGGCAGATGAACATCTTTATAGATGGTATAAAATGTACAGTTCAAGTAAATACAACAGATACATTTGCTGATTTATTCTCTAAAATATCTGCTGTAACGGCTGCACGTACTGGTGTTACTGTAAAAGTTGGATTCTTGGATAGAGATGGAAATATTGTAACTAATCCAACTGCTACTAATAATACTGGTATAATTGCAATTGAAGCTGCTGAAGGGCATGAACTTGTTATTGGTTCTTCAATTGATACTACTAACTTTGCTACAATTGCTAACTTAAATAAAACAGGATATAGTTCAATCAAAGGTTCTCGTGCATTATACAAAGTTAATTCTGATTCTTTAATTACTGGTACAGGTTTGTTCCGTGCTGGAGATGTAACTGAAGGAACATTCAAAATTGGTGATGCAGAATTTACTATTGATTCAACAACTACAATAAATCAGTTAATGGAACAAATTAACAAATCTGAAAAAGCATATGCAACAGCTTATTGGGATACTTTATCAGGTAGAATGGTTATTGAATCAACATTGACAGGTGCATCTTTAATAAATATAGAAGCAGGTACAAGTAACTTTACTGATATAATGGGATTTACTGCTGTTAAAGATGGCGAAAAAGCACTTGTTACCGATACTCAAAAATTAGGTAAGAATGCAATTATAAGAATTAATGGAACAACTATAACTTCAGCATCTAATGTTATTACAAGTGATATTTCAAAAATAAAAGGCTTAACAATTAATTTAAAAGGTTTGTCTCAAGGTGAAACTACAACAATTACAGTAGAGCAAGATGATGAATCTATATATAATGCTGTAGCTGAAACTTTAGATGCTTATAATGCAATGATGGAAGCATTGAATAAAGAATTAGAAAATAAAGATTCTTTAGGTAGTGATCCATTAGTAAAACTAATGAGAAATCAATTAAAACGTTTAATGACATCATCATTAGTTGGTGATTATGTATTTAAAAATTTAGCAGCTATAGGAATTTCAACAGGTGAAGCATCTGATAGTATTTCAACAAATGTGACTAGTTTGTTGATAGACAAAGATCAATTTATGAATGCTTTAGATATTGATTCTGATGCAGTAAAAGAATTATTAGTAGGAACAACTACAAATCCTGGTATATTCTTACAAGCTAGTAATATCGTTAATTCTGCTGTAAATTCTGGAGGCTATTTCACTAATTTGGCAGAGTCTCTAACAAGAAGTATAACTAAAACTGAACAAAAAATTTCATCTGTAAGTCAAGATATAGAAAATTATAAATTACGTTTGGAACGAAATTTCCAAAATATGGAAACTGCAATATCAAGTTTGCAAAATTCATATAGTAATTTCTTGAGTAAAGTGAAAATTTAACATGTCTTAACTATAATCATGACTTTCTAGAAAAAATCATTATATTCATGATGTAGTCATACAAAAGTATGATTTCATTTTAGAAAGATTAAACTAAATGATATAATGGTCGATATCTTTCTAGGAAGGACGGTTTGTAGTGTACAATGCGATGAATCCAGTAGCTCCTAGACCTTATACAGCAAGTGGTCAGGGATATAAGAGAGAAGATGAGTCTGAACAAAAGACTCAGGATTCTTTGCAACAAAATTCAGGTAGAGGTCAAGGTCAAGGCCAAAATAATCAAAATAATAGACAACAAGAACCAAAAACTATTGCAAGGGGTAAAGCATCTGATGTTGTTA
>CALUWB010000003.1 GCA_944324375.1 Candidatus Gastranaerophilales bacterium | reverse complement strand
TTTTTTTTTGTTTGTGGTTTTTGTGTTTCAGGTTGAGGGGTGTTTGTTTTAGCTTGGGGGGTATTCGTTTCAGCTTGAGGGGTGTTTGTTTCAGAAAATAAATCTAATTTTTTTATTTTCTGTTTAGTAGTTTTTTTATTTTTATTAATTTTCACAATAGAGAAAAAATTATGTTCTACATTAAATTTAAAAATATCGCCATCTTCAATAGATGGCATATAACCAAAATATGCTTTTGAATATTTTAATAAATTTTCGACACCAGAACCTAATTCTTCAACTCTTCCTAATTGTCTAAATATTTTAGAAATGTTAGGATTTTTAGGATAAGGAGTTAATTTTTCAACATTTATTATCCTTTTAAAATGTGGTCTATTACTATTTTCTGTAATAATTCTATCTTTTTCTATTATTAATCTTGTTGGTTCTTTTCCTAAATATTCTTTATGAACTAGCATATTGGCAACAATTTCACGGAAAATAATATCTCTCAAATTAATTCTTGAAGATCCTTCAAGAAAGAAAGGATTTGGCAGATATTTATTAATAAAATCAAGTATTTCATCATATGATTCAATTAAGTTTTTTCTTAAATCAATTCTATCATCATACCTAGAATTACCAGTTGTTCGTTTTATTAAGTCTATTCTATATGAAGGTAATATGCTTTGTATTAAATCTTCACTTCCAAATAGTAAAACAGCAGCAAGGGTATAGCCTTCTTTTTGAGTTGTATAATCTTTTATATATAAAGAAGATTTTTTAAGAATGCTTTTATAATCTAAATCTTTCCATATATGACTAGGATTTCTTTTAATAGCAATTTGTTTAGCTTTTTCGATTAAATCTTCTCTCAAATCCTCATATTTTATTCCTGGGTATATTGTATTTTCAGAAAATGCTATACTTTTATTTAAGTATAATCTAGTAATTGTTTCATTATCATTAGTTTTGTTTAAATCCAAAGATTCTTGTCTAATAAATATTTTGTTATTACATCGATGAACTTGAGAACTACGTTCTATTGGAATATATAAAATTATTTTATCATTTATTTTAATATCTTTAATATTACAAACGATGCTAGGAGAAATTTTAGTTCCATTATTAATAGTTGTAATGAAGTTATTTTTCATATTTTCGACTTCATTTTCAATAATACCTTCAATATTTCCATCATCATTTACACCAAGTAGTATTTCTCCACCATCAGAATTTAAAAAAGCACATACTGTTTCGTAAACATCATCTGGAATAGCAAAAGATGCTTTTTTAAATTCTAGATGATAATTTTCTTTTTGAGTAAGTAATTTTTTAATATGTTCTTTCATATATTTAAATTTAAACTTTCCATTTTCCTATTCTGATATTATGTGCTTCGCAGTATGCTTTCATATCTTTTTTGATTTCAGGAGCTAGAAGATACAATGTAATAATGTTTGGAATAGACATTGCCATCATCATAGCGTCAGTGATTTCGATAACTGAGCGAACATTCATAGCAGAACCGATAACTATAAATACACAATATAAAATATTGAAAGTTAAAACTCTTTTCTTACCTTCACCTAATAAGAAAGTCCAAGCTTTTTGTCCATAGTATGCCCAAGAAATCAATGTAGATAAAGCAAACATAATTGCGATAATTGATAAAATATATGGGAAGAACGGAATAACAGATTGGAATGCGTTAGATGCAAGTTCAATTCCTGAAATTTCTTTTGTAGCAGCAGTGCAAGCTCCAGAGAACACAATTGCAAAAGATGTGAACAAGCATAAGAAACCAGTTAATAACGTTTCTAATAAAGCAACAAAACCTTGAGAAACAGGTTCTTTAGTTTGCGCAGTTGCATAAACAATTGCAGCAGCACCAGTTCCAGCTTCGTTTGATTGAACAGATCTTCTTAGACCAATAATGATAGTTCCGAATACTCCACCTGCAACAGCTGTTGGGTGGAATGCTTCTTTTAAGATTAACATTATAGCACTAGGAATATTTGTTAAATTAGCAAATATAACAATAAAACCTGACACAATGTACATAATACACATTGTAGGAACAAGGACTGATGTAATTTTAGCTATGCTCTTTATACCACCTACAATAACTAAACCGATTAATATAGCAACGATTAATCCAAATATCCAAGTATATCCGTGTAAGAAACTATTTGCACCACCTGTAATAAATACTAATTGGTGAGCTGATTGGTTGATTTGAATCATGTTTCCACCAGTTATACCACCACCAATACAGAGTATTGCAAATATTACAGATAGGGGTTGTCCTAACCAACGTAATTTTTTTCTTGTTAGACCGTGTGCAATATAATGCATCGGTCCTCCTGATACAGAACCATCAAGGTTAAATTTTCTATATTTAACAGCTAATGTCGCTTCGATAAATTTAATAGACATTCCTAAGATTGCGCCAAAGAAGATCCAGAATGCAGCTCCAGGTCCACCTATTGAAATGGAAATCGCAACACCTGCAATACTACCAATACCAATTGTACCTGATAAAGCAGTAGCTAATGCTTGGAATGAAGATACTTCACCAAAATTGCTATGATGTTTTTCAGCAGGCTTCATAACAATATCGATAGCTGACTTTAATCCCCATACAGCTACACCTTTGAAGTATATGGTGAAAAATATTCCTGCAATAAGTATCCAAAAAATAATTGCAGGTACTTTTGAACCACATATCGGAATAGGGAAAAATATTAAATCTGCAATTGCATCTGATATAGGTGCAAGTTTTTCATCCATAAATTGGTCAACGTTCATAGCAAAAACTTGTTGAACGTTTAAAAGTAGTACTGATAAAATAAATAATAGTTTTTTCATCTTCTCGCTTTCTTCTCTTTTCTCGTTAACTATTCAATTATATCAGAAACATGAAAAACCTTAACCAAATCTTTATATGTTAAGGGCTAGGTGACTAAGTGAAAAAGTGACAAAGAAGTCGAAAAATAAAACCCTAATTATATCAGATTACTTCGGAACAATAAAAACTTTTATTCCTCGTAATGACTTAATTATATTTACCCCTAACCTCTAGTTAATCCATTTGAAGCTCTTAACGTTGTTATCTGAATTAGGGTCGCCATAGATTTCTACAACAAATTTTCTATATGCTTTGTTTGATAATTCTATCCCTGGTATTCTGTTTAATTCATTTATCAATTGACTATTCTCATCCAAATTTACCCCCGGAATTTTATTGAAAATTGAATTAATAGAAATATTTCCAACTGTTCCGAAAATTGTTGAAACTTTTCTTGATAATTGACCTAATACCTTCATATCAGCAATTTCTGTTACTAAATTGTATTTACCTTTAATAAACAAATTCAAATCTTTGCTAATAGAATTAATTTCGATATTTTCTACTATACCTTGCTTAATTATCATATTACCGTTTATGCTAGAGAATTCACCTGTTTTAAGTGGGGTAATAAGGTCAATAATACTATTCATTGTAATTCCTGTAATCCCACTTTTTAAAGTGTTACCAGCTTTTAATAAATATTCTAATGAACCAAGTTTCGGCATTCTACCATCTTTTACTGTAAATGTTGCCTTCCCTGATAATGTTTCTTTACTTGTTATATCATTAGAAACATTTGTCATAATTTCAATAGTTCCTGTAAGTTTACCGAAAATTTGGTTTGGAACATCAAAAACAGCAGTTAAGATATCATTTGCATTTACGCTATCTGCATTTATTTTTAATCTTAATATATTATTTAATAAATTAAGATTTATTCCTCCTGTTACTTCTCCATCAGCAATATCAAAACTGAATTTTTTTACTGCAAATTGCATTTTTTCATTTAATGAACATTCTGCTTTAAGATTATTTGCTTTGATATTTTTGATTACTACACTATCTGCTTTAACAGTTAAGTTATTTATAATAAGGGAATTCATTACATTAGGATTATATCCTGTGTTAACTTTTGGTTGATTTTCATTAAAAGTTCTTAATTCCAATTGTTTTAATTCAGTAATTAATGAATTCATATCAAGATGTTTAAGTGCAATATCTGCTTTTTTAATTATATATTCTGATGCAAATTTGTTTTTAACAACAGCATTCATTACAACATTATTTGACATTACTTCTCCTTTTGATTGGATGTAGATGTCATTGTCATTAAAATGTAGGGATAAATCTTTTATATTTGTGTTTAAAAATGGCATATCCATACCATTAATTACTAAATCACCAAGAATTTTTGGAGATGTAGATTTTCCATTAATTCTTAAATCAGATGTGAATTGACCATGTTTAATAGTAGGTTTTCTAAATACAACGTTGAAAATTCTTGCATCTGTAGGAGCTTGTGTTTTTATTGTGAGATTATCAAATTTATAAAAATTATTATTATAATAGGTTATTCCACCCTTAACAGTTAATAGAGGGAACAAATATTGTCTGTTATTTTGTGATGAAAGTAATTTACTATATTGGAATTTGTTTAACCTAATTAAATTTTTACCTATGATATCAAAATCAGTATTTACTGTAATAGGATTTTCTATATCTCCAACTGTTGCTCCCATATAATAAATATTTGAATTTTCTTCTAATTTCAAATCAAGTCTTGTATTTATTTTATCTAATGTTCCGGTAATTAATGAACCTAATAAAATATCACCTTTCACTTTTATTGGGTATATATTATCTTCATTCCAATATTTATCAAATGTTTTTTGAGAGAGTTTAGAATTAATATGAATATTAAGTCTTGGATTTGATAACACTTGACTGATATTACCATAAATGAGTACAGGCATCTCATCAACCAAATAATTCATTTTGTTGATAAATATTCTATTATTTTTTATAACTATTTGCCCATGAATAAGCCTTATTGGGATAGGTTTTTTGTAAATATAAATTGCGTTAATGTTTTTTAAATCTAAATTTGCGTTAACCCGATTATTTCTTATTTTTGCAGTAATATCACTATTACCTGTTAATATTTTTAATTTTCTTAATTCTAATTTAATTTCTTTTGGTATAAGACTTGATGATGTAAAATAATTCAAACTAGATAAATCAAAATTCTTTATATTCAAATCAGAATCAATTTTAATTTTTCTTAAATCTTCTGAAATATTGTTAACAGTTAGATTAACATTAAAAGGATTATGTTTAACAAAACCATATACATTTTTTAATTTAAGTCTTGAATTATTTAATTCTAAATCCCCAGTTAAAATTTTTATATTTTTAATAGGCTTATTATTTTTAATAACGTGTCCTTTGCATTTAATTTTATCAAGTTCAATTTTGTCTATTCTTCCTTGATATTCTGCATTAAATTGTACATAACAGTCATCAAGTTCATTAAATATATCTTTTGTAAATTCTCTTAGATTCATTCTATTAGAACTTGCAACAATGTTAGCAATTCCTTTTTTTATTTCTCCTGTGATATTAATTTTTGAAAAATCATCTAATATGTTGTTAAGATTAACTTCTAAATCAAGATTGTTGAATTTAATAAGTCCTCTAACCCTTTTTATAGGGAGTCCATTCAATAACATTGAATTATCTTTTAATCTAATTTCACCTTTGGCAAAAAGATTTTCATTCAGTTTAATATAATTTATATCAGGAAGTTTTCCTGTAAGATTAAGTTTCAAATCAATGTTACCTTTTGCATTTTTAATATCAGGCACGATTGTTCTAATTGGTTCAAGCATAGGAGAGTCTTTTATTGTTGCAAGTAAAACATTTAATGGCTGATTGTTTCCGATTACATTAAAATCTATATCTCCAAATAATGAACAAACCCCATCAACTTTGAATGGTTGATTGTTAACAGTCCCTGTATTGTTTACGAAATGAGCAGTTCTATCGTTGAAACTTAATTTACCTGTCGCATTTTTTAAAACTAAATGTTTTACATCATTAAAAGATGCATTAGCATTCATGAAATTAAAATCACCCCAAATATGAGGATTTTTTTTAGAACCTATAACTCTTATATTAATATTCCCTTTACCTGTTACTTGCATAATAGGAACAGGACCTATCAAGAATCTTAAAACTTCGTGTAAAGGATTTAGGACAAATTCAGCAGTTGCTAAATCAACAGATTTTGAACTTCTTATTCTTAAATCAGCTCTATAATCACCATAATCATTTATTCTTCCTGTAACATAAACTGTTTGGTTATTCCCTGCAGGAACAACAACATCTAATTCCATATGTTTTTCTATAAAATTGATGTTTATATTTGCTTTTTTAGCGTTTGGAATTGGTTTTATTAAATATGCTTCAGATATATCAACGTATCCATCCATAGTTGGTTCAGGGAAAGCACCTTTTACTTTCATATCAGCTTTGGCAAAACCATAAAAAGGATACATTTTTAATCTATAAACATTGAATGTTGGAACAACAACAGGAGGTAACATATTCGCAATTTCTCTAACATCAGATTTATCCATTTTGATGTGTAAATTAAATATTGGTTTTAATGTAGTAAATTTTCTTATTTCTCCTGATACTTCGCTATGAATATTTCCACCATATGCTTTGCATGAATGTATTATTAAATCATTCGATTTTAGTAAGAAATCAGTATCTATTACAAATTTTTTAGGAAAAATAATAGTTTTCCCTTTATCTTTTGTAATTATACGAAGATTATCAAATATCGCATCTAAATTTGAATTATCGGATTTGATATTTATTACCCCATCAATTGCTAGAATTTCATCTTTTAAGAATAACTTTATCAAATTTTCAAAAGATTTTATTCTCAAATTATCAATATTAAGATTAACTTTAGCTCCTTTAATAAATCTGTGTTTAGGGATTTTTATATCAAAATTAGCATTTGAAGTGTTATTACCTAAAACTAAATTATTTTCTGAACTTGATATTATATAATTTCTTGTTTCTTTGTAATAAAGATTCTGCCCAATTAGTTTTGCCGGCATGTTTGAATTCTTATCAAATAAAGAAATTTTATATTTTCCAATCTTAATCCTGTCGACTTTGGCATTAATATTATTTTGTTTTGCAAAATCAATTAGATAATCTCCTAAATATAATTGATTTCCTGCCAAAACAAAATTAGATTCAATATTAGATGCCTCAACCATTCTTATATGACATCTGCCAATTAATAAAGGTAGAATTTTTATGTTTAAATAAGGATTTTCAATAAATAATGCTTTAGATTTATCCTTATTTAAAACTTCAACTCTTTCAGCTTTAATTTTTAAATGAGGTGGGAACCAAGTGTTTAAAACAGGTTCAACTAAATCAACCTTATATCCTGATTGTTTTTCGATAATACTTTCAATATTTCCAATATTAACCTTGAACAATTGTGGTAAACCAATTGCCCATACTAAATACAATATTAAAAAAAGAATTATATATTTAAGATATTTTTTAATCATTTTTAATATTATGTATTATATAATAAATTCTTACTTGGGTAAATTAATTAATAATGTAATTTTTAGAATACTTATATTGTTAATTAGTATATGGCATTTCGTTCAATATAATCTCTTTTTTCTGTTTGTCGAATTATTCTTGCTGGGTTTCCTGCGACAACTGTGTTGGCTGGAACATCTCTTATTACTAATGAATTTGCTCCAATTACAGCATTATCACCTATTTTTATTCCTCCAGCGACTACAGAATTTGCCCAAATAACAACTTTATTTCCGATAATTGGTGCAGATGTTTTAAGTTCTGGATTATGTTTTCCCATTCCAATGGTGACATTTTGAAATATTTGACAATTTTTACCGATAACTGCATCAGGGCATATACATATTCCAACTGGATGTGGGAAATATGTTCCATTTTCGATATGTCTTTCTAAATTTTCAATACAGCAACAAGTTTCTAATCTATTAATACTTGGAGCTTTAAATTTAAGCTTTAACCCCATAAAAGTAAATACAATGTGATCTTGTTTACGTTTAAGTGATATAACTTTTTGTATATTCTTTTTTATTAAAAAATTCATATGTGTAAATATAATAATTATTTTATGTACTATAGTTCTATTTTATTATACTATCATGGATTTTATTCTTTTTCAAATTTATTTAATATGTTCATATGAATAAGAACGAAATTCTATCCAAAATAGCAGAAAATATTAGAATTGAAAGGGCTCGAAAAAAGTATTCTCAATCAGAAATAGCTATGAAAAGTGGTATTACACAAAAATATTTTAATATGATAGAAAATCAAAAAGTTAATCCAAGTATCACTGTAATAGTAAATATATGTGATGTTTTAGAAATTGATTTAAACACGCTATTAAGATAAACTTATTCATTCATATTTTCGAATGCTACTTCTAGGTACTCTTTAAATTTATCTATCTCTTCAGGAGTTAATCTATCGGTTAGTTGATTTTCTGTTGCCTCAAATACTAAATCCATATGCTTAATAAGTTTTTTCCCTTCATCAGTTGGTTTCAAAACTTTTCTTCTTGCATCTTTATCACTACATTCTGTTTCAATAAGTCCCTTTTTCTCCAACCCGTGTAAAAGACTTGTAACAGAAGGACCTTTTAAGTTCAATAATTTTTCTAAATCACGACGTCCAAAAACTTTTTTCTTACCGGATAATCTTGTAATTTCACCTAATAATCTAGCCTGTTGATTAGTAAGTCCATAATGGACTAAACACTTATCCTGCATACATTTAATAGTATGCGCAATGTTCCTAATAAAATAACTACAACTATTCTCTTCTTTCATATAAAAATCATACCATAAAAGGTAGGGTTCTACCTATTATTTCATAAAATATTAACTTTTGTAACGAAAAATCAAACCTTTGAAATTAAGGTTCGAGTATATACTTTATATATATGTAATTAAAAGAGAGCTTAATAAAAAAGATTTTTTATATACCCTAATTCCCTTCCTAATTCTAGTTTTACTCCTCATTGTTTCTAACGAGGAGTTTTTTTTATGTTTAAATGGGTAGGGAGGGATAAATATAGAGTTATCCTCCGAAGGAGGAGTATAAAACATTGGGAATAGGTACATGGATTTGGTAAGTTAGACTTAAAGTAATCCACTTATTTTAACAAGTTCAGTATGACTATAATTGTTCTTGTATGGAGTAATTTAATCAATATTTTTAAATAATTCATTAATATCAATATTAAGTGCATTTGCGATATCAAAAATAGCGAATGCAGATGGGGTTTGCCAACCATTTTCTATAGCACTTATTGAACGAGTAGAAAGTCCAATTTTTTCGCTTAGTTCTTCTTGTGATATTTTTTTCCTGTTTCTTTCTGCTCTAATATTTGCAGATAATTTATCAAGTCTGTTATCTCTCATATTCTTTATTTTATAATTTTGTATTATACATGTAAAGTTGATTTTGTTGTTTTCATTTAAATAAAGAATTTAATTCACAAAAATAAGATTAGTTATATAGTCTTGAAAATGCCTTGATAATAGTTTATAATATAAATGTACTCTAGCTCTAATAGAGATTGGGCTTAAGTTTGCTAGACAAACTCCCATAGTACAGAAGCAAGTAAGTGCATGTCACATTTTGTGATATGCACTTTTTAATATATTTTATGTTATAATCCCAAATATGATTGAAAAATATTATTTTGAATTCTCAAAAATATATTGTAGATTAATGCGCTTAGAAATGGTGATGAAACAAAAATTAATTTCATCTGTACTTTCTTATTATAAAGATGATGCAATAAATACTTTTAGACGATTTTTCTGTAATAAGGATAGATTGGAGAGATATAATAGAAAATCAGGAAATGCTATATTAGCAATTTTGAATAACCCACAACTTAAAAATGATAAAAAATTTATTAACATAATAAATTTATTTTATTTATCTGATATTTTAGTTTTAATTTTAAATTGTAAAGAGTTTCAACAATCTGAGATAACAGAAAATTTTTATTCAAATATTCCGGAAAAATTTGGTATATTAATTGATTCTAAAAAAATATTATGTGAATTGAGGAACGATATTGCTCATTATAACTTCAAAGATTATGAAAAAAATAAAAATGATTATCTTAATGTTTTACAAAAATATGAATATTATATGGGACGTAATATTGCAGGGATAAAAGAACTTCCACAATATGGTTTAAAGCCGTCAATTAAAACTATATTACAATCTATAAGTGAGCTACGACCTGATTTATTGGAAATTGATGTAAAAAGAGATGATGAGATGGAATATTATTATAATAAACATAGGGTATTAATGGATTTGTGCGATGAAATTGCATTATATAATGGATATGAACCTAAAGATTTACCTTCTCCTTGGACAATTTTGCGACAAATGTATGCTTTGAAACAGGAGTTAGGTTATAGACATACTGATAAATATGATTTAGATACTCAACTTAGGTTAAACTTCTAGTCTTTTGTCGTGGTTGAGATCGCCTATCATAATAAATTCTTTTAGCTCTTTTAGTGGAGATTCTTGTTTTATTACTCGATAGAAATCTTTTACTAGCATTAGTTTTGTTTGGATACAAGAAAAATGGTTATCTTCTGCATATCGTTGTTGTGCTTCTCCTGTTTTTAGGTAATTTTTTATTTTCACATATAATTTGAATCTTCTAACTCGTTTAAGTATTTCTCTTGTCGCATAATACATTATTCCATCAAGGTCTATTGCGTAACCGTCTGAGTAATTAAAATCAACTAAGAAGTTTTCGTTGTCATCTGTTGATATTAAGAAATAACCTAAAACTCTATCAGATGAAGCATCTTCAATTACATATCTGTATTCTGATGAATATGTTAAACCGTGGCAAATTGATTCAGAAAATTCTTTATCAGAACGCTCTAATGTTGGTTTAAAATGTGTCATTAAAGAGTCATTATAAATTTCAGATAATTCTTTTAGATCAGAATCTCTTAATCTTCTATATTTGATTGTTGTAGATTTCTTAAAAGATATTTTGTTAATTTCCCAAATTTGTATAGAGGAACATTGTCTAAATCCACATTGAGAAATAAATAATCTGATTAAATCGCTATAAACTTGATTTATAGTAACAAAGAAAGCATTTGCTCCATTTGCTCCATAATGTGATACAACAAAATTTATAAGTTGTTGAGCTAAATCGTATGACTTTTCAGAAAAGAATAATTGAGAAATGATTAGTTTATAGTAATTTCCAAATCTTGGAGAAACAGTAATCATACCAAAATCTTCGTCATTTCCTTCTGAAATAATAAAAGTTTCATCAAGGAATTTGTACTTTAATGGCAACATATTATGTAATGCTCCAAAGGGGCTAATTGATAGCATATTCATAAAATCATTGTTTCTTGTAACGTTCAAAAACTGAACCATTTTTCTAATTTTTGAACGATTAAAGTAATTTAATTTTTTAATTGTTGCCATATATTGATTATTTATATTTTTTAAGATGATTTCAATACAAAAAAAGACCGATTGAAAAATCGGTCTTTTCGAATTTTTTTTAAATACTGACTAGTCTATAGCTTTAACTTCTTCAATTTCATCTTCGTCGTCAACTTCGACAACTTCAACTTCAGTATTTCTGATAGTGTTTTTATCTGCATATAAAGATTTATTTTTAACTTTTTTTACTTGTCTATCAAGTTTATCAGCAATTAAATCAATACTAGCATACATAGATTCAGCAGACTCTTCTACGTGAACAACTGTTCCACTACTTAAAGTACATTTAACTTCTGCAACGTGTTTGCCAGATGCTGAAGGGTTTTTGATTACTGTTAAAATAACTTTGATGCCTTGGATTTGATCGTAGTGATTAACTACTTTGCCTAATTTTTCTTTAACATAAGCTTTGATAGCATCTGTGATTTCAATGTTTTTACCATTAACGTGTATATGCATGTATGCCTCCAATAATGTGTACATTTTTTATTATACACCATACTATCTTATTTTTAAACCCATTAGTCTGCAATAATTTGTGGAATTTCTACATCTGGAGTTCCAATAACTCTTACTAATTCAAGAACAGAAGCCTTCATTTGGCATTTTTGAGAAGTTCCTTTGAAGAAATCACTATAAAAGCAACCTTCGCAGTTGCATCCTCTTTTATAACATTCTAAAGCTGTAGGTGTCCATCTTCTAACAGCTATAGCTCTCCCCATATCTCTACTTCTAAACAACTTATCCTCCAAAATAAATTTGTGATATCCAACCATATTAAGGTTCCGAAGAACCTATCCCCATTGGGTTTTCCCCAACCCACTCTTTTATTATATAGGTTAAGTAATCTTTTACAACCCGTTTGTAAATGTTTATTACAAAAAAATAAATGTACTTAAAACACTTATTATTACTAAATATAAGCCTTTTAAAACCATGTAATTGCACACCATGACATGATTTGACATGTTTTAAATCATGCAATCATGCTTGGGGCATGGTTTTCCATGATTTTAAATATGGTTAAGAAATGTAAAAATGTTGGCATGTTGTAACTATGTATGTATTATTCAAAGATGGGGAGATAGTTTTTAAATGGAAACTAATAAGGTTATAGAATCAATTTTCACAAGAAAAAGTGTTCGAAAGTTTATTAATAAACCAATTGAAAAAGATAAAATTGAATTGATTTTGCGTGCTGGCATGGCTGCACCATCTGCAAGAAATCGTCAGCCTTGGAAGTTTTTTGCGGTAGATGATAGAAAATTATTAGATGAATTAGCAGAAGGGCTTCCTTATGCAAAGATGTTGTTCAATGCTCCTTTATGTATAGTTGTTTGTGGAGATATAAGAGATAAAGAGGACTTAACAGCACAAACGTTTTGGGTACAGGATTGCTCAGCAGCAGTTGAAAATATTTTGTTATCAGCTCATTCTTTAGGACTTGGTGCTGTTTGGACTGCTTGTTATCCTAAAATGGATAGAGCAGAAACAGCTCGTAAGGTTTTAAACATGCCGGACGGTATAATGCCATTATGTGTTATTCCAATTGGTTATGCTGATGGAGATTCTCCTGTTATTGAAAAATGGAACAGCGATAATATTATTTGGAATAAGTATATAACAGTGACCAAGTGATTAATTGACCAAGAATACAGAAGGTAGACTTCTAATGAGGATTAGATTACTTCTGAACAACAAAAATTTTTATTTCTCATAATGGTACAATAACATTTACCCCTCGTCATTGCGAGCAGGGCGAAGCAATCTATCGATTAAGTTAACAAACGAGTAAAATGTTTTTATCTTGAAAAAAGTGAGAAATATACTATAATATATTTATAGGGGGAAGTCCCTAGTAAGTAGCTACTAAAGGACTTCACTTAGTACCCTATAAGAAGTTTAATAGAATTTTAAGAGCTGCTATAACTGCAATTATGGCAGCTTTTATTATTTCTCTTCTCAATTTAATCACCCCCTTTCCACCGATTTCTTAGTAAAATTCGTGTGTGGGTGGAGGCAAAAGGTACTACCCTAGATGTATTTTAATATAATTTCTGTTATTTATCAATTATAATAAGGGCAAAATTTTATAAATACTTAATTATTAATCATATAATTAATAAGATATAATCTTGAAAAAAGTGAGAAATATACTATAATATATTTATAGGGAAAAGCTCATAAGAGGTGCATCTCTTATAAGCTTTCTTAACTCCCTATCTTAGTCTAAGCGTTATGATTATCAATAAGATAAGCCATAACGCTTTTTCAGTTATACTGAAATCCAAGATTATCACCCCCTTTCCCGCCAATTTCTCTTAACAAGTCTGTGTGGGTGGAGGCATACGGAGCTTACCCTAGATATATTTTAATATAATTTCTGCTATTTATCAATTGTAATATATCTTCATGAAGTTGTGTAAAATCATATAGATTTAGGATTGAATTTACTTTTTAAATAAGTAATAATATATATATAACGCTTTTATACTGAAAGCCTTGGATTATCTAAGGTCCTTGAAATCAAGGGATGTGTAGGTATAGGGGCGTTATATTTTTGTTTTTGAAGGGTCTTTAAATAACCAAATATTTATATTTTTATGTCCAGATTTATCTGTATTAAATATTAAATCATTTTTACCAAGATATTTGGCAATATATTGAGCAAAATCTTTTTTATGTTGTGCAATGTTAGGCTTTAAATGTCTATGATTGTAATGTGAGCCTATAGCTCCTAATAATAAATCTGTCATTTGAATAAGATTATATTGTTTTGAGTCAACGAATTCTATAGTTTTAACATTAATTATTTCTTTAGGTTTAGATTTCCCCATATATGGAGTTTTTAGCCAATATTTTATTTTTTCTAATATATTTTTTCTTCTAATTGTCATTCTATCCATTAGAATATAATAATCTATATTTTCAACAGAATTTTCTTGTAAAAGCATATAATAAAAAATATAAAATCCTAATTCATAATCATTGTATTGATTATATTTTAAATCTATTTCTTTTGAATCAATAACGATGCAATTAAATTGGAGGTTATATTTAAAGAATATATTAATAAAACCTATATAATTATTCAATGCTTTGTTAGATATATTTTTCCAATTAAATTTAGTATCACTTTTCCAACCTATTGTTTTTTTATATATTTCACATTCTTCATTAACTTTTTTTAATGTTTGTTCATCAACCCATATTCCTCCAATCAACATGAATCTTGCTTGATTAGTATTACTTTCATCTGTAAAAATATAGTATTTCATTTTTCCTCTAAATATAAATAATAAATATTTTATTTTATTGTAGCATATATATTAAAATTTAATATTTATTGATAAATATTTGAATAGTTCCAGTAGCTTCTTAGGACTTTTTTGAGGTAAGTTTGAGTTTCAGGGTATGGGATTTTTTCTACAAAGTCGTCCATATCTGTATAATTAAGTCTGTTTTTCCATCTTGTAACAGCTGCCCAGCCTCCATTGTATGCCATTATTGCTGACATATCTTTATCATTTAAAGAACGACGCATTTTTGCATAATATAAGCTGCCTAGATGGATATTATTTTCAGGGTTATATAAATTGTTTGATAATCCATACGCTTTTGCAATTTCATCAGCTGTTGCAGGCATTAGTTGCATTAATCCTAATGCTCCTACACAACTTGTTGCATTTGGGTTGAAATGACTTTCTTCTTTTATAATTGATAAAATTATAATTGGATTTTCTTTATTTGCATATTTTTGTACATAATTATAATAATGTATTGGATAAACTAATCTCCATCTTGAATCTTTGAAATTAGGCTTTTCCTCAAGTTCATCCATTGCTTCGCGAGCTAAGAATGCTGAATGCGTATAGTTCCCTTTTTCATATTCAATCCAGCTTTGAACAAAGTCATCATCTTTGTATAATTCTTGTACAAAATCATAATCTTTTAATTTAGCAAGTTTAATTGCAAGGTTTGCTTCTGATTTATTTTTTATAGGAAATACTACAGGTTTAACCTCAAGTTTTCTATCTTCAAGCATTTTTTGACCATTATGAAGTTTAGAATTAGCTCTCATTGCATAATAGCTGTCAGGATATTTTGATAATACTCCTTTGTAATAGCTTTTTGCCATATCGTCCATATGCCGTTTTTCATAAATTTTTGCCATCCAATACATAACAGCAGGGGCTGAATTTGTGTTTCCATATTTTGCTAGATGAATTCTGCCAAGTTTAAGGGCTTCATCGTATTTTCTTTGGTTAATTTTTGAATAGAAAGTTTTGTATAATGCTTCTGCTGAAAATTGTCCATCAGGGAAAGCATAATATAATTTTTCATACATTTGAGGGGTTTGAGATACTGGGGCATATTTTGCCATAAGAAACATTAAATAATCTGCACCTTGTGATTTGGGATTAAGTGAATATAGGTATTTTATAGTATTAAGTTTTGAATCTGAAAGTGATACAAAACAGTCTATATTTTCATAAATTTCTTTTTTATTAACTCGTGAAGAATATATAGATATTCCTTTAGTTGTTATATTTTTTGCTTCATTATATTTCCCTAGTTTGTATAAAGTTTTGGCATATCCTGCCCAACTATCAGGGAGAGATGTTTTCTGATAATATTCAAGTGCTTCATTGAATTTATCTCTTGAAAGATATGATTTTGCAATAGTTAAATTATCAGGGTTAGAAAATTTAGTATTCCATTTAATTAAAGTATCTATTGCATTTTGTGATAACAAGCCTTTAGGTGAAAGTTCTAAATATTCAAAAAGTAATTTTGGATTTTTTTCAATAAGTCCAAGATAATATTTTGATGCAATAGCAACTTCAGTTTTAGGATATTTTCTAATTAGGTGTTTAAAATGTCTTTTTGCAATGAAATAATCTTGTCTATCGAATAATAGAACGGCTAAATTATATTCGCTTACAGGATAAAGTTGGCAATTAGGAAATCTTTTTAAAAGTATTGAATAATTTCTAATTGCAGATTGAGTATCTCCGATATTTGTAGCACATCTTGCTTCTCTAAAAAGAGCAGCAGGTTTTAATATTGAAAAATTAGATATTCTTGCAAAATTATAATAAGCATCTTGATAATTTTCATCTTGATAGAATTTAATCGCATTTGAATAAATTCTCATATCTGATTTCTCAGATAATTTGTTATTTATAGTTATTGCAGAAAATAAACAAGCTATAGCTAATAATATTATTAAAAATATTTTTTCTTTTGTCATAAGATTTTATCTCAAATGCTATTAATTCCAATATTGCCATATTTAAAGAAATTATGTGAATAAAATACGACTGACAATATTTTAGCATGGAGTATGACAAAAAATAAACATAAGCTTATAAAAAATTATGTAATACTACCTGACAAGCTAGTTTTATCATATCCGACTATTAAAACTGAGGCTGTGGAGTTGCAGGTAAAGAATCATCATTCAATCCCGGAATTTGGTCTTCAATTTTCGGTTCTTCCATTTTTATAATTGCAGGAGTTGAGTTATCAGAATTTTCGTCATCTTCAGGTTTTTTGAATTTAAAACAGAATAAAGACTCAGCTTTAACATAAACATCTCCACCTTTTTCAACGTATGAAAAGAAAGAGTTTTTATAAACGTTGTTTACAGCAGAAAAGAATTTATTCCCTTTTTCATCTTTTACAGCACCTTGTACAGCATAAAAACCGGTGCTAAGTCCTTGTACAAAAAAATCACCAACAGTTAAAGCAGCATTTTTTGCTAATTCTCCTTTATCAATTTCTATATTTGGAGAAAATTTACCTACATATTTTTTATTAAATTTATATCTTTCATGTTGAGGAGTTGTAAAATAAGTAGGCATAAAAGAAAAAGTTGCATCACGTTTAAGTCTTTTAGCAGGAATAACATCAATCATCATACCTGTAACGGTTGAGCCCATAGGGATAAGTACATCTTTGTCTAAAGAAACTGATTCAATAACTTTTACTTGAATTTCTTTAGGTACGGCAGTAGAAAAATCGTTTATTGCCATAACTTTCATATCTTCTGCTAAAACAGAACAAGCTGTAAATGCATATACTAAAAAAATAAGTAAAATCTTTCTCATTAATACCTCTTTTAGTATTTTACAATTATTTTTGTGTTGTTTCAAGCATATTAGTACATTTTTATAATAGAACGTACTTCTTTAAGAACTTTTTGTGCTTCAACTCTTGCTTTTTCAGAACCTTCTTTTAATATCTTATCAACGATTTCCGGATGAGCTTCATAATATGCACGTTTTTCTCTAATTTCTGCAAAACGTGCGTTAATTTTTGCACCTAATTCACGTTTACATTGAGCACAACCTCTAAGGCCTTTTTCGCATTCTTCTCTTATAGTTTCAATTTCATCTTCTGAGCCAAATATTTTCCAATATTTATATGTAACTTCACATTCATCAGGGTGTCCTAAATCATCTTTTCTGATACGACTTCTGTCGGTAATTGCAGTCATAACTTTTTTAGCAGTAATTTCTTCTGTATCAGAAATTTTAATATCATTATTAAATGATTTACCCATTTTGTTCCCGTCAAGACCACAAATTAATGAGCAGTTATTAAGTTTAGGTTGTGGTTCGTTAAAGAATTCTGTTTGATAAATATGATTGAACCTTCTAGCTATATCACGAGTTAATTCAACGTGTGCAACCTGGTCAATTCCAACAGGAACAAATTCTGCATTAAATGTAAGAATATCAGCAGTCATAAGAACAGGATATCCCATTAATCCATAATTAACTTGAGTTCCGATTCCTTCTTTAGATTTAAGAATTTTAGCCATATCTTTTAATGTCGGATCACGTTCAACCCAATTTTGAGGTGTAATCATACTTAAATATATATGTAATTCTGCTGTTTCAGGAACAAGAGATTGAACATAGATTGTTGATTTTTCAGGATCTATACCAGATGCAAGCCAATCCATAGCAACATTTCTAACATCTTCAATCATGTTCTCTGTTTTATCATATTTAGTAGTGAGTGCATGCCAGTCAGCGATAAAGAAATAACAATCATAGTCATTTTGTAATTTAACCCAGTTATCAATAACACCTAAGTAATGACCTAAATGTAGTTTTCCTGTAGGACGCATTCCTGACACAATTTTTTGTTTCATACTTTAACCTCACTTTGTATAATAATTATACATAAAACAAAAATAGGTAATAACAGTTATTGTTTTATAAAAAAGAACTTGAAATTTTCAAGTTCTTTTTAGTAATATTCATCATCTTCTTCGTCATCATCTTCTTGTTTAGAGAACGGATTTTCTTGTTTAAATGGATTCTTTTTATTTTTTTCGTGTTCTTCATTTAATGTGACGATTAATTCTTCAGTTTCATCAATTAATTCTTTAAATCTTTGTGTAGATTGTTTAAGCTTAGGAAGTTTAGAGCTTATAATAGAAGAAACATTAAGCATAGCAAGAGAACTGAGAGTAGCATTTAATTGAGCACTTTTATCAGTAAATTTTTCAGCAGATTTATTAGCGCCATTTTGTTTATCATTTTGCATATACTCAGCGTCTGATCCTGCTTTTTCTTCATTTGTCTTTGCTGCCGTTCCTGAGATATCACCACTTTTAAAATTTAAAGCGCCTGATATACCGTAGAAGCCAGCGGCTCTATTGTCTACCATTTGAGTTACCTCTCATTGCGTTATTGCCCAGTGATGTGTCTCTGTTTATATAAGCATATCCTTCCGCAATTAGTTTAAAACCATGTAAAAATTATTTTTTGCTACTCATTAATGTGTTTGTTACACTTATTTTTTGTAAAGCCTTGATTTTCAAGGATTTACAACATAAATTGTGCTTTACATTTCTTAATAATGTTCGATTTGTAATAAAAATATTATTAAACGGACAGGAATAATATATCTTTACCACCTACATATTATACAACTTTAAAAAATATTCTGCAACGGGATGAGTAATAATATTTACTATAATTTAGTTAATACATATCCCTAGTTTAGTTGTACTATGCCAAATACTTTAAAATATGATATCCTATTTACTATGAAGAGAGTGATTTACTTAATTATTTTAATAGGGATTATAACAGCTTGCATGCCGGCATGTTTGAGAAGAGATACAAATATTTCTCAATCAGAAATACCTGTTGTTAAAGAAGTTCAATTAAATAAATATCCTCTCAATAAAATATTTCCAAATCCTAAAACAGTTACAATAAATGGGGTTGATTATATACAATCACAGTTACCTGTGGGTTATTATGGTGGAAGATTAATTGCTTCAACTATTGGCGAGGGTCCAAAGACGTTCAACCCTTTTACTGCAAAAGATGCAACATCATCACAAATGGCAAATATGATGTATGACGGGTTAGTTAGCCTGAATCCTGTAACTGGTGAAGTTGTACCTAAATTAGCTAAATCAATTGATGTTAAGGGAAATAAATATATAATTCATTTAAGACATGGGATAGAATGGTCTGATGGGAAACCAATAACAGCAGATGATGTAATCTTTACTTGGAAGGATATTGTATTTGCAGGATTAGGTAATACTTCGGTAAGGGATAGTATAATAATTGATGGTCAATTGCCAAAAATAGAAAAAGTAGATAATTATACTGTTGTGTTTACAGTTCCAAAACCATTTGCACCGTTTTTAAGAATATTGTCAAATCCAATTGCTCCAAAACATTATTTTACATCTATTCCAAATTGGGAAAAATCATTTGATAGAATTTTAGCAACAACAATTAATCCTAAAGATATTGTATATTCTGGGGCATTCCATTTGAAAAAATATGTTCCTGCACAGCGTGTAGTATTTGATAGAAACCCAAATTATTATGAAATAAATTTAGACAATAAAAAATTGCCTTATTTAAACCAAATTGTTTATTTAATTGTTGGTGATTTAAACAATGAAATTTTGAAATTTGAAGGTAAAGAAATAGATACTATAACTCTTAGAGGCGCAACAGTTGCAAGATATAAAGCAAAAGAGGCAAATTCTGATTATTATATTTATAATCTTGGTGCAGATACAGGTACAATGTTTCTTGCGATTAATTTGAATAATCGAAAAGATGATAAGGGCAAATATTATGTAAACCCAATCAAGCAAAAATGGTTTGCTGATAAGAATTTTAGAGAAGCAATAGATTATGCGATAGATAGAAAAAGTTTAGTAACAAATATTGCTTATGGTTTAGCAGAGCCATTGTTCACTTCAGAAAGTTTAAACGGAATTTATTTGAATAAATCAATAAAAGGTCACAATAGAGATTTATCATACGCAAAAGAACTATTAAAACAAAGTGGTTTTTACTATGGTAAAAATGGGTTTTTGTATGATAAAAACGGAAACAAAGTTGAGTTTGATTTATATACAAATGCAGGAAACACTGAGCGTGAATCAATTGGTGTTATGATAAAACAGGATTTGGCAGATTTAGGAATAAGCGTTAATTTTAAACCTGTAGAATTCAATACTTTAGTTAACAAATTAACCAATACATATGATTGGGATATGTCTATAATGGGTCTTACAGGTTCTCCATTAGAACCACATAATGGAAAAAATGTATGGGCATCAAATGGACCATTACATTTATTTAATCAGCGTCCAGTTGGGTATTCTGTTGATGACAGGTTAAGTTGGGAAAAAGAATTAGATAACATATTTGAACAAGCAGCATTAAAGTTGAGTTTTGAGGAAAGAAAAGTTTATTATGATAAATATCAACAAATAATTTATGATGAACGTCCAATAATTTATTTGTATTCTCCAACTCGAGTTGTCGCAATAAGGCGTAAGTTTAAAAATACATATCCTTCGACACTTTCAGGGGTATTGTATAATATAGAAGAAATTTTTATAGAAAAGGCTAAATAGTGAATATTATAAAATATATTTTAAAACGAATAATTCAAACATTACCGTTATTGTTTATTGTATCAATAATCAGCTTTTTCATAATAAGATTAAGTCCAATAGATCCTTTGGCAGAATTAAGGTTAAATCCATCAATATCTCAAGAGACATTACAAAAAGAAACTCAAAGATTGGGCTTGGATAAACCAATACCTGTACAATATGGGAAATGGGCATCATCTTTTGTAAGAGGTGATTTAGGAGTAACATCATCAGGCGAAAGAGTTGCTGATAAATTGAAAGAAAGAATACCTAATACATTACTTCTTACAAGTATTGTAATATTTATGACTTGGTTGGTTGGTGTACCTTTGGGGATTTTAGGTGCAGTTTTTCATAAAAGTCAATTTGATAGATTATTAACAGTTTTATCCAGTATTGGAATGGCAATTCCGTCATTTTTCTTTGCAATATTGTTATTGATTTTTGCCGTGAAAACATCTTGGTTTCCTGTTGGTGGCTTAACGAGTTTTGATTTTGATGAGATGTCTTTAGGAGGTAAAATATTAGATTTATCTAAACATTTGGTATTGCCTGTAACAGTATTGTTTACAATATCTTTATCAGGTTTGCAGCGTCAAATGCGAGCAAATATGTTGGATGTAATGGATTCTGAATACATTAAATTTGCAAGAGCAAAGGGATTATCAGAGTTCCAAGTTATATTTAAACATGCGCTTAGAAATGCCTTAAATCCTTTGATTACCTTATTAGGTTTTGAATTCGCAGGATTATTGAGTGGTGCTGCGTTAACTGAGTATGTATTCCAATATCCAGGGTTGGGACGTTTGATATTGGAAGCTGTTATGAAATCGGATATAAATTTGGTTATGGCATCATTAATGATGGGTTCAATAATGTTGGTATTAGGTAATTTACTTGCTGATATTTTATTGATTATTACCGATCCTAGAATAAGGGGGATGGGTAAATGATTAAAGAAATAATGAAAGATAAATATGCTAGTGTTGCATTTATAATTTTGGCTGTAATGTATCTTATGATATTGTTTGCAGATTTTATTGCACCTTATTCAAAAGATTTTTCAGACAGAAACCAATCTTATGCCCCACCATCTAAAATATTTGTAATAGATGAAAACGGGAAATTTTCAAGACCATATACTTATAATTATAAACGAGAGTTTGTTCCTGAATTATATCAGGCTGTTTATACGTTAGATAAATCTCATAAGTATTATATAAAACCATTAAATAGAGGTGAAGAATATAAGTTTTTAGGATTGATAAAGACAAATATTCATTTATTTGGAGTTGAAAAAACAGGAAGATTATATTTGTTAGGAACAGATATAAATGGTCGTGATGTTTTTTCAAGATTGCTATTTGGAGGTAGAATTTCTTTAACAATTGGATTTTTGTCATTATTTATCTTGTTTCCAATAGGTTTAATATATGGTGGTATATCAGGTTATTTCGGAGGCTTGGTTGATAATATAATGATGCGTTTTGCAGAAGCAGTTATGGCAATACCAAGTTTTTATTTGTTAATAATACTTGCAGCAATATTACCGTCGAATATGACAAGCACACAACGGTTTACATTAATTGTTGTAATTCTAGCATTGATTGGTTGGTCAGGTTTTGCAAGAGTTGTAAGAGGTATGGTTTTATCTATAAAAAACGAAGAGTTTGTATCAGCAGCAAAGACTATTGGAGCATCAAATTTAAGAATAATCTTGAAACATATTCTCCCTCAAACAACGAGTTATGTAATAATTGCAATGACCTTATCAGTTCCATCATATATATTGGCAGAATCAGGTTTGAGTTTTTTGGGTTTAGGTATCCAACAACCTGATGCAAGTTGGGGAAACATGTTGAAAGAAGCCCAAGAATACATTAATATATTATATAGACCTTGGCTTCTGACACCGGGATTTTTAATTTTTGTTGCAGTATTATCATTTAATCTAATAGGTGATACAATAAGAGATATATTAGATCCAAAAGGAAAAATAAGAGAGTAAAAGACAGATTCGGAGAATAGTATGGAAAATATAATTGGACCTATGGATATAGAGTTTGGTATAAGAATTCTATCAGCAATTGCTTTAGGATTTATATTAGGATTTGAACGGGAAATAACAAATAAATATGCAGGTTTAAGAACGCATATATTAGTGTGTTTAGGGGCTTGTGTATTTACATTAATATCAATTTATGGTTTTCCAATGTTTTCTGGAGACGTTCCCGAATATCATCCAAATGGTATAAGAGATACAGCTCGTGTTGCAGCTCAAATTGTAACAGGGATTGGTTTTATTGGTGCAGGAACAGTTTTGAGAAACGGGCCTACAGTATTTGGTTTAACAACAGCTGCAACATTATGGATGGCTGCAAGTATAGGTATGGCTTGTGGTAGTGGAATGTATGGTATAGCAACTTTATCAACTCTTGCATCAGTTTTAGTTTTAACTCTAATAAGAGTTTTTGAAAGAAAAGTTTTAAGTAATTCATCAAAGAATATAAGAAGAATGAAAGTTACACTATTCTGCCAACAAGAAGAAGTAGATAATATAAAAGACTTTATGACAGAAAACTTTAAAAAAGTAGATGCTCTAAAGATACAAAAACTATTTGAAAATCCAGATAAAATAAAAGTAAGTATGACAGTAGAAATTGTATCTAAAAAACCTGTACAATCTTTATACAAAAAGATAGAAAAACTTGCAGGAGTAGATTCTATATCAATACAAGGTGTAAATGAATAAATATAAGATAAATATTTGGTCATATATTAGTACGATACTCTGGACAATATTAGCTGCCTGTATTTTTTCAGGTGGCATAATTTATTATGCTCAATATGATGTCATAAACAATTCATCATCAAAATATAATGAAAAGGTTTTAAATGAATATATTAGAAATACTGTAATTGAGCAAAACATCAATTTAGAGATGAATTATCCTGATGATTATCGAATAGATATGCATTTAGGATATTTGTATAATGTAATTAAAGAATTTGATAAAGCAGAATATTATTACAAAAAAGCAGTAGCAAAAGCTCCAGATAATATTTATCGTCCATTGTATGAGCTTGCATCATTTTATATTGAACGTTTAAGATTTGATGAAGCTCAAGAAATAATAGATGTATTTCCTCAAAAGTCTAGTTCTGTATTAATAAAGTATCAGTCATATTTATATCGTAAGATGGGGGATTCTTATTATAAAAATCATCAATATTATTATGCATTAAAGAAATATGAGAAATCAAAATATTATTGGATAAAATTATCAAGTATACCATTAAAATACTTATCAAGTTTAAATAAACGAATATCAGAATCAGCTGTAAATTTAGCAGATATTGCATTTAATACAAATAGGCTTGAAGAAGCAATCGCATTTTTAAAAATAGCAGAAAAAGCTACTCCTAATGATTTTATTGTAAGGTATAAGTTAGCATTAATAACTTCAAATACAGATATGGAATTGTCTTATAAGTATTTCAGTACATTATTTAAAGAATATCCAACCAAAATAGATTATACTGCTTATTATGATTTGTTGATGAAATTATCTCAGTATTATGAGTATGAAGGTGATTATACAAAATCAAAACTATATAGTTTCCGAGCAAAAACATTATTAGATTATGTATACATGTATATAGTAACGAATAAAGATGTTAATTGCCAAATAATAGACAAGTCTTTATATAAAGTGGGTAATAAATATAAAATATTATTAAAGTTAAGGATAGATAATATTTCTAAGATGCCAATAAATAATTTAACAATAGAAGTTGTATATAAGTTAAATAATGAAGAAATAGAAACATATAAAAAACAAATTATAGATTCAAGTAATAGTTTATTACCAAATGACCATATTTCTGATATTCGTATAATACCAAAAGTATTTAACAAATATCGAGAATCAGAGATACCAAATATATCAGTAGAAATATATTTATACAAAGTTTCATCAAAAAAATGGTGCGTATATAATGGTAAATTATTTGATAAAACAAATATAGAAATAAAACAGTCCAAACTTAGTCTGGACTGTTCATCATATATTGAATTTTTTGCACATCAAATATTAAATATCGGATCAAGTATAAATTCTTATAGAGATTCACGATAAATATTTTCAACAGCTTTTTTATCAGCATTAGTAGGTGCAATAGAAAGTAACCCATCAAGAGAAGGTGTAGTGAATGCAAGATTAGTTAATGTATCAACATCAGCTTCAGAGAAACCTTCATCTTTAAGCTTGTTAGGCACATCAACAGATTTTAGCCATTCATAAACACCTGTTGCAGCTTTTTCAGTATCAGCAGCATCAGCTTTTAATCCTGGAACGATAGGTTCTAAGATATAAGCTAAAGTATCAGCTTTAGCAGCATAAATATTTCTAATAACAGCAGGTAATAGAATAGCTAACCCTAAACCGTGAGAGAAATCAGGTTTAAGAGCACTTAATGGATGTTCAAGAGCGTGAGTATAATGTAATAAACCATTATCAAACGCAACACCAGCCATCATTGCAGCGTAGCATAAGAAATATCTAGCTTCTAAATCATCAGCGTTCTCAATAGCTTTAGGTAAATATTTTCCCACAAGTTCAATAACTTCTCTCGCTAAAGAAATAGAATAAGGAGAAGCAACTTTAGATGTAGCAGCTTCAACAACGTGGTTAACAGCATCAATTGAAACATATCTTGTTTGTTTAGGAGACAATTTAGCCATCAACTTAGGATCATCAATAGCATAAGTTGGATAAATACAATCATAAGCAATTGCAGGTTTGTAATTTTTTTCTAAAATTGTAGCAACTGCAAATCTGTTAGTTTCAGAACCAGTACCGTGAGTAAGATTTATAGCCACGATAGGTGCTGCTTCTTCTGGAGAGAACTTGAATTCATAAATGTCAGCAGCATTTTTATCTGGGTATTTAAGTAAAATAGCAACAGATTTACCAGCATCAGTTGGAGAACCTCCACCAATAGTAATAACTGCTTTAGCTCCAAATTCTTTAGCCATTTGAGCAGCTTCATCAATTGCTTGAGTAGTAGGGTTTGGAGTTACTTTATCATAATTAATATATCCAATACCATTATTTTTAAGAGCTTTTTCAACATAGTCCCAAGCTCCAGTAGATTTATATGCGTTGCGTCCTGACATAACAACAAGCTTGTCTATACCTTTAGATTTTAAGTCTTTTGCAATATCTTCTATTTTTTCGATTGCACCACAACCAAAATAAACAAGAGTTCTTGTTCTAATTTCACGAACTTGATTAATATCTACGTCTTTTTCCCACATAAAGTTCTCCTTTCTTTTAGTGTCAAAGAGATTATAACATGAAAAAATAAAGTCAACTCCTGTTTACGAGGTGTAAGTTTTATGCTAATATTTGGTTATGGAAAAAAATATATTAATTATTGGGAATTCAGCAAAAGAATATTCCTTAGCAAAAATTTTATCAGAACAATTTAATGTATTTGTTGCCCCAGGTAATGATGCAATATCAGAGTTTGCAACAGTTGTAGATATAAGAGAAAATAACGTTGCAGAATTGGTAGATTTTGCGTTAGAAAATGATATTTCATTTACAATTTGTTCTTCAGAAATAGCAATAGAATCTGATATTACAAGACTTTTTGAGATTAATAATTTAAGGATATTTGCACCAACAGCATCTGCAGCAAATTTTGCAATAAGTAAGTCTATTGGTAAAAAATTAATGTATAAGCTCAAAATACCAACTCCAAGATTTGGTATTTTTGAGAAAAAGCAATTAGCTTTTGATTATTTAAAAAATTGTCAAATGCCTGTTGTTATAAAAACAGATAAACACAAACTATCAAATTCAGTTATGATTTGTCCTACAGAGACAATAGCTAAGGCATTTATTGAAGATTGTTTCTTTTCAGGAGAAGAAAAAGTTATAATAGAAGAATATGTTTATGGAACAAGTTTTTCTTTATATGTAATGACTGATGGATATAAAGTTCTTCCAATTGGTTCAGTGGTAGATTACAAATATGCTTTAGAAGGCGATGGAGGAGTATTAACTTCAGGAATGGGAGCGTATTCACCTTGCTTAAAATTAACGGATGATCATATTGCTTATTTAGTATCAGAAATTGCTTATCCTTTGGTTGATTATTTAGAACAACAAGGAACTCCTTATTTAGGAATCATAGGTATTGATGGAATTCTTACAAAAGAAGATACAATATCTATAATTGAATGCAATACATTTTTAAGAAATCATGATGCTCAATGTATATTGTCATTATTGGATTATGATATTTATAAATTAATGGAAGCATGTAGTATTGGATCATTCTCAGATGATTATGATAGTATTCCATTAAAAGATGAATTTGCAGTATCAGGAGTATTGTCTTGTGGAAAATATAAAAATTCTATTATAGAAGGATTAGATGAATTACAAGATGATACCGTTGTTGCGCATATAAATACAAAACGTAATGCATATTTGGAATATGAAACCCAAGGTGATAGAGTCTTAGTTGTAACAAAATCAGCTAAAACATTATCAAGAGCTAAATTAGGGTTATACGAAGAATTAGAATTTATTAATTTTGAAGGCAAAAAATACCGTAAAGATATTGCAGCTATGATAGATAGCTAATATTATTGATTAGGTTCTTGGATAAGTGGGATATCAATAATAAAAGTAGATCCATTATTTACTTCACTTTTTAATGAAATTTTTCCTCCGTGAAGTTCAACTAATTCTTTTGTAATTGTAAGACCAAGTCCTGTTGAGCTTTCTTTTTTAGTATATGCACTATCTAATTGAACAAATTTAGCAAATATTTTTCCGTGGTATTTTTTATCAATTCCAATTCCATTGTCGTGGACTTTAATTGAGAAAATTTTATCTTCAATAGTTCCTTCAATATCAACTTGTCCATTTTCAGGACTAAATTTAATGGCGTTATTAACAAGATTATAAAGAATTTGTTGAATTTTTTGATAATCTGCATAAACTTCAAAATCAGTATCAAGAATTTTGTTTAGCTTGATAGATTTTTTAATCGCCAAAGGTTCTAAAATATTAACAACTTCGTCTAATGCTCTAGAGATATAGAATGTAGAACGAACTAATTTGACTGCTTTAGCTTCAATTTTAGATATATCAAGAATTTCGTTAATCATACTCAAAAGATGAATTCCTGAAACTCTAATATCTTGTATGTATTCAGCTTGTTTAGGATTTAAGACTCCGTATAGATTAGTTGATAGGATTTCAGAAAATCCTAAAATTGCATTTAATGGAGTTCTCAATTCGTGAGATACGTTTGCTAAAAATTCATTTTTAGCTTTGTCAGCTTCTAATATTTTTTCATTTTGTTCTTTTATAACTTTTAACGCTTCATTTTTTTCAACGATTCCATCTTTTAAAGCTTTAAGTTGAATTTTAAACACATTTGATAGCTCTAAATCTTTAATTAAATATGACATAATTAATGTACAAGATTTAAGAACATTCAAATCAATTTCGTTATAGAATTTATTTTCTTTTTTTGCAAGAATAATAAACCCGAAAACGGTAGAACCAATACCTAATTTTTGTAGCATAAATGATTTACAATCTAGTATTTTTAAAGATTTAATAATTTCAGAATTATTATCTAATAAATACCCTTCATCATTGTACATTTTTTCTATAACTTTAGGAGTAAGTTCAAAAATTTTATCAATAATAAATTCATTATCATTATTTGCTGAAAATTTTAATTGAGCTCCAGCAGGATTAAGATAATAAATATATGCTTGTTCAAAATCAAAAATTTGGTTTAATCTATCAAATACAGTCTTAGCTGAAACATCAGAATTTAGATTTGTTTCAAAAAAAGACGGTATAACTCTCAAAACTTCTTCGCTAGATAATTTCATCATAATAAATTAATTGTAACAAAGCATTTTCTTGATTTCAAATTGTAAACAAAATTTAAATAATTTCATTATTAGAATTATGTTGTTTTTTCTTCCTAAATGCAAAATATTTGAATAAAACATATGTGGAAATTGCAGAAAATACAAGTGCAAATGCTTGTGCTATGTCTGTTTCTATCACAGTAGGGAACAAATCTATTTTTTCAAAAATATAAGCAAAAATTTCTAAAGTAATAGCATTAATTAAATATCCGATAAACCAAGTATATAAACATTTTATGTATTGTTTTAGAATAGATGCTTGTCCTTTAGCTCTAAAAACTAACAATCTTTGTGTAGTAAAGGATACAAAAGAAGATAACAACCAAGCTAGAGCAAGAGAAAACTGTCTAATAAATTGTATAAAAGAAATATGTTCTAATACAGGGATATGGTGTATTCTAATATAATTATATAATCTTGTTGTATCATCTACAAAAAATTGAGCAAAAAAGTGAATAAGAAAAACAAACATCACAAATGATACAAGAGAATTAAATCCTCCAATAAAAACAAACCTAATTTTTTCAGGGATTTGGAACCAAAAATCGTGTACTTTTGTGTAAATATTTTTCATAGCATTATTTATTATACAATGAATAAATTTCTTAAACAATTTACAGGACAGTATAATTAATGTTATAATATTGTTTATCAATTTATATTAAGGAGTTATTTAAATGAAAGGTATCATTTTAGCAGCAGGAGCTGGCACAAGATTATATCCAGCATCACAACCTATTTCCAAAATATTATTACCAATATATGATAAGCCAATGATTTATTATCCCTTATCAACTTTGATGTTAGCAGGGATAAGAGATATTTTAATTATTACCAATGAAACAGATTATGATAATTTTGTAAAAGTATTAGGTGATGGTTCTCAATTTGGCATCAAGTTATCATATAAAATTCAATATATTCAAAATGGTATAGCAGATGCGTTTATTATTGCAGAAGATTTTATTAACGGTGAAGATGTTGCGTTGATACTTGGAGATAACATATTCCACGGACACGGCTTCTCAACAATGATGAAGGAAGCAATAACATCAAACCACGGTGCAACAGTATTCGGATATTTAGTAAAAGATCCTGAAAGATTTGGTGTAATAGAATTTGATAAAAATAAAAAAGCTATTTCATTAGAAGAAAAACCAAAAACTCCAAAATCAAGTTATGCAGTAACAGGTTTGTATTTCTATGATTCAAATGTATGTGATTTTGCAAAACAATTAATGCCGTCAGATAGAGGTGAATTAGAAATTACAGATTTGAACAAAATGTACTTAGAACGTGGAATGTTAAATGTCGAAATTCTAGGTCGTGGGTTTGCTTGGTTAGATACAGGAACTCATGATTCAATGTTGCAGGCAAGTAACTTTGTAAATTCTATGGAATTAAATACTGGTGCAAAAATTTCTTGCTTAGAAGAAATAGCATATAACCAAGGCTTTATTTCTGCGCCTGATTTATTAAACAGAATCGAAAAATATGGAAATAATCCTTATTACAGTTATATCAGAAACATCATTATGCATGATTTAGTTGGGGTAAAATAAGAATTTTATAACTAAATTATAAAAATCATCACATTTTGATAATTTTGTTATATTTTATTATTTCTAATTGAATCTTTAAAATAGTCACGGGATTGACAAATTTAGAAACATAGTAAATAATAAATATACAGGGTGACAGTTTGCTAGACTGTCTATAGCTCTGAGAGGTTTGACGGTTCTTATTTCAAATAAGAGCCGTTTTTTAATATGTATAAAATCAAAAAGATTAAAAATAATGCTAAATTGAAATTATCCATATAAGCCCCCTTTCTAGAGTTGTAGGTTGGGTGTAACCCAACAAATTATTCTTGTTAATTACTAAGTTGTAGGTTGGGTACAACCCAACAAATTATTCTAAGTAGGGTGGGCAAAGCGAATGCGTGCCCACCATTTAATAAAATTCAATATTATTGCTCCATAAAGTTTAAAAATATGATTAAGATGATAAATTAATATTTTTACTTGTTTTATTTATTATTTTATTTTAACCAAATCATCTTTAATAAGGTTATAAAAATGTTCATCCATTGAATTTTTTAATGAGATATTTACTATAAAAGGTAGTTTTATAGATTCTTCAAATTTATATCTAAGTTCTGATAATATTTGAGGGGTAATGTCACCTTCGATAAGAATATCTAAATCAGATAAGTTGGAAAAATTTCCTTTAACACGAGAACCATAATAATAAAACGAATAATTATTTGTGTAAGGAGCAATAATATTTTCTACTTCTTTTTGTTGTTCAGGAGTTATTCCTTTAATCGTTTTCATTAATTGACTTCTCCAAACAAATAATAAAATTTTTAACATCATCTAAGAATGTTTGTAAAACGGTTAATACAAATTGAGCTTTATTAAGGTTGTATTCATGTGATGTATTGTTTCTTGCATCATTATATTCAACCCATTTTGTCCAATCTTTAATTAGACCATAACCTTCCATATATCTAAAAATATTTTTGATAGTGAGTTCTTGTTCAGTTTTGTTAAAAAATAACTTTAGATATTTTTTCATAATTTTCCAAGATAATTCATAAGTATACTCAAATCTTTGAATACAAGAATCAGCATACATGTTTTTTATTGGTTGTTCAACATCAGTATTATAATAATTAATTGCTTCTTCAAAAGTTGCTATAGCATTTTTAATATTGCTCAAATCCAGTTTATTATTCATAGTTAAATATTAACATACAAAGTACAATCTGTCATGTTGCTAGTTGTAGGTTCAATTTCCATATTTGATACTTGACTATTCAGAAAAATTATTTATAAAAAGTCCATTGCTATTATTAGTTTTGGGCTTTTTGTAAACAATTATTACAAAAAATTGAACTCGTGAAATTGAGAGATGAGTATATACTTTATATATAAGTAAGCATTAAATAAACACAAGAGATATTAAGAGAGAGACACTAAGAAGAATCGCAGGTGAGAGCAATGGCAGTATTGAACATCTATGATATTAATGCAAAAGCAAATGAAATATCTGAAGAATTTAAAAAGCTTGATGCAGAGCCAACAGATCAAAGCAGTATTTTATTTGAAGAGATGAGAATATTGGCATTAAACAATCGAACAAAATTTAATCTGTAGACAGGAGTTGTGTTTGGGTTAAAGGACAGATATAACTTAACTTAACTCAACTTAATTCCCACTAACTTAATTTTCAGACCCATTTTGGGTCTTTTTTTTTGTGCTATGCACGTAATCATGTTATGTTTAAATTCTTGTTTGGCTTATGGAGTATTGTTAAGTTTGCAATATACAGTTGTTATCGCCAAACTTCTGTTCATTTATTGTTGTTAATTTCTAATATCACTAGGAGGATTTTTGCCAAGTCCTGAACGGGTTTTAATTGCGCCCCAAGCTCTATACATTCCGTTTTCATAAGTCACAAGATAGTATCCTCCTTCAGGGATGTATTCTATTGTCGCATTTTGGTATACATATTCTTCAGGTTCAGGTGTGATAGCATCTTCTGCATATTTTCTTTGTAGTGTTTTTTGCAATCTTTCTTGAAAACGTGTCTTTTCAGGTTTGTATTTGATTTTACCTGTATTCATATCTCGTTCTTTTTTGTATTTTTCAACTTGAGCTTGATTTTCAGCAAGTTTGAATACAGGTATAACTGCCATAAGTTCTCCTGATTGAATTATTAATAAAAATTCTTTATCATCACTGAGAGCTAATTCATACATGCCAGGCTTTAGATAATGCCCGTTGTAATCTGTTATGTAATCAACAATTCTTAATATAGGATGTTTGCAATCAGAATAACCATAACGATATAATGTGCTTTGATTTTCTAATAATCCTGAAGGGTATCTAGGATACAATTTAGTTTCATCATTGACTCTTATATTAGGAGGAGTCGCCCTTTCAATCATTGGCATTAGTTTATCTCCTTTAATAATAATTTAATGGAGTTGTTAATTTCGTCAAAAGATTTTCCTAATGCTTGAGATTTCCCAACAAATATAATTGATTGAGTATTTTTAAAATCAAAATTATCTTTGATGATTAATCTAACAGATTCTCTCATCAATCTTTTCAAACGATTTCTTTTTACAGCTCTTTTATGTGTTTTTTTACTAACAACAAAACCAATTTTAGGTGATATTATGTTTTCAGATTTTTTCCCAACAAACATTATTATTCCATTTTTATAAAAGGAATTTTGTATTTTATATGTTGCTGAAAAAGCATACTTATTTTTTAATCTATAGTTTTCAGGAAGCATAAATATATTATACTCTAATTTAACTAAAACAAAATATAAAATTATGCAGTTAAATTGTTATTTACGCCATAAGAACAGGCTAATACTGTAAGATTTACTCTAGAATTTACTCCTGTTTTTTCATATATAGATGAAATATGTGCTTTAACAGTATGTACTGTAATATTAAGTTTTTGAGCAATTTGAGGATTAGAATATCCTTGAATTAATAATTTAAGGACTTCAAATTCTCTTTCTGTAATATGATAAACTTTATTCATATTAATATAATAATTCTAATTTATTAAAAATTTTTAACATATTTTCCTTAAAATATAATTTTATTAAAATTGTTAAACTTTTTTAGAGAATTAATCAATTTTAAATAAAAAAAATACTTAATAATAATACAGGGGATTATTATGAGTACATATTATAATTCTACATATATACCTAATAGAGATAATAATATACAAGATAATAAAGCAAATTTAAAAGTATCAAAGTCATTTGATTCTCCTGTTTTTGATGGTTACTTTGCGAACAAATCTGATACAATTCCATATTTTTCATTTAGTAATTATGATTATGATTTTAAATATGGTTTTACAAAGCAACCGGATACTGTTTCAGATGGAGTTGAATCTCAAAAAGTTCCAATAACAATACCCCAAATAGGAGAAGAAAAAAATCCATTTGAAGATAAAACAAAATCATTGTTATATGAATTTCCACATAAAACAAATTTATTAAAAATAGCTCAAAGTCATTTAGGTTACCAAGAAGTAAGTGCATCAGAGTATTCAATACTATCTGCTGATGAGCGTGCAAAAACACAAATGCATTTTATTGGAACCTATGGAAATATTAATCATGAATGGTGTGCGCACGCAGTTAGTCATCTTTCAGAAGAAGCAGGCATGAATATTGGTGGTCACAAATTCCAAGTTCAACAATATATAGATTGGGCAAAAAATAAAGGGTATTACCGTCCGATAAAAACAAATAAAGCAACAGAATCAAATTATTTATGGGAACGCAAGCAACGTGAAGCTCAAATAAAAAATCAATTTGGCGAAATGCAAGAAGGCAATTTTATTATTTGGAAATCATCATATGTTGCAGAGCTTCCAAATGGAGAATTAAAACAAAAAAACTCTAGTCATATTGGTATTTTAGAGTCCGTAAATGAAGATGGGACAATAACCGTAATAGAAGGGAATGCGAATGAGTTTTTAACAGGCGAAAATTTTGAGCGAGATCTTGTTAAGAATTCAAAAGATGGTATAAGAGGAGCTCAATACATCGGCGATTTTAAAGAAGTAAATAAACGTGATGGATTGATTAGAAAAACCTATACAGCAGAAAATCTAGCATCATTTGGTTATGCTGGTTATATTGATACACAAGAGATTATTAAATAATTAAACAAGTTCAGCTTGTTCTTCAAGCTCTCTTTTAATATCATCGACAGTAACTCTGATAATTTCAGAGTTATCGTCTTTTTTAAGGAAAACTTCTTTTATACCTGCTTGAACAATAAATCTTTTACAAAGGATACAAATAAAATTGTGTCCATATATATACATAGAAGCACCCATGCATCTATCTTGCCCTGCTTGAATAATAGCGTTTTGTTCAGCATGGATTGAACGACAAGTTTCGTATCTTGTTCCTGATGGGATATTATTTTTAATTCTAAAACATTCGCCTCTTTCATAGCAAGATTCGACTCCAGAAGGTGTACCGTTGTAGCCTGTAGCTTTAATTTTTTTATCCTGTCCAACAATAACTGCTCCGACATGTGCCCTAATACAATTTGAGCGAGTTGCACAAGTTTTAGCTAAATCCATAAAATATTCATTCCAAGGCTTAATTCCCATAATATTTATACCTTCATTCACTATGTATCCCTGTTTAAATTATATCACTAAAAAATTAGTTAGGATAAGAAATTTTGCCTAATACAACAGATTTGTCAGCACCTGTACATGATGGAACGTTGTTAGTGATTCTGTAATAATTACAATAACCCAATAGTGCAAATGCCATAACTTCTTTAAAATTATTAGAAATTCCATAATCTTCATGAGTTTTAAGTTCGATATGTTTAGGAATATAACTTCTTAAAAGTTTCATCATATATTTATTATAAGCCCCACCACCACCAATTATAACTTCATTAATATGAGCGTTAGGATAAACAAATCTTTCATACGCTTGAGCTATAGTTTTGGCAGTAAGCGCAGTTAATGTTGCAATAATATCTTCAGGAGCTTCTGGTGCCAATTTTAAAATATTTTCGATGTATTTAGGAGAAAAATATTCTCTACCTGTTGTCTTAGGAGGTGAGATAAAATAATATTCATCTTCTAAAAGGCAGTTTAGCCAACTTTCAGATATTGTACCACTTTTAGCAATTTCTCCATCTTTGTCATAAGGTTGATTAAAGAATTTTTTAACGCAATAATCAATCATAATATTTCCACAACCTGTATCAAATCCAAACGGTAGACAATCATCAGATACTACAGTTACATTTGAAATACCACCTATATTTTGAACAGCAGCATTTTTAAACCATTGACGGTCAGCAAAACAAACCAAAGGAGCACCTTGTCCCCCGTGAGCGATGTCTGCTTCTCTAAAATTTGATACCGTTAAGCAACCTGTTTTTGCAGCAATTACTGAACTATCTCCAATTTGTAATGTGCTTTTTAAGTTGATGTTATCAATTTTTTCATCATAAGGGAAATGATAAACAGTTTGTCCGTGACTTGATATCAAATCAGGTTTTCCATGTTCTGCAATAAGTACATTTGCAGCTTCAGCGAAACATTCTCCTATTGCAAAATTAAGCTGACATAATTCTTTTAAAGATATTTCTTGAGAGAATGCTTGGAAAATTTTTGCTTGTATATGTGGTGGATATTTGTAATTAATTCCTTGAATAAGTTCACAAGATAAATCAGGGTGTACGATACATAAACCTGCGTCTATAGAATCACAAGATGTTCCAGACATAAGACCTATAATTTTTTTAGGTTCTTTTTCTTCCATATTATCCTTTCAAAAATTCTTTATAACAGTTTATATCACTACAAGCAATTCTTTTAGGCATATATTCCACATTATAATTTTCTGCAATAGTTTTTATATTAAATGTTCCTGATGAAATTATAATTCTACTTTTTCTATATGCCGGCATGTTTTGGATTTGTTCAACAAGCCATTCTCCTGCGTATTTAGGTGCGAATTCATCTTCCATTTGCAAATCTGTAATTATTAAATCATAAGGATTTGCAGAATTTTCGTAAATTTTATCTAAACCTTCTCTGGCATAGTTTGCTAAATCAATAGAATAATCAGTTTTATCCAATTCGATAAAAAGTTCTTCTAAAATATTTTTATGGAACTCTCTCCAAGCTACCATATCATCAACAATAAGTATTTTCATACAAGTATTATATCAAAAAATAAGTATATATATAAGCAGAAAATATATTTAAAATAGATATAATATGATAAAATAAAAATTAAAGGGTAAGCTCTTTATTACTCCCTCAACACACGAATAGCGAAGAATAAGGATGAAAGGGGGTGATGCAATGAATAGAGAAAAAATAAAATGTACCCTAAGAGTCGTAGGATACATTTTAAATTTGATTTCGATGTTCATATAGGGAGCGAAGAACGGTTTCAAGAACGGCAATTCTTGAAGCCGTTTCCCTATATTTTTATTATTTCCGATTTTCCAGTATTTGTCAACCTTACTTTCTAAGCTTTTCAGCACCTTTGAGGTAAATAAATTTAGGTTCAAAATTATCTTCTACATTTACAACAACAAGAACTCTTAAGCATTTTTCTAAAGAATTTGAAACATCAAGTTCATGAAAACACATCATTGCAATATTGTCCCATCCAAAATCTAAACGAGCAAATTTTGCAGGAAATTCAGCATTCAAATCACTTGTTAATGTGAAAATCGCATGAGAAATATTTTCTTTTTTTATGTTATTTTCCTTGATTAATTTTTCTAAAAGTTCAATAGTTGCTGATTTAATATCTTCTTTGGTGTTATTTTCAACTGTAATAGCACCTCTTATCCCTTTTGTAATCATAAATTTTTAACTCCTTGAACTCCATGGAACCAATCAACAGCTCTCATTTCTCCTTTACCTTCAGGTTTAACTGTTATAAGTTTTATAATTCCATCACCTGTTAAAACTTCGATTCCGTCTTTAAGTTTTCCAACAACTGTTCCAGGTATAAAATCTGCATAGAATGAAGCTTCTTGTCTAGGTTCTACAACTTCTGTTGTTAAAACTTTTACTAATTTATTATTTAAAGAGAAAAATGCAGAAGGACAACGATAAACCCCACGAACTAAGTTATGAATATCTCTTGCAGATTTGCTCCAATCAATTTTACATTCTTCTTTGTTTAATTTATTTGCCATACAAACACCATCTTCGCATTGAGGAGTTGGGCAGAGTGAATTTTCAACAATTCCTATTAATGTTTCCTCTATTAATTTAGGAGAGTCTTCTGAAATTTGATTATATAAATCTTCGCAAGTCATATTATCAGGAATAGGGATAGGCTTTTTTATACAAACATCACCACAATCAAGTCCTAATTCAGTAATCATAGTACAAATACCTGTTTCTTTTTCTCCGTCAATAATTACTCTTTGGATAGGGTTAGCACCTCTGTATTTAGGTAAAAGTGATGCGTGTAGATTTATTGTTTCATATTTCGGAATATCCAAAACTTCTTGTGATAAAATCTGTCCGAATGCAAAAGTTACAAAGAAATCAGGCTCTAATTTTCTTAAAGCATCCATAATATCCGGTTCTTTTCTGATAGATTTTGGTTGAAAAACAGGAATATCATTTTCTAGCGCATATCTTTTGATAGGTGACATAGTAATTTTATGTCCTCTGCCAGAAGGTTTGTCAGGTTGTGTAACAACTGCTTGAACATTAATTTTATCTGATTTGAATAAATAATCTAAAGACTTAAGCCCAATATCAGGAGTTCCGAAAAAAACAATATTAATCATCTATTCTTTATCCTCAGCTTCAGCTTCTTCTTCTAATCCTTCAGGAATTTCAATCATTTTATCCACTTCAACAGGAGGAAGATTATGTTTAGCAAGTTCTTCATCTGCAGCAAATCTGTTAGTTGCGTGATCAACAAATAAAATACCGTCTAAATGGTCAAATTCATGTTGAATAGCTTTTGCAAGAAGGTTTCCGTCAGCTTCTAAGATGAAAGGACGTCCGTTTTTATCTTGCGCTTTAACAGTAACTTTTTTGTATCTCCAAACTTCAGTATATGCTTGAGGAAAACTTAAACAACCTTCATCACCTTTCATTAATCCTGATTTTTTTATTATTTTAGGGTTAATGAAAACCATAGGGTTAAGAGGTTCATCATTTGTTGAAACATCTATAACGAAAAGTCTTAAATTTTCTCCAACTTGAGGGGCAGCAAGCCCAACTCCATTATTAACATACATTGTATCAAGCATATCTTTAATAAGAGTTTTTATTTTAGATGAAACTTTATGAACTTCTTTTGATGGTTCTCTAAGAGATGGAGTACCGTATTGAACAATTTTTCTAACAGACATTCAGACTTCCCTCATAACTATTTTCTACTTATTATACGGTACTATACTTAAAGCTTAAATTCAACCTATAAGATAATTATTTATATCTAACATGTAATCAGAATCTAAACTAAATTAAATTTATCCCTACCCCTAATATTTCTATACGGTTCGCAGAACAATTTTCTCTCTTCTATTTAACTAGTAGACAGAAAATCAACACAACCCATATTTACCCATATTTACCCCTACCCCCTTGCATTTACCCCTTGTAAAAAATAAAAAATAAGTTAAAATAAGAATACAGGCAAGGGTGGCGCTAACACCCTAACCCGTACCCTAATTAAAGGGATTTGAGAGCAAGAACTATTACAAATACAAGTAGTAGTTCTTTTTCGCTGATTTTGACTATCAATTCAACCTCCTTTCTTTTAAAATTCAGCGAAAAAATAATCAAAAATCTTTAGCCTGTACTCTATTTTTGTATTGAATAATTATCTCACATTGGGATATAAATGTAAATATATTAATATTTATAAAATTAGAATTATTGTTCCTATTGATTTCTTGTAGAAATGAATTATAATAAAAACATAGGGGCAAGCCCTAAAGAAACTCAACTTCCTTAGAGCTTGACTTAGTACCCTATAATTAGCTATTTAAAAAAAGTTCCAAGAGTTCCAGCTCTGGAGCTTTTTTCTTGTATTTCTTAACAAATAAATCAAGAAATAAATTCAAAGCTAACTTCATGTTTCTCACCTCCTTTCTCTGCCGTTTCCTTAGTAAAAAGCGTGTGCAGACGGAGGTAATAAGGTACTACCCTAAAAATATCTTACTATATTTTTAATATATTTACAATTGGTATATGTGTATTTATTTTGATACTAAAGTTGATACTTGCTATTGATTTCTTGCAGAAATGAATTATAATAAAAACATAGGGGCAAGCCCTAAAGAAATACAGCTTCCTTAGAGCTTGACTTAGTACCCTAAAAGTTATGTTTTAATTAAAAGTTCCAGTATCTCAACTACTGGAGCTTTTGTTTTATACTTATCAATTAAAAAATTGACAAGTGGTATAAAACTTAACTTCATGTTTCTCACCTCCTTTCTCTGCCGTTTTCTTAGTAAAAAGCGTGTGCAGACGGAGGTAATGAGGTACTACCCTAAAAACATCTTACTATAATTTTAATATATTTCCAATTATCTATTTTTCTTTAAAAATCAATTCGTAGTCTAAAGCCTCTGCGATTAGCTTCATCTCGGAGTATCTGATGGTATCAGCTCTCAATTTTTTTGATAAACCATCTATTGTATATTTTTTGCCACTTTTTTCTGACAAATATTTGGCAATACTTGTCATTGTAATCCCTTTTTTAGCAGCTAACATTTTTACTTCATTAATAGTATCCATTATCAAAAATTATACTATATTTTCTATTATTAGTAGAAATATGCTAATTTTATATTGACAATTCTAGTAAAAATATTCTATAATTAGCATATATTTGCTAATTATATTAAGGAGTATAAAAATGGAAACAAGAACTTATATTGATGAAGATATGAAATTAGAGCTTTCAGAGCATGAGGGTAGGATTTTTAATATCAGGCATGGGATTAGTTTCTTTGCTCATTCGTATAACAATGATTGGTGGGCTGATAATAAAGTAGAATTGTCTTGTATTCTTGAAATGTTAGAAGAATATATTATTAAAACTAAAGAAAAATTTAGCATTATTGGAAGAAAATTAAAGCTTTAGTTTTTTTATTACAAATTGTTAATCTTTCTTTTTTAATTTTTGACTTTTCAAAAACAATCATTAAAACAAATATGTAGAATTGAGGTGTATATGTTTTTAATGGATTTGTTTAGAAGATGTCACACATGCCAGCATGAGCATGTATCTGTTCAGGCAGAGTTTAGTTATTGTCCAGATTGTGGAGAATTGATAGAAAACGAATGGTATATTGTAAGATGTGCATGCTGTGGTATAAAAGAAAAAGCTATCATAAAAAATGGTGAAATTATGCCGGAGGCAAATTTCTGTCATAACTGTGGAGGTAATGAATATATAGTAGAAAAATTACCTAAAATAAATTTTGTTGATATAAATTATGCAGTATTGGTTAAAAAAGTAGTTAATAACTCAAATGTTAGAGAATTTACCCAATGCTGGGATGAAAAAAATATGAACAAACCATTATTGCTGCAACAATTCCTATAAAGTCAGCAATAATCCCTGTTAACATTGCATATCTAACCTTCTTTATACCTACAGATCCAAAATAAACAGCAAGAACATAGAACGTCGTTTCGGAACTGCCAACAATAACTGCGGCTAGTTTCGCAGCATAACTGTCAGGGCCGAAATGATGTGCTATGTCGGAGAATAAACCTAAAGTTGCTGCTCCTGATAATGAACGGACAATCATTACAGGTAATGTTTCAACAGGTATCATAAATTTTTCTAACAATGGTCCAAGAAGATGCCCTAATGAATCTATCACGCCTGATGCTCTAAGCATTGATACTCCAACTATAATTGCAACAAGATATGGGATAATATTTACAGCGACTTTGAACCCGTCTTTTGCTCCTTCTGTAAATTCTTCATAGATAGGAATTTTTTTAATGAGTCCTAAAGTTAGAATTATAAAAAGTATTGCAGGAATAGCCCATAATGAAATTAGATTAATCATTTATGACCTCCTGTTTTTTCCAGATTTTGCTAAATATTTTTGCAACTATGATAGCAGAAATAAATGCAATAGATGTAACTATCATTGTTGGAGCAATAATTTCTGTCGGATTTTTTGCTCCTGCTCCAACAAGGATTGCAATAACAGTTGCAGGAACTAATTGAAAACCTGCAGTACACATTCCAAGAAACATACACATCGCATCAGATGCTGATTCTTTGTTTTTGTTTTCTTGTTGTAATTCTTCCATAACTTTTAGTCCAATAGGAGTTGCTGCATTTGCAAGCCCTAGAGCATTTGCAGAAAAACTTAATGCAACATTTCCTAAAGCTGGTGAATCTTGTGGAATATCTTTGAATAACCATTTAGTAATAGGTTTAATACATTTAGCAATAATATTAACGAGTCCTGCTTTTTCTGCAATTCTCATCATTCCAAGCCAAAATGCCATAATTCCAATAAGAGAAAAAGCAACTTTAACAGACAATTCAGCGCCTGTAAGAATTGAATTAACAACATCAGGAAGTTTCCCGTTAACGGCTCCTGCGATTATTGATATAACTATTAAAAAATAAAAAATATAATTCATTTTTAATCCTTGATTACTAAACAGAATTAACCATTAATTCAACTGGTAGGAAGAAATTTAGCCCTTTCTTTTATACCTTTACCACTACTTTGGTTGGGTAGACAGAATTTAATCCAATTTTATTTTCCCCCCCCTATATTTACCCCCTAGTTGTTTAAGCTGTGTAACGGTGCAGGGATTCTTCCGGCTCTGTTTACAAAATCAGCAGAAGATAAAGAGTTAACTTTCATAATAGGTGCTTCACCTAAAAGTCCACCATATACAACAGAATCTCCAACAGTTTTTCCAACAGCAGGGATAACACGAACAGCAGTTGTTTTCTTGTTAATCATACCAATTGCCATTTCATCAGCAATAATACCTGCAATTGTAGTAGAAGGAGTATCTCCAGGGATTGCAATCATATCAAGCCCAACAGAGCAAACAGATGTCATAGCTTCAAGTTTGTCAAAAGTTAGCACTCCTTTTGTTGCCGCTTCAATCATGCCAGCATCTTCTGATACAGGAATAAACGCACCTGATAGCCCTCCAACATAAGAGCTTGCCATAATCCCACCTTTTTTAACAGCATCATTTAACATAGCAAGTGCAGCTGTAGTTCCGTGAGCTCCGGCATGTTCAAGTCCCATTGCTTGGAAAATCCCAGCAACGCTATCACCAGGAGCAGGAGTTGGTGCTAAAGATAAATCAATTACACCAAAAGGAACATTGAGTTTTTTAGCTAATTGACGTCCAACGAGTTCTCCTGTAGATGTTATTTTGTATGCTGTTTGTTTTATTGTATTAGCTAATACAGAGAAATTAGCATCTTTAGGTAAACTTTCAATTGCAGCTCTAACAACTCCAGGGCCTGATACCCCAACATTTAAAGCACATTCAGGTTCTGTGTAACCACAAAAAGCACCAGCCATAAATGGGTTATCGTTTACAGAGTTACAGAAAGCAACGAATTTAGCAGCGCCAATCCCATCAGAATCTTTTGTTAATAATGCAGCATCTTTAATAATTTCAGAAACTTTAAGAACAGCGTCCATATTAATCCCAGCTTTAGATGATGCAACATTAACAGATGAACAAAGCTTACTTGTATTTGCTAATGCTTCAGGAATTGAATCAATAAGTGCTAAATCACCTCTTGTCCAGCCTTTTTCTACAAGAGCAGAATATCCACCGATAAAATCAACTCCAATAGTATTTGCAACATCGTCTAAAGTTTTCGCTATTTTAACGTAATCGTAGCTATCACACGATTCCCCAATAATAGAAATCGGTGTTACAGCAATTCTTTTATTAACAATTGGAATAGAGTAGTCATTTTCAATTTCATTTGCATATTTGATTAAGTTTTTTGCGTGACGCATAATTTTTTCTCTTATACGTTCACAAACTTTGTTTATATCTCTATCCATACAATCTCTAAGAGAAATTGCCATAGTTACAGTTCTGATGTCCAGATTGTGTAACTTAATCATATTAATAGTTTCTAATATTAATTCTTTATCGAACGTTTTCATAGTTAGCTCCAACAGTTAAAAATTCAGATAAAACATCCCCAGCAGGTTTTTTCAGCATAATTCTTAATTCAACTCTCCTACTTTTAGTTTTATCTTCAACTCCGTTTATAATAATTGGTCTAGAAGAACTTGCACCTTCAACTTTAATTGTAGTTGTTAAGTCTTTTTGATAAGGCTTATTAGAACATTTAGCAAAAATAAAATTAGCAACATTATAAGCACGATTCATAGAAAGATTCATATTTTTCATATATTGCTGTTCTGTAGAATAGTTTCCTCTAAAGTTAGTAGAATCTGTATGTCCTTGAATAACAACAGCAGAAATATATTGTGCTAATTCTTTTTTATAAATTGAATCAAAATATACAGGAATAAATTTATTTAAGAAAGCTTTACCTTTAGGTGTAAGTTGGGAACTGTTTAAATCAAATAATTCTAAATCAGAAATTCTAACTAAACCTGTAACTGGATCCATTTCAACGTGAACATTTTCTTTAGAATCAGTTTTTTCAGGTTTATTTTCATCAATTAGTTTAACTTTAATATTTTGTTTTTCCATTTCTTGAACAACTTCTTGAACCATTTCCGTAGTAGCTTCTTGCGCTCCACTCCCTTGTCCAGTGTTCGTAACAAAAGCAAAGAATAATGTTGCAAAAACCATGAACATACCAAGGAACAAGTCAGACATTGTTACCCAAAAAATATTTTCTTCTGCTTCTGCTTGTTTTTTTCTAGCCATACAAAACCCTTATTAGAACAATCCACCTAAATCATCATCACCACCGGCAGATTTTTTCTCCATAGTTTTATTAAGATTGTTTATTCCAAAAATCATACTGTCTAAGTAAGGAACAACAATATTAGTCAAATCTTTTTTAATAGTTCCAGCAAAAGTAGAAGGTAGAGTTCTTAATAAAACAACATTTTCGTGTGATTGAGTTTTAGTTGTTTTCAGTAAATCTACTAAGAACTTTTCACTAGAAATAGTAGAGAATAAATCAGTAATTTTTCCTTGAACTTTTGCAATAGCAGGAATAATAGATTTAGAGAACCAGAATTTATCAACACTCATAAAAATAAGAGCAGAAGCAACAGCAAAAACGGAACACATAGCTGCAACTTGCATGGTTCCAACGAAACCTGCAATAGATTTAGTAAGCGCTTGAGTGCTAGAGAAGTCTAACATTCCGAATGCAGTCCCAATCATAATGAATGTAAATAACGGTCCAAATCCTGTAAGCAGAGTTGGTGCTAATGCAATAATATGTTTATTATAATGAGCAAAAGCAAGAGTATCTTCATTAAAGAAATCTAACGCATCACTAGTAGTTTGAATATCGGACATAGAATCAGATACCGAATCATAATCTAATTCTTCAGTTTCACTATCTTGATAAGCTATGTTTTCAGAGAAAACAAGAGTATTTTTAAAATCTTCCCACGGTTTAGCAGCTAATTTACTTGAAGACATAGCATGCTTAAATTCTTCAAACTTATATGATATATTCCCTTTTTCAAAGGGTTGAATTGAAGTATTCAATTTTTTAAGTTCTTTTCCCAGCATTGAATAACTTTTGATGGTGTAAATCAAGCTAGATGAAAACACGGTCAAAATAATTTGAATAGGTGGGTCTTTTAAAAGATGCATTATATCCATGAAATTTACCTCTGAATAGATTATATCATAATATAATAGATTTAAACCATCGAGGTAAATATATTCATCTAAATGGTGGGGTAAATATAAATCAATTAGTTTTCGCCAATAGATGGTAATTGTGATGATCTTTCTGCAAGAATTCTAGCAACATCAGCACCACCGAATGTAAGTTCTAATACAAGTTGAGAATTTAATAGAATAGTTTCTCTGTATTCCATCGAATCTACATCAATGATTGCGAATTCAATAAAGTCTTCACCAACGTATTCAATTTTGCCGTATTCGTTCCCAGTAACCCATCTGAGGAACACATACTGTTGTTCCAAGTCTTTTAATCTCTCTAACATTTTCATTTAATTTAACCTTCACTATCTACATTATATATTTTAGTTATTTTTTTAATAAAGTCAAAAAAATATTTACGATTGTAATTTTTTTCTTTCAATTTGGAATAAGAAGCATTCTTTAACAATAAAATTAATATCTTCAGGTTCTATCCCAGTGAATTTAAATGCGTGAATATATAGAATAGCATCTTTATATTTAACCGGATTAGTATAAATAAAATCAGCAGTAGTAACAATAAATTTTTGTTTAAATCTAACATTGACTGTAATGGAGAAATATTCAGGAAAAGTTGGTTCAAGCGAAATAAAACACATTCCTCTTCCCGAAATATTTTTAGTAGTAGCATTAATTTGTTTTGTACTTCCGTTAGGTAACACAACCAGAAGAGTAACAGGCAAATGCATATCAGCTCTATAATAAGCTCTTTTTTGAGTATGTTCGTATGGTGTAGGGTATGTGGTAGTATAAATAGGAGTATTTCCATACTTAAATACTTTTAATAGAGTAGCTTCAGCAGCAACCACACCATTTGTTGAGTAAATTTTAATATTTACTGGGGCACCAAGAGATACTTGATCTGTGTAATCAGACATTCCAACGAAGTTAACATATTCTTGTTTAATATCTTTAATAAGACAGTTGAAGCTAAGAGCATCATCTGTACCTTTATTAAAAAGAAGTTTCGCGAATTTAACTTCGGATTTATCATTAATTAAATCATTGGCCATATTACAAAAATAGTATCATTTTAGGTTAATAAAATCAATCCATAAAAAAAACGAGTCTAATAAGACTCGTTACAATTTAATAATCATCTCTCTTCAAATTAATATTCTATACCCTGTCTAGCCATAACTCCCATATCAAAATAGTGTTTGATAGGTTTCATCTCAGTAACAAGATGAGCTAAAGCTTGTAATTCAGGGTGTGCGTATCTTCCGGTTAAAACAATTTCAAGATTTTCAGGTTTATTTAATAAAGCATCTTTAACATCAGCTACTTTAATCATCCCAAGAGAAACACAAATATTGATTTCATCAAGAATAATCAATTGGTATTCGCCACTATTAATAGCATTTTTAGCGAATTCCCATCCTTTTTTTGCTTCTTTATAGTCGTCCATACAAATATTATGTGAATAAACAACTCTATCCATCCCAAATTGAACAACGTCAAGATTAGGTAAGAATTTAGAAGAAGAAGCAATTTCTCCATAAGAAGTTCCTGAATCTCCTTTAGTAAATTGTATAATTAAAACTTTCCAACCGTGTCCCAAGGCACGAAGTGCTAGTCCTAAAGATGCTGTAGTTTTTCCTTTACCATCTCCTGTATAGATTTGAATATAACCGTGTTCTAACACTAATATGCCCTCCGAAATACTAACTGCATTTTCTACTTTAATTTTAAATTTTATCAACTATTTTGACATCCTATCAATAATGTAATTGATTTTTTCTCTCCCAACATTTAGTTATACAAAACTTAAATAATGTTTTGGATGTCTGTATAATTATTAAACCAAATTTAAAGATAAAAAACAAATATTAAGTGTTTGCATGACAATTTTTTTACACGTTTTCAATGTTCACAATCGGTTAAAATGCTCATGTTTATTGATAAAAATAAGTTTTAAAAAAGTTAAACAAAAATTTACTAAATAAATATTAACAATTACTTGCAAAGGGGGTAAATATTTATATTTATTAGGTTTTAGCCTAATTAATGTCGGTAAAAATTTGTTATAATATTTCTTCACATTTGGTTGTAATTTATAATCGATTTTTACAAGTGTTATTTTTATTAAGCTTCTTATTAAAAATAAAAAGTCAACCAAAAAAGTTCGATTTTTTAACCAAATTTCATTAAAATTTGTTCATTAAGAATGTAAATAAGTCTTAGTTATAGTAATGGTATGGGGCATGTTAGATTGTAAATTTTTCATGCAAAATTCTTTACTTGATTATCCAATGTGGTTAGCCTAATATAACAGTGTACTTGGAAGGGAGTGATGGCTACAAGACTCAAGGGGAGAGTTGAAAAAGATTATATATTATAATGGAATATGAATTATTAATCATTTATTTTGGGAGTAAAGGGGAGAAGATTTAATAAAGGCTTAAAAGTTAATTTAAGCCTTTTTTAGTGTTTAATTATTTCAAAAATTATAATGATTTAATTTTAGTAATTTAAGATTTCATTAATTGCTTGTTCAAATGTATATTTTATTTTGTATCCAACTTCTTTAGTTAATCTAGTATTATCACCTACAATTATTTCTGGTTGGTTTGTATCTTCTTCTTTGATTATCAAATATTTTTCTTTGCCTAATTTTTTTGCAATATATGTTGAATAATCTCTTAATGAGATTCCTTTACCTGTTGCCATATTAACAATTCCTTCAACATTACTGTCTAAGAATGCTGCAAAGCCACCTGCAATATCTTTTGTGTACATATAATCTTTTATTAATCTTCCACAATTGATTGTTACTTCTTTATCTTCTTGCAAAGTTTTTATTAAATGAGCAGTAAGTCTTTTTTCGTTTTCTCCGTGGCCATATACATAAAATATTCTTCCGTATCCAAAAGATATTTGATTTGTTTTGCAAAAAGATTCTGCTATTTCTCTTAGTGCATTTTTGCTTGTTGCATATAATGTTTGAGGATTAACTGTGTCATATTCTTTCAATGGTTCATCTTTGAATTTGTATTCAAAACATGTTCCAACGTAAACTGCGCGTTTACCACCATTTTGTTTGAAATATTTTAATAAATTAATTCCAGCTTTTATAAATTCCAAATTTATATCAGAAGATAAATAATCTCCTGTTGTAGCCCATGCAAAGTTCATCAAGTGGGTTGGTTTAACGGTTTCAAAAGCTTTTTTAACAGATTCTTCATCGAATAGATTACACTTAATCCAATTAACGCCATTATCAGGATTATTTTCATCAATAGTTAATGCCGATATTTTGTATCCTAGATTTTTTAATGGCTCAATAATTTCTTTTCCTATAAGTCCTGTAACACCTGTTAATAAAACTTTTTTATCCATCTATTTTTTTCCTATTTGATAATATTCAAATCCTTTTTCTCTTAGTCTTTTTTCATCGTATTGGTTACGACCGTCAAAGATAACAGGATTTTTTAGTAAAGACTTAATTTTTTCAAAATCAGGTCTTCTAAATTCATTCCACTCTGTTAATAATAACATACAATCAGCATCTTCTAATGACTCATATGCAGTTTTTGTGTAAGTTATTTTATCTTCAAAATAAAATTTAGCAGTTTCCATAGCTTTAGGATCGAACGCTTTTACTTTTGCACCTTTTTCTAATAAAGCATTAATTATAGTTATAGCAGGAGCTTCTCTCATATCGTTCGTTTTAGGTTTGAATGCAAGCCCCCACACTCCAAAAGTTTTGCCTTGAAGATTTTGTCCAAAACGAGTTGTAATTTTTTCGATAAAAATATTTCTTTGTTCTTTGTTAACTTTATCAGCAGATGAGATTATACTCATTTCACAATCATTTTCTAACCCTGTTTTAATAAGAGCTTTAACATCCTTAGGAAAACAGCTTCCACCGTAACCAAGCCCAGGGAATAGGAATTTGTTACCGATACGAGAATCTGTGGACATTCCAACTCTAACCATTTCAGCGTCTGCACCAACTTTTTCGCAAAGGTTTGCGATTTCGTTCATGAACGAAATTTTTGTTGCAAGGAAAGAATTTGCAGCGTATTTAGTCATTTCAGCAGATTTAACATCCATAACAATTACACGGTTTCCTGTTCTAAAGAACGGAGAATAAATATCTTGCATAATTTGTGTAGCTTTGTCTGAATCTGAACCAATAACGACTCTGTCAGGGTGAAGGAAATCATCAACTGCATTACCTTGTTTTAGGAACTCTGGATTTGAGACAACATCAAAGGGGTAAATGGTATTCTCTTTAATAATATCAGCAACTTTTTCAGCAGTTCCAACAGGTACAGTTGATTTATCAACAATGACTTTGTATTCGTTCATAGATTTGGCAATAGATTCAGCAACATTGAACACATATTGTAAATCAGCAGAACCATCTTCTCCTTGAGGAGTTCCAACAGCAATGAAACAAACTTGAGATTTTTTGACTGCTGAATCTAAATCAGATGAGAAAACAAGCCTATTTTCTATAACATTAGATTTAACAAGTTCTTCAAGTCCCGGTTCGTATATAGGGATTATACCGTTTTTAAGTTGTTCAATTTTTTCAAGGTTGTTATCGATACAGATAACATCATTACCCATATCAGCGAAGCAAGCCCCCGCTACCAAACCTACATATCCTGTTCCTACTACTGTTATTTGCATTTCTTTTTCCTTCTTATTTGTTGTTAAATTAGTTTTTTATTTTTTTTGAGATTTTAATAAATAAAAATCTTATAATGATAGAATTTTGTATTTTCTTTATGCTAAAAATGTTTTCAAAAAAACTTTTTATTGGGAATATGTCTTTATAAATTTTAGGAATAGGATTTTTCAAATCTTTTTTTCTTTTGTCAACATATTCTTCCCATCTTTCATTAAAAATTTTATTATTTTGTTGAATTAATTTTTTTCGTTCTTCACTTCCAAAAGAAGCTTGTCTTGCATGATATACATAAAGATTGTCAATTAAAACATTTTTCCATCCGTAAGTAGTTGCTCTTAATGCAAAGTCAATTTCTTCGTGGTATCCTTTTCCATAAATTTCATCTAAATATCCAATTTGTTCAATTACTTGTTTTCTAATGCAGAAACAGAAGCCTTCAGCAGCAAGAATATCAGGATATGATATTTTATGTTTATTATCTAATCTATTATTTATATTTTCTAAAGAATACCCTTTTTCTAAAGGTATAAAATAAGCATCAGAACAAGAACTAATTGGAGAAGCAATTCCGATTTTAGTGTTGGCATTAAAACAATCAATAATTTTTTCTGCAAATAATTTTGGAATTTGAGTATCAGAATTGAGAAGTACAATAATTTCTCCTTTTGCAATTTTCATTCCTTTATTGCATGTTTTTATAAAACCAAGATTTTGTTCATTATGACAAATATTAAATTGAGGATTTTCTTTATTTAAATTAATTAAGTAATCAGTAGTTTCTTTTTTAGAACAATCATTAATTAAAATAATTTTTCCTAAAGAAAAATTAAAATTATTTTTTAAGCTTTCAACTAAGACTTTTAAATCTTCTAAAGCATTGTATACTGGAATGATAACAGAAATTTTAGACATTTTGACCTCTTTCAAGATTTTTATAAATTTTATTTAAGAACCTAATTTCTATTCCCAATATTGTGATAATTTTGTATTTTTTATCAAATTCTAATGAATTTTTGACAGAGAAAATTTGTTCTTTAAGGTTTTTTCCAATTTTTTGTTTAGAACATATCCCTTTTATAATTCTTTGTTGTAATTTTTTATCAGATGTTAAACTATCAAGAATATTTTGTTGTATACGGATTGTATTTTTTATTCTTTCATCTCGTTTTTTAGTAGCAATTCCTTGTCCTTCTACTCTATAGTTGATTAGTATTTCTTGTATGTTATAGAATTTAAGTTTTTTAATAGCTCTGCACCATAAATCATAATCAATTGCGCAGTTTAGATTTTCATTATAGAAAAGATTATTTTCAACAAAATCTTTTTTTCTAAACATAACAGAAGAATGTATAATCCAACATTTATTGAAAAAATCTAATAATCTTGGTTTTTCAATCATTTTAGCAATTTCATTTCTAGGAAAAACTTTGAACCAAGAACCAACAAGAGAATATTCTGGATTATTTTCTAAAAAGGTTATTTCTTTTTCAAATCTTTCAGGAACAGCAATGTCATCAGAATCCATTACAGCAATATATTCACCATTCGAAACATTTGTCCCAAAATTTCTAGATGCAGAAATTCCTTTGTTTTCTTGTTTGTAGTATTTTATTCTATCATCTTGATATGATAGAATGACTTCTTCTGCATTATTTGTAGAACCATCATTAATAATAATGAATTCAAAATTTGTATAGGTTTGATTAAGAATGCTTTCTATGGCTTCTCTTAAATAGCTCTCTTTTGTGTTGTATACACTCATTACAACTGAGATTAATTTTTTTGACATTTATTTATCCTTAAATTTTATAATATTTTAATTTTATCATATAAAAAGAAATCGGTTAAATATTAAACATATGGTATTTTTTTAAATATCTATAAGTCTCTTTTTTATTATTAAAAATAAATTTATTTATATAATATAACATATGGTATTTAAAAACTTTTAATTTATTATTTTTTTTGAACCCTTTGTTATATATATAATTTAGACAAATTGCAGCCTCGTCAATTTCTTTGTTTTCTTTTTCTTGTGAAACATCTTTTACTGTATGAGTTTTGGGAGTAATTTCGATTAATTTTTCTAGCTTTTTACCCCAATTTTCTACAGAATGATCTTGCTTAAGATTTGTTTTAACTTCATTAACTAAATTGTTGCAAAAATTTTCATTATTTAATACGAGTTTTATTTTTTGATACAATTCATCTTCGGTTTTGCAATATGCTTGCGATTTAGCTAAATAATCAAATTGTCCAATAGGATTTTTAAATGCTAAGACAGGAGTGTTGCATGATAATGCATCAATCATAACAGTTCCGCCTCCCATAGGCCAAGAATCTATTACTAAATCAGCTGCATTCATATAATCAAAATAACCGTTATTGTAATCGACTTGTCCTATGGCTTTTATTATCCCATTAGATTTTTTATAAGCTAGTTTCCAAAGTTTCTCTTTTGGATTAGGTCCTATTATAATAATTTGAATATTATCATTTTCTTTTATTATATTTAATAAGTAATCTACAAAAGATTTTCCACACATTGGAGTGTATTTATGAGGATTTCCTGCAGATACAATAAGTTTTTTATTTGTATCAAGCTTGAGTTTTTCTTTTGCAATTTTTTTATCAACAATTTCTCTAGTTTTTGATTCAATAGGAACACCAAGCATAAAAGAATCTTTTATATTCCTTTTGGGTATTGTTAAAGTGTCAGCATGTTCTCTCAATGTAGCTAATTTATCTGTGACACTTTTGCCTAACCAAAACATGTGATCTGCATGGTTATAGAATATAATAGGTCTTTTAAAATCTTCTGATCCAAATGCCACAAGAGCTGTTGGGTCTTCCATATGGGTATGAAGAATAACATATTCATATTCGCTTGCAATTTTTCTTAATTCAATGGCTCTATCTTTTAAATTATCTTTATTTAATAAAATTAATTCGCCATTTTTTTCTTTAATAGCATTTTTTAATTTTTCAGGTATTTGATTTTTTTCTTGATTAATACATATAACAGAGTGAGTTTGATTATTAGGAGATTGTTCAATCCATTTTTCAACAACTCTAGTATGTCCGCCACCTGTAAAGGCTTTGGTTAAAACATGCAAAAAAGTATTTGGTTTATAGTTATTTTTTAATTCATCTTTAATAGATTTAGCATAATCAATAAATAATTTTTCAAGTTTAGTTGAATAATAATACCCTGTATGATTATATGTTGCATAATCAGATGCAATAATCGCGAGGTTTATTTTTTCTTCAATATTTTTTGTTTTGTCGATTTTATTTAATAACTTTTCAAAATAAATTTGTTGTTTTTGTATAATTTTCTCTTCTTTGTTCATAATTAATCTTCTTTAAATATTAATAATTTCATTTTTTCTCTAAAATTGCGTCTAGTTTGTTTTTTAGGTATAAACATCGATGGGAATTTGACCAATAAATAAAAACAAATATTTCTTAAATATGTTGATATAGATTTTTTGAGTTTTAGTTGTTTAAATATTTGGTCATTTAGTAAAACATTTCCAGCACAAGCATTTTGAGGTTTATTTATATCATAAGATGTCATATCATATTTTATTTTTAAAATATTTTCAGATATATTATCATATATAAAATTATTTTGGTTTGGTGTATTTTCTAGAATCAACAAATAAATATTTTGATTTCGAAATTTATTTTTTAGTTGTTGATGATATACTTTTAATTTTTCATTATCTATAAAATCAGAACGTCCCCAAAATACAAATAGTATATTTTTAGAATTATTAATATGTTTATAAAACCTATTAATACGTCTTTCATATCTTTTTTTAACAATTTCATATGCATCATTAAAATCTAAATTTGCATCAAAATCGTGATAGAAATAAAAACCTGTTTTTTTATTTTCATATTCAATATTTTTACAATCAGCTATTTCTCCTCTTATATTTTCAAGTTTTTGAAAATTTTCTTTGTTACAAAAATGTTGGAAATCATTAAGTATAAGACTTATTCTTGTATCAAAATTAGATTTTGTTAGCCAATCAAAAGGGTAAGATGCATTTCGTAGCTTAAATTTATTAAGATACATAGAACAAGCACAATCTTCTCCAATACTACATATTAAATCAAATTTTTTATTATTAAATATATTCATTTACTACCTCAACAACTTTTTTAACTTCTTCATCAGTCATAACAGGAGAGATTGGTAAACTAATTATAGTTTTATGTATTTCTTCTGTTATAGGAAAAGACATATTATTCCATTCTTTGTAACATTCCTGTTTATGTGGCGGTGTTGGATAATGGATAATAGTCTGGATTCCATTATCTAATAGATATTGTTGAAATCTGTCTCTCTCTTGTGTTCTTACAACAAATACATGCCAGACATGAGAATCTTCGTTGTATGTTTCAGGTAAGATTATTTTTTCATTCTTAATATTTTCTCTATAATATTGAGAAATTTCTCTACGTCTTTGGTTATCTTTATCTAAATATTTTAGTTTTACATCCAATACTACAGCTTGGATTTCATCAAGACGAGAATTTACTCCTTTATAAATATGGTGATATTTTCTATCACTTCCATAATTAGCAATAGCTTTGATTTTTTGAGCTAATTCATCATCATTGGTAGTAACAGCTCCACCATCTCCCATACATCCTAGATTTTTGCCAGGGTAGAATGAAAAACCTGATGCATCAGATAGATTGCCAACTCTTTTTATTTCATTTCCAACATTTATTCCAGCACCATGAGCTTGGGCAGAATCTTCAATAACTTTTAGATTATATTTTTTTGCAAGTTCCCAAATTTTTTCCATTTGTACAGCTTGTCCATAAAGATGTACAACCATTATTG
>CALUWB010000002.1 GCA_944324375.1 Candidatus Gastranaerophilales bacterium | reverse complement strand
TCATTGACTCAATAAAGTCAATTTCTTCTTGAGTTAAACCATATTTTTTATACAACTTTTCATCTGTCCACTCTTCGTTGAAATCTTGTAGTGGGATTAACTCAAATGATTCTTTAGATATGTTTAGAGAATGTCTGTTAAAGAATAGTAATGCTCTAAAAAACTTTGTTTTTATATATTGTAGACAATTTTTTGTTGATGTTTCATTTAAAAAACTTCCTATTTGTAAAAAAGTTTCAGTACAAACTGTATTGGGTCTACCAATAATAATTTCCGGAGGAACTGTTGAAGTTGTCATATAAGCTTTTGAAAAAAATAATTTATAACTATTTGCGCATTCAATATTTTTTTCAATACAAGTAGGATTTATATAACCATAAACACGTCTAGCTCCTCCTTTTTTGCCTTTTACTCCATATATTTTATATGAATTAACAGATGAAAATTCTTCACTTACCTCAATCATAGAATATTTTTCTGGAGTATTAAATAAATCAGCAAAAAAGCCATAGGGATTTCTTGAAGATACAATTTTGCTAAATTTATTTTCATTAAATTTACTAGCTTTTTCTATAATTGATATTTGTCTAAAATCTCTAATTATAGTTTCTGAACAGCCTGACTTTAAAAAACGTCGTGATACATTTGAGTCACCATTTAATGATGTAAAATAATATTCAACTTTACCATCATAATCTTTATCCCATAAAAAGTAACATACCCCACCATCAATATGAACTCCTGGAAAACAAGATTTTGCATCTTCATAATCATGTATTATTTTTATTCGGGTATCATTAATCATTTCTTGTCGAAAATTATCTAAACCTTTACCTCCTTTCATCCATCTTGACGGAACAATCATAGTCAGAAATCTGGGATTTAAACATTTTGCTTGTTGTATAAATAATTGATAAATTGGTTTTGCACTATCTCCAGTACCACCACCATCACTAATTTGATACGGAGGATTACCGATTATAACATCAAATTTCATATCTTTTAACCTCTTAAACAATTCAGAATTTCTTTGCTCATCAGTATGTATAAAAGAATAGGCATGTGTTTCAAGCTCCTCTCCTCTATCGTACTCGGATTTTGAAGCTCCGCACATCATACATTTATCTTTGAACCAAACGTGATAAGTTCTTTTATATTCAATATTTCCTTGACTGTCAGAAAATTTACAAACGGAATATTCACCATCAGCAGTCTTTGAACAATAAACTGAACGTCTTGAAAGTAGTGCAGTTAGTTCAGTTATTGCCAGACCATATAGCTGGTTTTTAAAAATATGGTCTATTCTTTTTTCTAAATCAGGGATTTCATCTTTTAATCCTTCAATTAAACGTTTTGCTATTTCACGTAGAAACACACCACTTTTACAGCAAGGATCTAAAAATTTTGTTTTAGAGCTTTTAAATAATTCTTGAGGGAGTGTATCCAAAATCTCATTAACCAATTTAGGAGGAGTAAATACTTCATCTGATGAAAGATGAGAAATACAATCTAAAATATCAGGCTTGTGTAGTTCGTCTAAAAAACTCATTCTTGCCCTCCTATATTTTTGTAATATGTTAATGGATATTCCTTAATTGGTTGTGGGATAAATACATCTTCTCCTTTTTCATTAGATAAAGAAGCAAATAATGGAGTATTTAATATCTCAGCCTCTTGATTTATTTGAGAAAAAGAATATTCTTCTCTTTTAAACTGATACCCTATAAGTGTCCATTGGGTAAATGTAATTTTATCGATTCCATTTAAACTGTCACCTTGTAAGATATTTTTTGTTAAAATAAATTTCATTACCTGTTGAAATTCTTCATCAGGTTTGACTTTTAAAGCATCTTTATAGCAAGTAAAGGCAATTTCAAACATTCTGTTTATTGCAATCTCAACATTATCTTCAAGTAAATCAATTCCATATATACTTGATAATGCAGATAAGAGATTAACTTCAAAATCTATTTTTTTACTTTTATATCTTGTAGTTACAGTTTTTAGCTTTCTTTCTAATATTGCAACAAGAAAATTCCCATCTCCACAAGCTGGTTCTAAAAATCTGCTATCGATTCTTTCGGATTCATTTTTAACAAGGTCAAGCATTGTTTCAACTTCTCTGCGAGCTGTTAGAACTTCACCATGATTTTTAACTCTATCTGAACTTTTAATTTGTTTCTCTAAAATCATATATGTTTAATTTATTTAAAAATAATCACATGTGATTATTACATGATAAATTTAAATAATCAAATAGTATCAATTTGTATTAATATAGCTATATTTGACATTAAAAAATAATCATATAGTATTTATCATCTTAAAAGAGGTATTATATGATTAATAAAGTTATTATTGGAAAAATCATACAGAAATTCAGAAAAGAAAAAAATTTAACTCAAGATCAATTAGCTGAAAAAATCGATTTATCTACTAATTACTTAAGTAAAGTAGAACGAGGTCTTAATTCTATAAATGTTGAAACTTTTTTAAAAATGGCTGGAGTCCTAGATTTTTCATTAGAAGATTTTGGTATAAATAGTAAAATAAATATTAATCAAGACAGACAAGATTTGATTCAACAAATTTCGTGTATGTCTGAAAAAGAATATAATGTTTATAAAGAAATAATAACTGTAACAAATAAAATTAATGAAATTTATAAATAGTTATGAAAAATTTATTTCTTATTTTTATTATCAATTCTTTCTGCCCAGAAGGTGGAAACAAGTGGGATTGCCAAATAATAAATACTTCCCATTATTAATGTTGGTTTTGCTATCTTTATTCCCTCTACATACTTAGCAAGTTTTGGCGCATCCTTATTAACTTCTGAAAACTTCTTGATGAATTTTCCGGTCGGTTTATCCAACGCCTTATCCACAATATAGCTTGCCCCAATACTCAAACCTGTTGATATCGCAGCATTATAATTCAGAACTTTTTTTCTGTCTTCTTTGATTTTTTTACTCTTATTTGTCTGATGTATAAATGCTCCAGTCGCTAAAATATCCCCTATTACGGGAATATGCATTGCATAATTTGTATCCTTAAATCTATCAGCCATTTTTTGCATTGTCGGATTATCCATACTTTTACCAATACCTTTTGATAATGGATTTAATCCTTTAAATGATAACTTTTTATTAGTTTCAGAATTAGTTTTAAGTATTTGTGGTTGTTGTTGGTGGTTTTTATTTTTATTTAAAAAAGAATTCATTATAGGAGGGATTAGTGCACAAGTAAGTGCTGATTTAGGTATTGCCATTGCAACTGCTAAGCCTAGCTTATATAACTGTGCAATAAACTGATATTTTTTTGATGCTGATAATGGTTTACCTGCTTCTTCAAGTTTTTTGATTGTATTAGGTTTTAAATACGTATTAGGATTTTCTTCGATTCCTTTTATCCCTTTTGCAAGAATATTTGTTAAACCATACATAATAGTATAATTAATTCCTGCTGATGCGATAGATTTTGCACACGCAAGTTTTTTGTTTTCTCTATCTGTTTTTGGGGTTGCAAGTATTGATAAAGGACGCAATGTTGAAAACGCAAGAGCAGCTCCAGCCATAAAAGTACCACTTTTGTTGGCTGCAAATTCTAATCCCTTGTGTAATAGTTTGTTTTTATAAAAACTTTGTTCTGTTAATTTTACATTCATCTATTTTTATTAGATAACATAAATAGTGAAAAGTAAAATGAATATGGGCGATATTAAACATTTTGTAAAGTTAGAATTATCAGGCTGGAACAAAACAGAATTGTCAGCCTTAGTTTTGGTTATGTGTATAATATTTTCTAACGCAATATTTTTGCATGATAGTCCTATTGCTATTGTTTATGCAATTTGTGGAATCTTATATACCATAATTGCAGGCAAAGGGAAGATTTCTTGTTATATTTTTGGATTAATAAGTTCAATTTTATATAGCTATATTTCTTTTAAAAATGCTATTTATGGAAATTTATTTTTAAATCTTTTTTATTATATTCCAATGCAAATTCTTGGAATTTTTCAATGGAAAAAACATCTAAAAAAAACAACTAATGAAATATACAAAACAAAACTAGAAACAAAAGAGCTCATTCAGCTTTCAATAATCTCAATACTGGCATGTGTTGGGGCTGTATTCATTTTAAACAATATACAAGATGGTAACCCAATAATTGATGGGATTACAACTATTCTATCAATTGTCGGAATGTATTTGACTGTAAAAAGATGTATTGAACAATGGATTGTCTGGACAATTGTAAACGGATTATCAGTTATTATGTGGCTAAATATTGCACTAAAAGGAATACACGTTTATTCAACAGTCTTGATGTGGTTCGTGTATTTCTTATTAGGTATTTATTTTTATATTAGATGGAATAAAGAAATTAATTGTTCAACAAATAATCAATAACTTCGTCAACGTGACCTTTAACTTTTACTTTTCTCCATTCTTTTTCGATATTTCCGTCTTTATCAAGAATGAATGTTGAACGCTCTATCCCCATATATTTTCTACCATACATTGATTTTTCAACCCAAACTTTAAACTCATTTGATAGCTTTTGTTCTGTATCTGATAACAAATCAAAATTTAAGCTTTGCTTTTCTCTAAATTTCAAATGACTCTTAATATCATTTGGACTAACTCCAACAACTTTTGCAATAGATGTAATTCTATTTATATTATCTCTAAAATCACATGCTTCTTGTGTACAACCTGAAGTATTATCTTTAGGATAAAAATATAAAACAACTCTTTCGCCTTTGAAATCTTTAAGACAATATTTCTTTTCTTCGCCGTCTTTATTGATTCCTGCTAATTCTATATCTAAATAACTCATAATAACTCTCCTTTTTCCATAATTATAATATAGAGTTAAAAGAAAAATATACTCTTTTTACCTAAAAAATGTACGATTTTCTCTGAATAAGCATTTAAAAATAAAAGAGCCAAGGGTTGACAAAATGAAAACATATGTTATTATGAATATATGAATATTAGAATATAGATATAAATCAAAATATAAAGGAGAAAACAAAATGGAAAACGTAGTTGAACTAAATGATTTGAATTTTGACAAAGAAGTAAAAGAGAGTAATTTACCTGTATTAGTTGATTTTTATGCAACTTGGTGTGGTCCTTGTAGAAAACAAATCCCTGTAGTATCAAGTATTGCAGATAAGTTTGCAGGTAAGGTAAAAGTTGGGAAGCTTAATGTTGATGAAGGTCAGAGAAAATCAATGGAATATGGTATTGCAAGTATTCCGGCATTAATAGTTTTCAAAAATGGCGAAGTTGTTGAATCTGTTTCAGGTTTGCACTCAGAAAGTCAGTTGGCTATGTTGTTGCATAAGTATGCATCTTAGGAACAGAATTCGCAAATATCAATATTTTCAAAAAGATGTCTGACTGCAGGGTTGTCGATTTTGTAGCAAATTTGGTTACCATTTCGGCACCCTGTTATAATTTTTGCATTTTTAAGAATATTCAAATGTTGAGAAACTGTTGGTTGAGCAATACACAATTTTTCAGACATAGTATTTACGTTGCAACTATCTTTCTTTAATAGTCCACAAACAATTTTTAATCTAATAGGATGTGCTAAAGCTTTAAAAATTTCTGCGTATTCTTTAATATTCATAATTAACTCCCTGAATATTAGAATATATGAATATTAAAATTTAGTCAAATAATTTGTACTTAAATTGATTTAAAAACCAACGCAAAAAATATTTTTAGGGTTGTTAGTTATAATATGGAAGTAAGTTTATTTTTAAATAATATCTCTCAAAATAGGTTTAATAAAAACTCATCTCAGGTTCAAAATAAATTTGTAAGACAAAATTTGCACCAAGATACTTTTACTAAAACAATTCAGTCTAAAACGCCTAGTTTTAAAGGGTTATCAAAATTAGCAGAAAAATTTTTACCTTTAGAAAAGGATATTTTAGAATACAATAAAACAAAATCAAGTATTAATATAGATGAAGTTAAACAAATATTAGAACGATACTCTCCAAATGCAAAAATTAAAAAATTAAGTGAAGCTGATTCAAATTCAAATGTTCATGATAGAACAGCAGCATATTTTAAAGATGAAATTCTGTTTAGTAATGACGGAAGTTGTAGAAATGGAGAGAAAGCATTATTTTTAAAAGAACCAAACTCAGATAAAAAAGAAGATAAAATCGCATTTTTAGAATCACTTATACATGAATCAACACATTTGTTTCAAGAAACATCATCAGATAGAGTTTCTAAGTATTCTTGGATAAATAAATTTGCAGAAACTCCACAAAATTTTCAAGATAAACTTCAAACTCTTTCATTGTTTCCAAAGTTCTTTTCGGCAGTAGAATATAATGTAAATTTACCTTTAGCAAAGAGTTTAAGAAAAACAAATGAAATCCCTACAGTTATTCCATCAGCAGGTGAGAAAGAAGTAAATAATATTTATAGAGAAATGACAGGTAAAGATGTTAATGGATTTGTAGATATAATTATAAATGCCGTAGGTCAGCATATGGGAATACCAAATGGGCATTATAATCAGAAAAAATTATTAGAATATTTAGCAATGTTATCAGAAAAAGAGCATGAAGCATACAAAAACCAAGTAGGCTTTGCTAAAAAGGCAATAGATGTAGACAAACCAACCGATATGGATTTGTTGGTAAAACTCTATGAAATGTTTAACAAAAGATGTAAAGATATTTCTGATAATTTCTAATTTTTTAAATTTTGCGTATTAATTTTTTTATTTATAACATATATCTCAATTTAATTTATTGCATTATATATTTTTAATTTTAATTCTTCATTATAATCATATGTTCCGTCCATAATAGCAGTAATTATTTCATTTAAAAGCTCTTTTGAAATCTTTCCTGAAGCAACTTCATAACTAATATTTTCCATTACAACAAAAAAAGTTTTTGCAACAGCCATATAACCATTTTTTAATAAAAAATGAGCAGAAAGAGTTATTGCTAATCTTTTGTTACCATCCTCAAAACAATGAAACTTACAAGTTCCAAAAAATAAATGCGTTAATTTATCCTCAAATTTAGGATAATAATCATCATTTTTAATATGTTCTAATACACTTTCCAATTGACCAATATTTAATTGCCCACTTGCACCACCACCACTGTGAATTATTGTTTTTCTATGAGTTTCAATAGCTTCTTCTACTGTTAAATAAATTATTGACATTAACTTCTATCCTTTAAGCGTTTTAGAATATCACTATTTTCAATCATTAATTTTTCAAGCTCATCACCGGTTGCACCAAGAAATTTTTGATATTCATCTTTTTCTAATGGTTCTATATATTCTGCTAATTGATAATGGAAAGCTTCCCTCAAAGCCATATCTCTACTTGCCATTTTTGTACGACCTCTTTTAATTAAAGGTTTCCATAATGCCAATTGTTCAAAATTTCTAAAAAGACTTTCTGTTTTCTGTATTGTTAATTGTTTATTATTATTATTTTCAAATTCTTTTTTTATTTCTTCTGCTAGTCCAGTTTCATAAGCAGCAATAATATCTAAAATTTCACTATAAAATGTATCTCTAACTTTATCATGAGCTTTTAAATCTAGTATTTTTTTATATTCATTTGCATTTTCTTTAAAAATACTTACATATATCATATTAGTAAAATGAGAGTATTTGTACTTACTATCTTCAACATAATTTTTTAAAGCATCAGTAAATTGTCTTCTATAGTTTTCTTCTTGAGTAGCTGCAAAAATAAAATCCTTGTCTCTTTGGTTGATATATTTTGTACCACCACCAGTTTTTTTATTTATTAAATCAATAACAATATCCAAAACCATTTGTCTTAATATTTTTGCTTTTTCACTTTCAGCAATTAACATTGCCAAATTTAAAAAAGATTTAAAATCAAACAAACCAAGTTTGGTTGTTTTGGTAGGGACATTAATGTCCTTACCAAAATTATCAATAATTTCTTTTAATTTTTTACCTCTAAATACTTCATAGCCATTTGTAGTTAATTCTTCTGTATTTTGCTCAATATATCTACTAATAGTTCTTATATCAACTTCAAAAAAAGCAGCAGTCATTTCTTTTGTAAGATATACTTTATTATTCCACAAAATACCTTTTACTCCTGATTTTATTTGAATTTCAGAAATAGCAATTTCATTATTTAAAATATTTTGTCTATCTATTCTTGAATTTGTTAGGTCTTTTGGCATATATCCCTCTTATAATTTTAGCAATATTATTCTTCGCTAAAGAAATCTTCATCAATTTTTTTAATTTCAATTTGTGTTTTAATTTGTACTCCTAGATTATGTTTTATCATTAATTTTGTTAATTCTTCTCCATCTACTAGTCTTATAACTTTTCCTTGAACTGATGCAGCTTTCTTTTTAGCTTTTTCATCAAAGAAACTTGTTGTTATAAAAACTCCTTTTCTAACAGGTGAACAACCTAATGCTCCTGCAAAATTTTGCATCTCTTTTTCATTAACTTTATTATCAGAATATCTTTTAGCTTGTAAATAAATTTTTTCTAAACCTAGTTCATCTTCATCAATTATTCCATCAACACCACCATCATGGCTCATTTTTGTCATTGAACCAACTCCATAATTCATTTTTTCCATAAGTTGAAGAACTATTTGTTCAAATCTTATTGGGTCAATTTGTTTTAATTTTGAAAGAAGTTCACTTTGTAAGCTTTCCGTAAATAAAACTTGTGCTCCTTCAATAAGTTCTTCTGGTGTTTTATTTTCATTATCATTTTCATTATTATCGTTATATTCATGATGTAATTTGTTTAATTCTAAATTTTTGAGGAATCGTAAATTTATTTTTTGAGGATTAGTTTTAAGGATTTCTAAACCTTTTTGAGTAATTTTAAAAGATCCTTTTTCAGGAGAATCAATAAGATTAGCATTTTTTAAATATTGCTTTGCCCAAGCGACTCTATTATACATTGTTTTTTGAGTTTTACTAGGTAGCCATTCATTTCTTTCTTCATCTGTCAAATTATATTTATCTGACATGATCTCTACCATTTCAGACAATTTTATAATTTTTCCATCTTTTAATAGTTCTAATAATGGTAACATTAAAGTTTGGAAATCTGGTATAGCCATTTTATACTCCTTTTGTTTAAGAATATCATAAAAACAATTTAAGAACACTTTTTTAATATAAATAATGTTCCTTCCCTCTTCGACCTCACGGACTGTGCCGAACAAAATGATTAAGTATCATTTTGTGAGAGGGAGTCGAGCGCTCCAAGAGAGTCAGACGAAAACCTGAGTCTGAATCGATTGGGGTTTGATAAAACCTAGCGTTAGGCGATTATCCGAGTAATAAAAAACTAGGATTAAATCCTAGTTTTTTAAATGGTAGCTGGGGAGAGACTCGAACTCTCGACCTCTCGGGTATGAGCCGAACGCTCTAGCCAGCTGAGCTACCCAGCCATAAGGTCTATTAAACTTTTGTTATCTGGCTAGAGCGTTCGCTCTAGGAATTTTAACTGGTTCCACAAGCTTCACCTAGTGAGCTACTAGCCATAAGGTCTATTGAGTTAATTGTCTTTCGACTGAAAAAATTATCGCATAAGCATATTCAAATTTCAAGTTATTTTTTTTAATAAAAAACGGGCTGAATTAACAACCCGTTTTTGTTTACTTTTTTAGAAAAATCTAAGAAAGAACTACTTTAATTCAACAGTAGCACCAGCTTCTTCTAATTTTTTCTTTAATTCTTCAGCTTCTTCTTTCTTAACGTTTTCTTTGATTGGTTTTGGAGCTCCATCAACTAAATCTTTAGCTTCTTTTAAGCCAAGACCAGTGATAGCTCTAACTTCTTTTAATACAGCGATTTTGTTAGCACCAGCAGAAGCTAATACAACAGTTACTTCAGCATCGCCTGCTTCTTCAGCAGCGCCAGCAGCAGCTGGAGCAGCAGCAGCTACAGCTACAGGAGCAGCTGCAGAAACGCCGAATTTTTCTTCCATAGCTTTTACTAATTCAGATGCTTCTAATAAAGTTAATTTTTCGATTGATTCTAAAATTGCTTCGATACTCATTGTTTTCTCCTTTTTATTATTGAGTTTGTAATATACGTTTTGTTTTTCTGCTATTATGCAGATTTTTGATCTCTAACAGCTGCCATAGCTCTTGTTAATGAAGACATAACAGCATTGATAGAGTTTGCGATACCTGATGCAGGTGAATTGATACAGCCAAGCATTTTTGCGTAAATTTCTTGTTTTGATGGTAAGCTTGCTAATGCTTTAGCTTCAGCTGCTGATAGTAATTTTCCATCCATTGCAGCTGCCAATATTTCGCCTTTTTTTGATTCTTTAATGAATTTTGCTAATGCTTTTGCAGGTGCTACTTGATCTTCAAAACCAAATGCAATAGCTACAGGTCCTGTTAAAGCATCAGATAATACTTCGTATTCTGTTCCTTTAATGGCAATTTTTGCTAATGTATTTTTTGTTACCATATAGTCGCCATCTTCTTTTTGAATTTCGCGTCTTAGTTTGGTAATTTCTTCTACTGATAATCCTTTGTAATCAGTTACAATAGCAACTTTTGCCTTTTCAATTTTCTCTTTCATTTGAGAAATTTTTTCTGCTTTAAAGGCTTTTGTTGACATTTTTTGCTCCTTTGTTTTATTTTACGGATTGCTCCGGTTCGACCTTTGATTTGTTTACATAGTAAAAAGACTTTGCGTCTTTTTACTTACCGCAAAATCTTACATTACACATTTAATATACTATTTTTTTATTCGACTGTGTAACCTAGGTTAGCCGGTTTTACCTTTTATAATGAGATGAGCTTGAAACCTTTTGTTTCTTTTACATTAAGGATTTTCACCTTAAAACTCTGTCCACATAACTAACTGTCTGCGGTTTGTGTCTATTATCGTATCAAATAAATTTTTAAAATCAACCCCTTGTTGAATATTTTGTTGAAAAAAATTAACATATAAGATATACTTATTGCAAAATTATTTATTTTACTTAAATTGAAGAGGTATGGATTTATGAAAAAAATATTAACGGCTTTATTAATTTCTTGTTTGGTATCTTTTTCCTCTGTTAGTGCAGAAGAAAATTCTAATGCAGTTAAAGATATTCCTGCTGATTTTTGGGCTAAACAACAAGTTGAAGCAGTTTTAAGTGATAATATAATGCAAGTTGATAGTGAGGGTAATTTTAATCCAGATAAACCAGTGTCTAGAATTGAATTTGTATCTGCTTTATTAAAAGTATTATCTAATGATAATTTGGATGTAAATATTAAAAATAAGTTTTCTGATATAAATGATAAACAAGAATTTTATAATGATGTTTTACGTTCTGAACAATTAGGTTTGGTTTATGGTTATCCAGATGGAACATTCCAACCTCAAAAGACTATGTTAAAATCAGAAACAACATCTGTAATAAGCCATATAACAAAAGATAAATTTATTGATTGTGCTATTTTAGATAAATATTCTGATAATAATGATATTCCATCTTGGGCAAAAATTCCTTATGCTAAATCTATTAATTATGGTATTTACATAAATTACCCTGATGAAAATAAATTAGAACCTAATAGAAATATTACAAGAGCAGAAACAGCTGTTTTATTAACAAGATTGAAAGACAAATTATCTCTTGTTAAACCTCAATATATTCCACAAAAAGAGGAACTTCTTTCTGTAGAACATCTTAATATGGTAAAAAAACCTCAAGAAAATAAGATTAATATAACAAATCAAAGAAAAATTATATTACAAGGAAATGCATTTCCAATATCTTTTGAGTCAGCATTCCAATCAAAAAATGCTAATGAAGGAGATGTTGTTTATTTTATCTTTAATCAGGCTATAAAGACAGATGAGGGGTCAGTATTAATTCCACAAGGTTCAAAATTAACATCTGAGGTTACAATGATAGAACAACCAAGAAAATTTAATCATTGTGCAAAAGTATTTTTAGAATACAAGCAAATTACTTTACCTGATGGAACTAATTATAATATTTCGGCTAAAACATTTAATAAAGACTGTGAATTAAAAGAAAGTAATTGGCTCACAGGTATAAAATATGCTTCTATCGTTGGAGCCTTTACAAAAGGTTTGAATTATAAATCTAAGAAAGGTGAAACAATAAATATTATTTTAACGGATGAATTACCATTAAAAAATAATGAAAGAATCCAAAAATAAAAAAAACCCAAATGGCTCTCTTTTTTGTTGCAAAATTTGAAAAAATAGTATATACTTTGTATGAAATTTGAATTAAGAATCCAACGTTAATTAATATAAATAGAAAAGAGGGATATAGCTATGAAAAAGATTATGTCAGCATTCCTTGTAAGTTGTATGTTAGGGTTAAATGTAACTCCGGCATTAGCAGTTGCTAAAAACAATAATATCAAGGATATTCAAAAAGATTATTGGGCAAAAGAACAGATTGAAACTGTTGTATCAGAAGGAATTATGTTCACAGATGATGATGGAAATTTCAACCCTGATAAATCAATGACTAGGGTTGAATTTGTGCACGCGTTATTGAAAGTATTATCTAATAATAATTTAGATGTAAATGTGAAAAATTCATTCAAAGATATAACAGCATCAAATGCTTATTATAATGATATTTTACGTTCACAACAATTAGGTTTGGTATATGGTTATCCTGATCAAACATTTAAACCAAACAATTCTATGTTGCGTTCTGAAACAACATCTGTAATAAGTCATATAACAAAAGATAAAAACGTTGATTATAATGTTTTAAATCAATTTACAGACAGAAACACTATTCCAAATTGGGCAAAACTACCTTATGCAAAATCTATTAATTATGGAATTTACGTAAATTATCCTGATGAATCTATGTTAGAGCCAAATAAAAATCTAACAAGAGCAGAAGGTGCAGTATTATTGGCTAAATTAAAAGATAAATTAACTGTTGTAAAACCTCAATATGTAGGACCCAAAGAGGATGTTTTAGCAATTGAACACTTGAGTGTTAATAAAAAAGCACCAAATAATACTGTTCAAATTACTAATTTAAGAAAAGTTATTAATCAAGGTAATGTTTTAGCTGTATGTTTTGATTCTACATTTGAATCTAAAAAACATTCAGCAGGCGATGTTGTAAACTTTGTTCTACCTGAAGCATTATATACAGATGAAGGAACAATGTTATTACCTGCAAATACAAAATTAGTAGCTGAAGTAACAAAAATTGTTCCTCCAAAGAAATTTAATAAAAATGCAAGAGTACATTTATTGTACAAACAAATAGTAATGCCTGATGGCAAAACTTATGATATCAAAGCTCGACCATTTACTAAAGACAATGCTTTAAAAGAAGGTCCTTGGTCAACAACAGGTAAAATTGCATTATCTACTATTTCATTAGGTATAGTAGGTGCAGGTGCAGGTGTTGGTTTTGCATTTATTCCAACTCATGCTGCAATTGGAACAGGTTTAGCAATTGGTATTCCTGTTGGTTGTGGGGTTGGTCTAATAGTAGGATTGTTAACTCCTGGTTTGAATTATAAAGCTAAAGAAGGTGAACAAGTAATGATTTTATTGATGGATGATGCAGCTATTGCAAAATAATCATCTTATTAAGTAAATAAATCTTATAAAAAAGACTTGACTTATGTTAAGTCTTTTTTTTATTAAATGATTTGTTACAAATTTAAATAACTAAACTATTTATTATATAATATTAACGGGTGAGGCTAAATGAGGAAAGATAAGTTTAAAGTTGTAGATTTGTTTTGTGGTGTTGGAGGGTTTTCATACGGATTTGAAAAAACTCAAGATTTTGAAGTTATATTAGGTGCTGATATATGGAATATAGCGCTTAAAACATTTGAAAAAAATCATAAAAAAACTACACTTTTAAACAAAGATTTAACCTTAATAGATGAAGGGTATTGGAAAAGTTTAAAAAATAAAGTTGATGTAATTATCGCAGGGCCTCCTTGCCAAGGCTTTAGTATGTCTGGGCAGCGTAATGTAAATGATCAGAGAAATAGTTTATTTAAAGAAGTTGTAAAAATTACTAAAATCATAGAGCCTAAATATGTTGTAATAGAAAATGTTGTTGGGCTTCTATCAATGTCAGATTCGGATGGACATGATATTAAGGGACTAATTAAAGAAGAATTTAATAAAATAGGTTACAAGTTAGAATATAAGGTTTTAAATGCTGCAGATTATGGTGTGCCTCAACAGAGAAAACGTGTAATTTTTATGATAAGTAAAAATTATCCATTGACTTATCCAAAAGCAAAATATTCTTCAACAAATTATGTTACAGTAGGTGATGCATTAGGTAATATTCCTGTAAGTGGTTCAGAGTATTTATCTCCAACGTCACAATATCAAAAATTAATGTCAGGGAGTAAGCATATTTATAATCATGAGCCAATACAACATAATGAATTAATAGTTAAGAGAATGTCTTGTGTTCCTCAAGGAGGCAATTGGCAAAATATTCCATTAGAATTAGGGCAAGGAGGAGGAACTCATAGCAATAATTATAGAAGATTAGATTCAACGAAGCCATCTATTACGATTAAACATGCAACAAAATCAATGTTAATACATCCTTTTGTAAATAGAACTCCAACAGTAAGAGAGGTTGCTCGTTTACAATCATTCGATGATAATTTTGAATTTTTAGGAAATAAATCAGATCAGCATCAACAATTGGCTAATGCTGTTCCTCCTTTATTAGGATTAGCAATTGCGCAGGAAATAAGTAAAAATCTTAAAAATGGGGTTGTATAATTTGAATAGAGAATATAAATTTATAGATTTATTTGCTGGATTAGGAGGGTTTCGACTTGCATTTGAGAAACAAGGTTGTACTTGTGTTTTTAGTTCTGAAATTGATAAACAAGTTGCAAGTATTTATGCGAAAAATTTTGGAGAACTTCCGGAAGGCGATATTCGAACTATATCATCTCAAGATATTCCAGATCATGATATATTATGTGCTGGTTTTCCTTGTCAGTCGTTTTCGATTGCTGGTTACAGAAAGGGCTTTGAGGATTCAAGAGGGAATTTATTTTTTGAGGTTGCAAGAATATTAAAAGAAAAACATCCTAAAGCTTTCATTTTAGAGAATGTTAAGGGGATTACTAATCATGATAAAGGTAATACAATAAAAGTTATTAATAATGTTTTATCTGAATTAGGATATGATTTTAAATCTCAAGTTTTGAATGCAAAAGATTTTGGAATTCCACAAAATAGAGAAAGATGGTATTGTATTGGGGTAAGAAAAGATTTAGGTATTGATATTAATAATTATTATTTTCCAAAGGAAAAAATTACCTCTGTTCAGCTTCAATCAATAATAAATGCAAACCTACCTGATGAAAAATATAATATATCAGATATTTGTAAAGAGCATATTAAAAAATTTATTAAGTTAAAAAATATAATAGTTCAGTCAGATACTCTTGCTTATGAGATTCGCCCATCTAGGTGTCAGTTTAAAAATGATAGTATTGCACCATGTTTAACTGCTAAAATGGGAACAGGAGGGAATAATATTCCTGTTGTTGTGAAACAAATGAGAAAATTGACAGAGAAAGAATGCTTACAAATTATGGGTTATCCTTCTTCTTATATAATAGGTAAAGGAGCAAACGCATATAAACAAATTGGGAATAGTGTTGTTGTTCCTATTATAAATGAATTAGCAAAAAACTTAATTGAGTTATTAAATATTAATACGAGTGAAAATACTATTGTTAATGATGATAATTTTATTAATAACTTAGAACAACCTAAAGAGGTTTTAGAACGAGAGTGTATATCCCTTTAGAGCGCCCTGAACCTGTTGTTATTTGAAATGGTATATAATTTAGATTTGTAAGTTTAGCATCTTTATATAAGTAGTAAGCTGTGTAGGGCTCTTCATAAAGGTCTATACCATTAAAAATCTTTTTTTGGATGCTTATTGAAGAATCTATTATTTCTTTAATTTTTTGTTCAGAAAATATTTTTATTTGTTTACAAGAGTTTGTATTATTTGTGAAGTTATAGTCAATATTTAAATTTGAAAAATATTCACACATTGATTGAATAGTTGTGCCCCAACCTTTAATCAAATCAGTATTTTTGATTAACTCTTCTTCTTTTTGACAATATAAACTTGCACCTGCTCCAAGTTCTGAATTCCCAAATAGTGACTTAAAACTATTTGGTGTAAGTTTCAGAATTTGAAACTTTTTAGAATTAGATAATTTAATAGAAATCCCAGATTTATTAATAAAATGATATTTTATATTGTTTAATTTAAGAATATTTTCATCTAAATAGTATGAGTTATTTTTTAATAAATCACTAATATCACTATCAATATACACAGCATAAGCATCAGCTCTAGTCATAACAACTTGATTGCTTAATTTTGAATATTGTTTTGTTACAACTCTGCATAAATAGATTTTATTTAAATCATAATTATTAAATAATTTATTATATTCATTAAATACTTCATTGTTGATATGTTTATTATATTCTTGTACGAATATAATTTCTTGTTGGTCACCTTCTATAGTTCCTCTATTTTTCAAAGTTGTTGCTCCTTTGTTTTGTAATATTAGTTAAGTCATTTTCAAGACTAGCCCACTTAATTTGCATTATATGTCTTCTATTTTCGGTTTTTGGATTAAAATTTAAACAACGATTCCATACTTGATAACTTAATTGAGAGAACATAATAGCTTCTTTATTTGTATAGCAATTTAATAAATATTTTTCAACGTCTGTATTTTTAGCCCAAATACCTTTATCAACTGAACCATAATATATCATATCAACAATAGGAGCATTTGGAATATTTCCTATAAATAAGAACCTATTAAATAATTTTTTCAAAATTTCTGGATTATTAAATTCAAGGTTGATTTGTTTAATTTTTTCTGGATATTTATTTTTAAATTCTTTTGCGCTTATTCTTGTAGCTCCAGAACCATCAATAGTTCCATCCCCATAATGGAATTCTCTAAGATAAAATATTGTTTCTTCAGATATTCCAATACTTAATAAGTATTTTGTAAAATCTTTTAAATCTTCTTGATGAACACTATTTCCAGAACCTTTTTTAATACTAACAAATTTTTGTTTCCCAAGAGCTGAAATTACGATATCTGGTTTGATGTTTTTAGGAAATCCAACAGGTTTTGATGCAAATATTGTTTGATTTTTAATATTAATATCATTGAATAGTTGTAGCAAAAATTTTTGCATATTATCATTCATATTATTAAAATTATTTTTTGAATTTATGTATTTAATAATATCTAATTCGTTATCAAACCCATCTTTATTATTACTCATGATATTCTCCATATAATAAATTTATTATATTTTAAATAAAATATTAATTTTTTCCTGTTGAACCGAATCCTCCTTCACCTCGTTCAGTGTCTGAAAGTTCTGTAACAACCTCAATTTTTGCTTGTTCAACTCTTGCAATTATCATTTGTGCAATTCTTTCTTGTGGTTGAATAGTATATTCTTCATTAGATAAATTAACAACCGGAACACAAAGTTCACCTCTATAGTCTTCATCAATTGTTCCTACGCAATTAATTAATGTAATTCCGTGTTTAATTGATAATCCTGAACGTGGTCTTACTTGTGCTTCATAGCCGTGTTCAAGTTCAATTTTTATACCTGTTGGAACTAAAGTTCTTTCTAATGGCTTTAAAGTTATAGGTTCTTCAATTGCAGCTGATAAATCCATTCCAGCAGCACCTTCTGTTTTATATTCAGGTAAAATTTTGTTATGAGCTAATCTTTTTATTTTTAAAATTGTCATTATTTAACGTCCTCATAAATATTTTTTAGTACATATTTAACGTGTGAGTAATTTAAACCACCTTGCATATAAACGGCATAAGGAGCTCTCATAGGTCCATCTGCAGATAGTTCTATTGTTGATCCTTCAATAAATGTTCCCCCAGCCATTATAAGTTTATCTTCATATCCTGGAACATCGTCAGGGATTGGAGTTACATGAGAATTTATTGGAGATAATTGTTGAATTTTTCTGCAGAATATTTCCAATGGCTCAGGTTTTCCAAATTCTATTGTTTGGATTAAATCCGTTCTATGTTCATTATATTTAGGAGTTGATTTGTAGCCTATATCTTCAAATATTTTAGCTGCAAGAACGGCTCCTTTTACTGCATCTGCAACAATTGATGGTGCCATAAATAAACCTTGGAATATTAATCTAAGTTGATTTAGCATTGCTCCACCTTCTGAGCCTATTCCAGGAGCAGTTAATCTCATTGCTGCTTGTTCTACGTATTTTTCTTTTCCTGCAATATAACCACCTGTTTCAACAATACCACCACCTGGATTTTTAATTAATGAACCAGCAATTAAATCAGCTCCAACTTCTAGTGGCTCTTGTTTTTCTACAAATTCTCCATAGCAATTATCTACAAAACAAATACAGTTTGGATTTTTAGATTTTACTATTTCACAGATTTTTTTGATTGTTTCAATGTTTACTGATGGTCTTAATGAATATCCTCTTGAACGTTGGATTTCTACCATTGTAACTGTTTCATCAATTTTATTTGCAATTCCTTCAAAATCTACTGTTCCGTCTTCTTTAAGTGGAACTTCATCATATAAAACTCCGTGTCCCATTAAAGATTCAGGTCTTATTTCTTCACGACCTTCAACTTTTCCTATAACTTCAAGCATTGTATCGTAAGGTGTTCCCGTAACTGAAACAAGTTTGTCTCCGTGTCTTAGGTTTCCAAATAACGCACAAGCGATTGAATGTGTTCCTGATACAAAGTGATTTCTTACAATTGCTTTTTCGGTTTTGAACACTTGTGCAAAAACATTATCAAGAATTTCTTTCCCTAAATCATCGTGTCCATAGCCTGATACTGTATAAAAATGTTCTGGTGCGACTTTATTATCGATAAATGCTTTTAGCACTTTTTCTTGATTGAAATCTCTTATATCTTCAATATATTCAAATTCTTTTTGTAATAATTTTTCAGTTTCTTTAAATTTTTGTTCAGTTTCTATATTCATAATTTATCCTTAATAATATTGGCTAGCATGTTAATGATATTGCAACTAAAAATATTCGTCAAATAGGGAATTATTCAAATTGAAACAGTCATAAAATTAAATTATGAGATGGTTATTAATAAGTTTTATATTTTTTTCACTTTCTTGTATGGCACAAGAAGCCTATAGGGTTTATGATTACCATAATTCTTTAGGTGCAAATTTAAGAGGAGATATTCCAACTGTTTTTATTCTTGATTATTCTAATAGTATGAATGAAAGAATTGAAGGAGAAACAAAATTCAATATATTAAGACGTTGTTTTGATAGTTTAGTCACCCAAATTCCTGATGAAGTTCCAGTAGGTGTCAGGGTATATGGGCACAGATGGGGCTTTACAAATTATGATGCTTGTAGAGCCTCCAATATGATTGAGGGAATAAATAAATATAATAGAGATATTATCCCTGATGTGTTAAGTAAATATCGTCCAAGAGGAATGACACCGATTACATATTCATTAAAAGAAACTATTGAGAATGACTTTCCTCAAAATAGAACCCCAAAACATATTGTGTTAGTAACTGATGGGGGTGAAAATTGTGATGAGAGTCCTTGTGAATATGTTATGAATTTAATAAAGACTAGAAGAGACATTAAAATAGATGTGATTGCAATAAATATAAAAAATCACGATGATTTAGATCAACTTACTTGTACTGCAAATGTAACTAGTGGAAAGCTGTACAATGTTGATACAGAAGCACAATTAATGAATGTATTAGAAAGATCAATGAATTCTAAAAAACAGGTTAATGCAACGATTGTTAGATAGGTATAAGATTTTGACAGAGAATAATCTCTGTCAAAACCGTTTACCCTTCTTCAGGTAAAAAAATAACTTTGTCATTTAAAATAGAATAAATATCTTCGTAACATCTATTGTTATGTACAAGTTGTTGATATTCTTGTACAACAGATATTACGTCTGCTGTTGATAGTTTAATTAATCTTCTACCACCTGAAGAACTTTCTATAATTCTAGCCATTTAAAACCTCGCTTGATTATACAAGAGGTTACGACAATATAATATCAATCTTTAAAAATACAAGAAAAGCTCAACTCTTCTTATTAGAAAACTCTCTTTTAATTTGAATAAAAATATCAAGTTTATGACATTTCAGCTAAAACTTTTTTTGCTTCTTCTTCAGGTAAAAACTGTCCTTTCTTAGGGTCATAAACCCCTTGTTCTCCGTTAGGTTGCTTTAATACTTGCATTCCATTAGGTAAAATTTTAGTTCCTCCAATAGATTCACCATTTTTCCCAGTGACATCTAATGAATTTTCTCCAACTTTAACAGTTTCTCCACCTGTAGTTATTTCTTTTTGGCCATTAACATATTTTACTTCTGTTTTATATGTTCCATCTGCCTCAAATTTATCAACACTATTTTTTGTAGGCTGATTTGTTGCATTTTTTACATCTTCATTTGTTCCTGTCTGTTTTGTTTCTGTTTTTTCTACTCCTCCAGTAAGTTTATTTTTTAGTTGAGCAATCATTGATTTGAAACTGTTTACTTCAGCTCCTTCAAGTTTGCCATTGCTATCGGTATCACATTTATTGAATATACTAATTTGATCAGGTGAAACCTGACTGCGATTTATGACTTCATTATTACTTTGTGGTCCCTTGACTTCTTTTATTGGTTCGTTACCACCTATTCCACCTATTGCCATAGTATTACTCCATTTATATTCGATACACATGAGTTTACGGTCAGTTTTATAGAATTCTTTAGGATAATTTAATTTAATGTTACAAAAGTTTATATTTTGGGTTGCTTTAATCAATATCTTTTTTTTGTTATTATGTAACCATAGACAATATATGGAGATAATTTATGAGCGGACATTCAAAGTGGTCAACAATCAAGCATAAAAAAGCAAAAACAGATTCAGCAAGAGCTGCTGAATTCCAAAAATTTTCAAGAGAATTAATCGTTGCAGCAAAATTGGGTGGACCTGATCCTGCTGGTAATTTCAGATTAAGAACTGCGATTGAAAAAGCAAAAGCCGCAGGACTTCCAAATGATAATATCAAAAGAGCTATTGATAAAGGCTCAGGGAAAAATAATACAGATAACTATGAAGAATTAATATACGAAGGTTATGCAGCTGGTGGTGTTGCAGTTGTTGTTGAAGCAATGACTGATAACAAAAACAGAACAGCAGGTGATGTTAGAAGCTTCTTTACAAAATTCAACGGAAACCTTGGTGAAACAGGTTGTGTAGGTTGGATGTTTGATAGAAAAGGTTGTATAACATTCCCTAAGACTGTTGATTATGATGCTTTATTTGAAGCTGCAATTAATCTTGATGCAGAAGATATCGTGGAAGAAGAAGAATCATATAATGTGATGACTTCAGTTACTAATCTTCAAGCAGTAACGGAAGGTTTAGAAAAAGAAGGTTTTAAATCTGAAACAGCTGAATTTGTAAGAATCCCTCAAAATACTATTGAAGTTACTGATGAAAAAATCGCTACTAATATATTAAGATTATTGAGTAGATTAGAAGAACATGATGATGTTCAAAATGTTTATATGAATTTTGATATTTCAGATGAATTGATGGAAAAATTAGATTATTAAATAATCTATAAAAGAAAGAAGGTTATTATGATAAGTGAAAAATTAGAAAGAGCTTTTAACGAACAAATTAATGCAGAATTATATTCTGAATATTTATATCTTTCAATGAAAGGTTATTTTGAAAGACTTAACTTAAAAGGTTTTGTAAATTGGATGGATGTTCAAGTACAAGAAGAACATGCTCATGCATTGGGAATGTATGATTATGTTCACGAACGTGGTGGAAAGGTTGAGTTGATGGCAATTGAAAAACCTCAAACAAATTGGAATTCTCCACTTGATGTTTTTGAACATGTATTACGTCACGAAGAATTAGTTACTTCAAAAATTAATGCCCTAATGGACGTTGCAGAAGAAGTTAAAGATAGAGCTGCTTTATCATTCTTAGACTGGTATTTAAAAGAACAAGTTGAAGAAGAATCAAATGTTGGTGGTGTATTAGCTACATTACAATTAATAAAAGATGATGCTAAGGCATTATTGATGTTAGATAAAGATTTAGCAGCTAGAACATTTGTTGCTCCTGTTATTGGCTAATAAATTGATTTTATAAATAAAAAGGATTGAGTTTTCGCTCAATCCTTTTTTTATGCTTGTTTATACCCATAACTTTGTAACAAAGTTTGCGGCGGTGCAGCCACTGCCGTTGTGTAAATTAAAAATTCATTATCTGGTGCGAAATACTGTCGCATAAACGCTCGATTTGTGATGTTTTCGTAGCAAACGTAGGAATCTACTTTATCCTTAATATAGCCTGCGAATACTTGTTGTTTGTGCGTCAGTTTACAATCCTTAAGTGTTTTGACGATTTTCATAATTATACATTCATTATACAATTTGTGTATAATTATTTAAACCCTAAAATCAATCGCCCTTAACAATAATTTACTATTTTATATTGCAGTTTTTGTCTAAAAATCTTATTAGTCGTCTTGCTTTTAGTCTTGTAATGAGGCTAAGAGTAATAAGACATCCAACACAGGTTGTTAATATGTAATTTGGTTTTATTTTTTTCAGATTTCTTTTTTTAGAATTTATTATTTTGCCTGAAATTTTCCAAGTGGAAGGTTTTATAAGACCTGAAAATCCACAACATTTATTAAAATCTTCAAGTTCTTCAAATTCTGTATTTTCTATATTTTTAATTATGTTGATAACTTTTTCACCATTTTTTTCGTGACAAGGTTGGTGGTATGTAATTTTACAATGTTTTTTTGATTCAAATCTGATATCACTTTCTGAAATCAAATCATATATAGACTTAAATTGAATTTTTTCAAGTTTTGATTTAAGTTCTTCATCTTCAATATATTTTATATATTCTTTCCAAGTCCATTCACAACTTGCGCAATCTGTTATGAAATAATCAAAATCTAACTCTTTAAGCTTTTGAGCATTTTCATTTGCTTGTTCAACAAATCTTTTCATATTTCCACTAGTTAAAAAAGGAAGTCCACAACAGTTGAATTTTGTATCTAGAACTTCTATTTCCATTTTATTTAATAGTGATTTTATGTATTCAGAAGTTTTGGGAAATACTGTTTCAATACAACCTCCAAAGTATATAGCTTTTTTATCAAATTTCTTTTTAAATTTCTTTTGATGTCCAAATAAAAATCTTGTAATATTTAATGCAGTATTAAATATTGTTTTTGATTGAAGTATTGATAAAAGTTTTCCTTCTAGTGAGTTTTTGAAATATTCTGCTTTCGCAGATAGAATAACTTCTACAATATCAATATCAGATGGACAAAAATCAGAACATTTTCCACATTTTAAACATAAATCAAGGTACTTGTTTATGTTTTTATTCATTTTTAATTCGCCTTTGATAATTCCTCGAAGCATAATAAATTGACCTCGAGAAACAGTACATTCATTCCCTGTTTCAAGGTAAATTGGACATACTGATTGGCAAAGTCCACATTTTGAACATGTATGAATAATTTCTTTGTAGTCTTTGAGTTCTTTCATTATTTGTTTAAAAACCTTTTAACCCAACCTTCAACAACTTTAAGTGGTGAACGAGTTAGGGCAAGGCTCCATTCTGGGACATTTTTTGTAATAACTGATAATGCTCCAACATTTGCTCCGTCTTTTATTTCAACAGGAGCAACAAGTACAGAATTTGAACCTATTTTTACATCATTACCCAATGTTGTTTTACTCTTAACTTTTGTTAGAGGGTTGTAATTTGCCGTAATTGTACCTGCTCCGATGTTTACCCTTTCGCCAATTTCTGAATCTCCGATGTAGCTTAGGTGACAGGCATTTGTATTTTTGTGTATTTTTGACTTTTTAACTTCTACAAAGTTTCCAACTTTTACTCCGTCTTCTAGAATTACATCACCTCTTAGATGAGCAAAAGGTCCTATTTTACAATCTGAACCGATTTTGTTTTTACCTGAAATATAGCAGCTAGGATAAATTATAGTATCAGCACCGATTTCTGTTTCTGTACTAATCCAAGTTGTTTCAGGATCAACAATTGTAACTCCATTTTCCATATGTTTTTGAAGAGTTCTTCTGTTTAGAATTTTTGATGCTTCTGCAAGGTGAACTTTTGAATTAATCCCAAAAATTTCTTCGTTATTTTCAAGAGGGTTTGCATTAACGCTTAATCCGTTATTGTTACCCCATTCAATAATATCTGTTAGGTAGTATTCGCCTTGTGCGTTATTTGTTTTTAATTGAGAGAATGCAGGTTTGATTTTTGCCCAGTTTAAGCAATAGATGCCAGCATTAACTTCTTTGATTTTCTTTTGTTCATCTGTTGCATCTTTTTCTTCTACGATAGAATTTAGAGAGTTATCTGAATTTCTGATAATTCTTCCATAGTTTGTAGGATTATCAAAAATAGCACTCATAACAGTAATATCAGAGTTAACTGATTTATGATATTCAATGAATTTTTTAAGAGTTTCAGAAGTGATAAGAGGAGTATCACCACATAGGATAACAACTTCGCCATCAAAATCTTCTAAATATGGACAAACCATGCTAACTGCATGACCTGTACCTAATTGAGGTGATTGAAGAACAGTTTTAGCATTTGTATAAGTTGATTTGATGTATTCTTCAACTCTTTCTGCTTGGTGTCCGACAATTACGAATGATTCATCAATAAGCCCAGTATTATTAACAGCATCTATAACGTAACCTACAAGAGTTTTATCAAAAATTTGATGCAGAACTTTAGGTGTTTTGGATTTCATTCTAGTACCTTTACCTGCTGCTAATATAACTGATTTAATCATTCTCATACCCTCCATTTTTCTTCATTTTATCAAGAACAGAGTTTGGGGTAAACAAGTTAATAAAAAGGTTTATTGTATGTTATAATGGAACAAAGGTATTTATATGGATAATAATTTTTTTGTTAAAAATGACGAGTTAAAAAAAGAGATAGATTCATTCAGACCTCTTTCTATTGATGCTCTTTCTCAAATAAAAGAATATTATAAAATAGGTCTTACTTATTCTTCTAATGCTTTGGAAGGCAATACTTTAGATTTAGCGGAAACAAAAGTAGTTATTGAAGACGGATTAACAATTGGAGGCAAACCTCTAAAAGACCATTTCGAAGCGTTAGGACATGCAAAAGCGTATGATAAATTATTAGAATTGGCTAAAAAAGATAATTTTGATGAAAACGATATTAAGTTATTGCACAAACTTTTTTATTCAAATATAGATGATGCTCAAGCAGGAGAATACAGAAAAACACAGGTTATTATTACAGGTTCTGATGTTGAATTTCCAAAACCTGATGAATTAGATAGTAAAATGAGAGATTTTGTTTCAAAGTTATATGAATTAAAATCAAATCTTCATCCGATAGAATATGCTGCAATGGTTCATATTTTATTTGTAAATATACACCCTTTCATAGATGGAAATGGTAGAGTTGCAAGATTATTAATGAATTTGGCATTGCTACAAAGTGGATATAATATCGTAATAATTCCCCCTGTTGAAAGAAGTAATTATATAAGAATATTACAACTGACTAATGATAATAAATATGATGAGTTTATAAGCTTTATAGCTGATATGACTTATGAAGCGCAAAAAGAATATTTGAAAATAATAAAAAGATTTTCATAAATTTATTTACATGACTTATTAAAAGTTGTATAATGATTTTACTTATTCAAGGAAAGTAGGGTGCAAGTCCCTCACTGGTCCGCAGCCGTTATAGTCGGAACGCTTGATTCAAGTTGTACTTACGAGACTAGGAGATTTTTATTATGAAAAATGCAATCAGAAGAGATGCCAATGTTGTTGGCTTGAAAGCTGTTAGAGAAAATTTTGTTTCTAACCCAAAACAATTTATGGATGAGAGTGTTTTACTTGTTGAAAAGTATTTGAATAAATTGGATTGGAAAGTTAATGAAAATTCTAATATGGATTATTCAATCCAAGGTTTGAATAATTATTTAGCATCTGAAATCAGCAAAAAATATTGGCTTAATAAGGTTTATAACTCAGAAATTAGAAATGCACATTTGTCAGGTGATATTCATATCCATGATTTGAATATTATATCTGTATATTGTGTAGGATGGGATTTAAAAGACTTATTGATGGAAGGTTTTACAGGTGTTAAGGGAAAAGTTGAATCTGCGCCTGCAAAACATTTTCGCTCAGCTTTAGGTCAGGTTGTTAATTTTATGTACACAATGCAAGGAGAAGCTGCAGGAGCGCAAGCTTTTTCTAACTTCGATACATTGTTAGCACCATTTATTTATTATGATAATCTTGATTATTCTCAAGTTAAACAAGCTATTCAAGAATTTGTTTTTAATATGAATGTTCCAACTCGTGTTGGATTCCAAACACCATTTACTAATATAACAATGGACTTAACTGTCCCTAGTTATTATGCTGATTTGGCTGTAATTATAGGGGGCGAAGTTCAGGATAAAACTTATAAAGAATTTCAAAAAGAAATGAATATGCTAAACAAAGCATTCTTTGAAGTAATGATGGAAGGAGACAATTCAGGTCGTGTATTTACTTTTCCTATCCCAACATACAATATTACAAAAGATTTTGATTGGGATAATGAAGAATTAAATGGGCTTTGGGAAATGACTGCAAAGTATGGAATCCCATATTTTTCTAATTTCATCAATTCTGATATGAACCCAGAAGATGCTCGTTCAATGTGTTGTAGATTGAGAATCGATAATCGTGAGTTGGAATATCGAGGTGGTGGTTTATTTGGCTCAAACCCTCTAACAGGTTCAGTTGGAGTTGTAACAATAAATCTTCCAAAAATTGCAACTTCTGCTAAAAACAAAGCTGAATTCTTTGAAATTTTAGCTGACAAAATGGATATCGCAAAAGAAAGTTTAGAAATTAAACGCAAAATTTTGGAAGATTATACAGATAAAAACCTCTATCCATATACAAAATTTTACTTAAGAGATATCAAATCAAGATATGGTGTATATTGGAAAAACCATTTTTCAACAATTGGTTTAATCGGTATGAATGAGGCTTGTTTGAATTTCTTAAACGAAGATATTGGAACTCAGAGGGGTAAAAATTTTGCTCTTGAAGTAATGGATTTTATGAGAGAGAGAATAATTGGATATCAAAAAGAAACAGGTAATAATTATAACCTTGAAGCAACCCCAGGCGAGGGAACTTCATATCGCTTGGCTCAATTGGATAATACTAAAAAATATGATTATTATACTAATTCAACTCAATTACCTGTAAATTATACTGATGATGTTTTTGAAACTCTTGATCACCAAGATGAGCTTCAAACAAAATATACAGGTGGAACAGTTGTACATATTTTTGCAGGAGAAAGAATTACATCTATAGAAGCTACAAAAAATCTTGTAAAAAAAGTTTGTTCTAATTATAAGCTTCCATATTTTACATTCTCTCCAACATTCAGTACCTGCCCAAATCATGGATATATTTCAGGTGAACATTTTAAATGTCCAACCTGTGGGGCTGATTGCGAAGTTTATTCAAGAATTGTCGGTTATATTCGACCTGTCAATCAATGGAACAGAGGTAAAAAACAAGAGTTCAAGGAACGAAAGACATACAATTTATGTGTATAAAAATAGGTGGAGTCCAGAAGTTTTCACTTCTGGACTATCCTGATAAAATTTCTGCAATAATTTTTACTTCAGGCTGTAATTTCCGTTGTGGTTATTGCCACAATCCTGAGTTATTTTTTTCTAATTCTGAATGGAATGAAGAAAAAGTTTTGGAATTTTTAAAAACAAGACAAGGGAAATTGGACGGAGTTGTTATAACAGGTGGAGAACCTACCATTCATAAGGATTTACCTGAATTTATAAAAAAAATTAAAGCATTAGATTTTTTAGTGAAACTTGATACAAATGGAACAAATCCTGAAATGTTAGAGGATTTGGTTCAATCAAATTTGATTGATTATGTTGCAATGGATATAAAAGCTCCATTATCAAAATATAAAATGATTACATGTGTAGAACCTATTGGCGTAAACGAAAGTATAAAATTTTTATTAAAGGGTAAAATTCCTTATGAATTTAGAACAACAGCATTATCTTCACAATTATTAATAAAAGATTTTGAAGAAATGGGAAAGCTGATATCAGGTGCTGACAAGTATTTTATCCAAAAATTTGTTCCATCTAAAATATTGGATAATAATTTATTAGCCGATAAGGGGTATACAGAATCAGAAATAAAATGTATAATGAACATATTAAAACTGTATATAAAAAGTGTAGGTATACGATAATATATACTTTTGTAACAATTTTGACTATCACTATTGAATAAAAAGCAATTTTTATATAATATTATACTTATAAAGTATATACAGGGTAGATATCGTCAACTAGATATAAAGGAGAATTAGTTTATGGCAAGAGTATTGATTTCAATGCCTGAAAAGTTTCTAGATGAAATAGATAATGTGGCAGACAACGAAAATCGTTCACGTTCTGAGTTAATCAGAGAAGCATTAAGAACTTATATTCACAGAAACAGAGTAAGAACATCTAGTTATGCAACCCAAAATGCACAGTTATTAGAAGCATTATTAGATTAGTGTCAACTTAAAAAAGATTCAATAAAAGGCGAAACGATTGTTTCGCCTTTTGTGTTGTGTTAGTATTTTTGTATGGAATTTAGACATTATACAGTAATGAAGAATGAAGCAGTAGATGCTTTAGAATGTACAGAAGGTAAGATTTATGTAGACTGTACCTTAGGTGGTGGTGGTCATAGTGAGTTAATTCTTCAAAGAATATCTCCAACAGGGAAGTTATTTGCATTTGATATAGATGATGATGCAATAAATTATGCTTCTGAAAGATTAAAAGATTATGATAATTTAACAATAATAAAAGATTCTTATACAAATATAAAATCTCAAATGGCAGCCCATGGAGTTGATAAGATAACAGGTGGTGTGTTATTAGATTTGGGTGCATCTTATCATCAGTTAACAAAGGCAGAACGTGGTTTTTCATTTATGCATGATGCTCCTTTAGATATGCGCTTTAACATGGATAGTGATTTTTCTGCGTATGATGTAGTAAATGGATATTCTGAAGATGAGCTTGTGAAGATATTTTCAGAGTATGGGGAGGAAAGATTTTCAAAAAGAATAGCGAAGTCAATTGTAACAATTCGCGAAAAAAATCCAATCAAGACTACGCTTGAGTTAGCCGAGTTAATAAAAAAAAGTACCCCTAGGATAAAAACTTCTATTCACCCTGCTACAAGAGTGTTTCAGGCTATTAGAATAGAGGTTAATGGAGAGCTTAAAAATGTAAATAAAATCTTAACAGATGTATTGGATTTGTTAGGTTATGGTGCTATAATATCTGTAATCAGTTTTCATTCCTTGGAGGATAGAATAGTAAAGAGACTGTTCAAGTATGAAGCACAAAAGTGCAGATGTAATAATATGATTTGTACTTGCGAACCACCAAGAATAGAGCTTGTCAATAGAAAACCTATTGTAGCGTCAGATGAGGAGATAAGAGAAAATCCATCGTCAAGGAGTGCAAAGCTAAGAGTTGCAAGATATATCAAAGAGTAGGGTAGGACTTTGGTAAGAAACTATACAAACAAATCAATGGTTAGTGGGTATGATGTTAATTATTCTAATGTATTAACAAACCCAATTCAGCAATCAACCAATGGAAGTATTCAATCTAATGGAGAATTAGGTTATATTAATATTAATGGGAATAGATCAGAAGTAATTGACGGATATTTCCCGAAGGAAAATTTAGTTAGGGCAATGGCAATAAAAAAAGTAAATAAAACATTATGTGGACTTTTACTTTGTCTTATATTCGTATCGATTATAAGTTATTATTTTGTTGTGTCTAGTGAAATCAAATTGAATGAATATAGTCGCCAGACAATAATGTTGAATGATGAGAATGCAGATTTGCAGAATCAGCTAGATAGGTTAAAATCATTCAGTAATGTAGATATGACAATGCAAAAAAATAATTTATTGCAAAAACCGGATAAAGTGATAGAAGCTCCGGAAGTTGTCACAACTCAGGCAAAACCTGTTCAGTTTGAGACAGAACGTCCATTTTCTTGGTCTATTGGGTATTAATAGTTTAATTTTTACAAATGTTAATATTTTTTATATAATTAATTTATGAAAATATGTTTTATTCCGATAGATAATAGACCTGTTTGTTATAATTTAGCAATTGATATTGCTAAGATTGATAAAGATATTGAATTATTAATTCCTCCTCGTGAGTATTTAGGTTCTTTAACTAAATATGCTGATGTGGATAAAATTTATGAATGGTTTAAAGAATTACCTCAAGTTGATAAAGTTATTTTATCACTTGATACAATTGCTTATGGAGGCTTGATTCCATCAAGACGAGCAAATTATTCGGAAAAAGAAATAAAAGAGCGAGTTTTAAAATTTCGTTCAGAATTGGTAAAAAGAAAAGCTAAAGTTTTAGCATTTTCTAGTATTATGAGAATTTCTAATAACAACTATAACGAAGAAGAAAAGGAGTATTGGAAAGATTATGGGACTAGAATTTTTGAATATTCATATAATACCCATAAATGTAGTTTAGGAAATTTAGGAAGTCCAATACAGAATCTTATTCCTAAAAGTATATTGAATGATTATTTAATGACTCGTCAGAGAAACTTTAATATTAATAAAATGTATCTTGAATGGCAAAAATTGGGATATTTTGATGAACTAATTTTTTCAAAAGATGATTGTGCCGAATATGGCTTCAATGTAAAAGAAGCAAAAGAGTTAGAAAAATTGGGTGGGAAAGTAATAACAGGAGCTGATGAAATCCCTATAAGTTTATTATCAAGAGCAATTGAAAAGAAATTTTCAGTTAACCCAATATTTATAGAAGAAGATTCAAAGGGTTTGATTTCAAATTATGAAGATGTATCAATAGAAAACTCAGTATTAAATCAATTAAATTTAGCTGGAATAGAAGTTAAAGAAGATGCAGATATTACTTTGATAGTGAATAATTTTAAAGACCATCAGGGCGAAATTGTAATGAAAAGACCTACAGAATTATTTTCAGGTGATATAAAATTGCCTGATACTCCTTATATGATAGCAGATGTAAGAAATGCTAATGGTGCTGATAATAATTTTGTAGAAAAAATATTGCCACAAATAAATTTAGATAATTTTTATGGTTATAGTGGTTGGAATACTTCGGCTAATAGTTTAGGAACATTGATTTGTGCTGCAAAAATAAAATTTAAAGCAAAAGAGTATGATGATAAAGCATTTAAAAAAGTTCAGATGATAAGATTTTTAGATGATTGGGCATATCAAGCAAATGTAAGACAAATGATAGATAAACCTCAAGATATAAAAAATTATATGAAGCAATTTGAAGATAAAATAAGTAAAGTTTTAGATATTGAAATTAAAAATAATTATACTTACCCCTGGGATAGATTGTTTGAAGTAGAGGTTGTGGATGAGTCTGTTTGATATAATTTTGTTGGCTATAGCTTTATCAATTGATGCTTGTGTTGTTTCATTTTCTTATGGAACAAAGTTAACAAAAAGTATTTTAAAATCATCACTTCTTTTGGCTTTATTTACAGGAGTTTTTCAATCTTTGATGCCATATTTAGGTGGGATTTTTACTAATTTTGTAAGGGTTTATATAGAACCTTTTTCAAAATGGATTGTATTTGCGATATTTATGTATTTAGGAATAAATTTTATAAAAGAAGCATTGGATAAAAATAAAGCATCAGAATCAAATGAAAATAAATCAGTATTGACGTATACAACATTATTTTTAATTGCTATTGCGACAAGTATTGATGCATTTTCTGCAGGAATTACATTATGTTTAAATTTAAAATGTATAATATTTCCTGTAATTTTAATAGGTGTAGTGACTTTTATAAATTCATTAATAGGTTTTTATTCAGGTAGAATATTTAGACAATTTAATCCTAATTGTCTTGATATTGTTGGAGGGCTCATTTTAATCGCTCTTGCAATAAAAGTTATAATATAATAGCAAATTATTTTTTTACATGTATTATTTACTTATGTGTGAAAGGATATAGGGATATGAATAGTATAAATAATAATTTTTCCTTCAAGGCAAGAGTTCGGATTACAAATGTTAAAAATGATTCCAAGACTATAGCAGAAGGAATGTGTGCATTATCATCAGGAACATCAACTATTGGTAGTACAGCTGCCGGAACTGTCGGTACAACTGTTTCTCATTCTTTAGGTTCTGCTGCTAATGTTGTAGGATCAGCATTTTCTGCAAAAGCATCTGGAGTTGATTCTTTTGGTATAGTTCCTTCAGTAATAGAAGCAGCATCTCCTCATGTGACTCCTGCTACAGTAGCTTCTGCTGAAGCTCATCCAAGTACAATGGGTTCAATATTTAGTGCTATAGGTAATTTTTTCCATAGTTTAGGAAAAGTTAATGTTAAAGTAAAAGATCCAAGTTAATTATGAATACATTTACTCCGATTCAATTTAATTATAATAATCAATATATATCTAATAAGCCGAAGTTTAAAGGTAATTTACCTATGAAGTCGGCTTATTATACTGAAAAATCAATGCAAAGCGTTGAATTTGCAGGGCGTAAAATTATAAATAAATTTTTTGACTTTTTTGGTAAAAAACAAAATAATGAAACATTTACAGAATTAATAAATTCCGATTCAAAATCTCCTGAATATATTAAAGCATTGAGTAAAGTAAGTCGACTTCTGTCAACTAAAAAAGAAATAGAAATAAATTTAGAGAGTGCTAGAATTCAAGAAATTGCATCAAATGGTAAGCCTCATATATTTATAATGAATCATGATAATCAAAGTCAAGATCCTAAAATGATGGCATTTTTTAATACTCTTTTGAATGACGAGTATGTAAGAACAGGTCAATCAAAAACTTGTCCACGTCCTAGAATAATATTAAATGAAGATATTTTGTTATCTATGAATAAAAAGAATAGGCAAATATTTGAGAAATTAGGAGCTGTTCCTATCGATGCAAGTTTATATTCAACAGATAAACGAGGAAACACAAAACAATTTTTTAAATTAATGCGAGAATTTTTACAAGGAGAGGTAAATATTTTTATATTTCCTGAAGGTAAAAACGCAGTACATAAAAAAAAACCATTAAAAGAAAAGTTTCAATTAGGTGTATCAGAAATGGTTACAAAGTTAGCAGATAGGCTTCCAGAGGTTAATGTTACTCCTATAGGTTTTGCATATAATAAGAAATTAAAATCTACAGGAGATAGTATATATATAGGTAAAACACTTATATTTAAAAAACAAGGAGATGTTTTAAATGTAAATAAAGGGAATGTTTCTTCTCAATTTGCTCAAGAAAATTATAAGAAATTTTTTGGAGATAAAGAAAATGCTATAATTACGGAACAATCCATCCCAATTATCGGAAAAGATTTACCTCAATATGTAGGTGGAGTTTTATGTGAAAATCTTCGAATATGTACAGAAGAAGCAAAAGCCCAACTTCCTAAGCAATCTATGGGAGTAAATATTATTGAATGTTAAGTTTTATGCTATAATAATCAAAAATAAGAAAAGAGGTTATTATATGAGAGCATTATTAATTATTTTGAGTTTATTTGCATTTATGAATATGTCTTTTGCTGCCCCTTATATAGGTGATGCAAGAACAGCTAGGATTCCAGCAGGCACAGCTTTTGATTTGCAGTTGATGCAAACTGTTGATACAATGGCAAATCAAGAAGGTGATGCTTGTAATTTTGTTTTATTAAATGATCAAAAATATCAAAATAATGTAGTTTTACCAGCTGGTTCTATCGTAAGAGGTAGTATTTCAAGAATTAAAACAGCAAAAATTTGCTCAAGAGGAGCAGTTTTATATATTGATTTTGATCATATAGTAACTCCAACAGGAAGACAGATTCCTTTGAGTTTAGGCTTTATAGGTATTCCTAAAATGACATATGATGGAGGGATTTATAATCAAAAGGGTTATGGCGAAGCAGTGCAACAAAATTGGGATAAATGTGTTGATATTACAAAAGTATCAACAAATTACGGTTTAAAGGCAGGAGAATCAGCTCCAGGTATTCAATATGTAACTTGTCCTGTTTGCGCAATAGGTGGTGCAATAGGTGGTGGGTGCTATCTTATAGGTGATAGTATTATTGATTTATTTAGAAGAGGTGAAGATGTATCTTTTACAAAGGGAACAGTTTTTAAAACAAAACTAACTCAACCTATAGATGTTCCTGTTAACTAATCATTCTCAAATTTTTGTTTAATAGGGCATTCTTCATCAACCCAAACAAGTGTTATATAATTTGGCATCGTAAACGGATTTGTTTTCGGTGCCATTTTATCAATAGAATCTATTTTTTTATTTAGTGTTTTGAAAAAATTTATTATTTCCATAATCCTATTATTTATGGAAATATTTAATATTAATGAGTAAAAATATTAATTTTTTTAATTTTTATTATTATCCATGTCGACTAAGTATATTTTTTCTGTTAGAATTCGTTTATGAATGAAATAAAGTTAATTAATAATATAAAAAATATTTTAAATTCTAAATATATTGGCGATGATTGTGCTTTTTTAAAAGATTTAGAAATTGTAATAAGTCAAGATAGTTTGGTGGAAGGTATTCATTTTAATAAAAAATTAATGACTCCATATCAAACTGGTTATAAATCTATAATGGCAAATTTAAGTGATATTGCAGCTTCAGGTGCAAAACCTTGCTATATAACAATATCTCTTTCAATTCCAAAAGATGTTTCAGAAGAAGATATAAATGATTATTATGAAGGATGTAAATTTGCATTGAAAGATTTAGGTATAGAAATTGTTGGTGGTGATATTACAGGAGCAGATAAATTATTTATCTCAATATGTGTAATAGGAAAAACTGCAGGAAGAAAAATATCATCAAGAAGTAATGCAAAAATTGGTCACAAGATTATAACAAGTGGAGTACATGGCTCAAGTGCAGCAGGACTTAGAATATTAATGGATGATTTAGAACCTGATAAAGATTTGATAAAAGCTCATTTGATGCCAACAGCTCAGTTAGATTTTTCAAAACAGATTGCAGAACAAATAGAAGAAGATTATGCGATGATGGATACATCTGATGGTCTTATTGATGCATTATATAAAATAGGTGAAGCAAGTAATTGTACTATGTCGGTTGATTTTGAAAGAATATTATATGATCCTAAAATAAAAGAATATTTTGAAGATTATAAAGATTTAATTTTCTATGGAGGTGAAGATTATCAACTAGTTGCAACTGTACCTGTTGAATTGCTTCCGAAGTTGAAGGATTATACAATAATAGGTGAAGTGATACCAAAAGAAGATTGTGTAATAAAATTAAATTATGATGATAAAATTGAAAAAATAAATGATATTGATAAATGTTTTAATCATTTTAGCTAAAAAAATAGTTCCTATAATTTATAGGAACTATTTTTTTATTATAAATGGTTTTATTAGGCTTCTACCTCAGTAATAGAACCCCCACGTTTCCCATAATCTTTAGCTTCAGCTGCAGGGATTTCGTCAATAAGAGTTTTAATTTTTTTGTTTGTATCATTTAATTTATCAGCTTTCTTTTCAGCTTTATCTAAGAACTTTAGGTTTCCATTTTTACCAATTAAAGGTTGAGAAGTTACTTGGTTTTTAACACCTCCCATTGACTTGCCAATTTCTGAATCTACAATTTCAGCAGCTAATGCGTTTCTATGTTTTGCTTTACGAATTAAGATATTAACAGGGTTGTATTCTTGTCTTTCTACTTTTTCTTTTAATTTTGTCAAAAAGTTATTACGGCTTTTTTCACTTAGTGCTACAGCTTGTTTCTTTATAATTGAATGAGCTGATTTATCTAATTTAATAGCCATTCCAAATTGAGGGCTATTATTGCGTTTGCAATTAATATTTTGATTTGCTGGGGTAATTCCTAAATTCATACATATATCCTTTCATTGTTGGTCTACCTTTATTTTAAACCTTGTCAAAATATAATTTGCTATGTGATTTTACAAATATTTACGATGTAATTAATATTAAAAATGGCGACACAATATTGTGTCGCCATTCTAAAACCTTGTTGATGCGTTATGCTTAAAATTTTATGCTGAAACTTCTCCAGCACCTTCAGCACCTTTTTTGAACATACCTGTAACAGCTTTCCAAGCATTTGAACCTTGTTTTGCTAACCATTCGCCTACGCCATTTAATTTTTCAGCAGCAGTACCCATAAATTTAGCTACTTTTCCTGCATCAGCAGCACCAGCTTTGTCAATTAATTTGGTGAAGTAACCTGTTTTATGGCCAGCTAATAAACCACCTGCAATTGCAGCTGCTGCTACTAATGTTCCAATAATAGCATTTCTAACTGTATGTTTTTTCTTTGGTTTTACAAAAGCATCAACTTCTGGGCCTGCTTGAGGACCTTGAGCATTTGGTTGTTTTGCATATTTTTGAGGTTGATTCATAATATCTTTTGCTGAATCTAATGCACCTGCTCTAAATGAAACGTTGTTTAACATACACACCTCCAAGGGTTATTTATTCACTACACATGTATATAAAAACCTGAAACTCATGTTTTTTGCTTATTTTGGGGTAATTGTTAAGTTTTGTTTACAAAACAATATTTCATATAAAAATATGTGGAATAAATATTTTCTATATGCGAATATACTTTTATGGAAGATGATATATTAGAACAGATTAATTGTGACGAGCAAGCAAAAGATGTTGTTCCAATAACTGAACAAGATAAATATTTTGCTTGCGAGAAATGCTCTTTTGTTAATAATTCAAGTATAAGAAGTCGAATGATTGCCAACAATTTGAGTGTTTTACTAGGTATAAAAATATTAGAAAATTATGGTTTACAATGCAATACATCAATATCCTTACAAGAGATTTCATCAATAGCTTTAAAGTGGGATATAGCTGAAATTTTTGTTGGTAATTGTCGAATTTCTGTAAGGAATAATTTTTTAGATTATAAATTATTTGTCCCTAAGAAACATAAAAGATATGGTTTATTAGGTGATTTATTAATGTTTGTAAGGTTTGAAGATAATTGTGCGAAATTATTAGGATTTTTAAATCCTTCTGATTTAGATGAAGAAAATTCTGATAACGAAAATTATTATATTGATATAGATAGTTTAAAACCATTAGAAGAAATAAATTTTAATATTAATAAAAAAGATGAAAATATTGAAGAATTAAAGAAATATCGTTTAGATATTATCAGATATTATGATGGTTTAATAGAAGATAAAATTGAATTTTTTAAATTATTATCAAATTCTAAATATTTACGAGAAGAAATGATAAAATTTGAAAAATCCGAAGAAGTATTTTCAGAAATAGTATTGAATGAAGAAAATATACAGAAAGAGTTAAAAATAGAAGTTGATAATATTTCAAAATTAGCAGATGCATTTATACAGTCAAAGAATGAAATATTGCGAACAGGCGAAAACGAAAATCAAGGAACTGCAAATGAATTTAAATTAGAATGTGCACGTGCAAATTTAGAAAGATTATTTAATTTACCATTAAATGAAGAGAATAACATTTCAAGTATTCATGATAAAACAACTGCAGAAGTTATGGATACTTTGTTGAAACCTTCAGAAACAATTATACAAGATGATAGATTGCCAATGTATGAGGTATTAAAGGCTTTTAGGTTTTTTGCAATAATATTTTTAGTTATATTTTTTACAGCAGGCATTTTTTGTTATTATAACTACGAATTGGTGACAAATTCAAATAATCTCACAAGACTTAAACATAATATAGCTGAATGGGTTATAAATGTTAAAAAAAAATAAAGTTTCCTTGTATATGCAACTTGATAAATTATAATTAAAATTGTACGATACTGTAAGGGGAGTTTAACTATGACAAATCCATTTAAGGGTGAAACAGAAGAGTCAGAAAATAAAGAAAATAATATAAAAGAAGATAATAAAGCAGAAGTAAATCCTGATGCAGAAGTAATTGTTGATGAAAATTCAGATAATGATGAGTCAACAGAAAAAGAAGATAATACATCAGAATTATCAGAATTAGACAAATTAAAATCTGATTATGAAAAGTTAAATAATCAATATATTAGATTAGCAGCAGACTTTGATAATTACAGAAAAAGACAGGCTCAAGAAAGAGAAAGTTTGTTAAAATATGGAGCAGAAGATACTTTAAAGAAATTAATTGAAGTATTAGATAATTTTGATAGGGGTGAAAAAGCTATTGCTGATGTAGAAGATTGTGAAAAAGTAAAAGAAAGTTTCAATCTTGTACATAAACAGTTAAATGATGCATTATCAAAAGTAGGTTTAGAAGTAATTGAATGTGAAGGAAAAGAGTTTGATCCAAACTTCCATGAAGCCGTAATGCAGACTCCAACAAGTGAGTATCCAGAACATACAATTATCGCAGAATTACAAAAAGGTTATAAACTAGGTGATAGAGTATTACGACCATCATTAGTAAATGTAGCAACAGCTGAATAGTAAATAGAAAAAGAGAAAACGATGACGGATTATTATGAAATACTGGGAGTATCAAAAGATGCAACCAAAGATGAAATAAAAAGTGCCTTTAGGAAAATGGCAAGAAAGTACCATCCAGATGTAAATAAAGCTCCGGATGCAGAAGAAAAGTTCAAAGAATTAGGCAAAGCTTATGAAGTATTAATGGATGACAATAAGCGTGCTACTTATGATAGGTTTGGAGAAGAAGGGTTACAAAATCAAGGTTATTCATCACAAGGACCTTTTGCAAATGGTTTTGGTGATTTGAATGATATCTTTGAATCATTTTTTGAAGGATTTGGAGGTTTTGGTGGTTCTCGTAGAGTTGATCCTAATGCTCCAACAAGAGGTGAAAATTTAAGACTTGATATAGAAATCGAGTTTGAAGAAGCAATGTTTGGTGTAGAAAAAGATGTTAAAATTGATCACCTTGAAACTTGTCCATCTTGTAAAGGCACAGGAGCAAAAGCAGGTAGTCAGCCTGTAACTTGTCCTACTTGTGGAGGTCGTGGTCAAGTTCAACAAACTACTCAAACAATATTAGGTAGTTTTGCTCAAATCGTTACTTGTCCAAAATGCCATGGTAAAGGTAAAATTATTTCTGATCCTTGTCCTGATTGTAAAGGTCAAGGAAGAAAAGAAGTTGAAAAAACGTTAAATGTAAAAATACCTAAAGGTGTTGATACAGGTTCAAAAATGCGTTTGTCAGGTGAGGGTGATGCTGGCATGAATGGTGGGCCTTCAGGTGATTTATATATAATTATTCATGTTAAACCTTCAAAATATTTCCATCGTGATGGAATGAATATTTATACTAAATTAGATGTAACACCTGCTCAAGCTGTATTAGGCGATGAAATAGAAATAAAAACAATAGATGGAGAACGAAGAATTTCTATTCCTGTGGGCTTACAGTCAGGTGATAGAGTAACAATAAAAGGTGCAGGTGCTCCTTCTGTTTCAAATCCTTCTATGCGTGGGGATCATATTGTTATAGTTAATGTGAAAACCCCAACACATATTTCAAATGAAGAAAGAAGATTATATGAATCTCTATATGAATTAGAAACAGGTCGTGTTAAAAAACAATCTGTAAAAGAAAAAATTAAAGGGGCTTTTAAATAATGAAAAAGTATCTTATATCATTGATGGTTTTATTATTAACTGCAACCAGTAGTTTAGCTGCTAAGTTGCCTGAAGATGTTCAATCTATGCTAAAGAAAACATTCCCTTCAGTTGATATAAGATTTGATGGAGTTATTATTCTACAAGATGGTACTGTATATTTACCGTTGTATCCAGCGAAAATTAAAAATGAATCTACTCTTACAGTAGTTCAAACGTATCCTGAGAAGTTATCTTTAAATAAAAAACCTGATGTTGTTATTTTTAATAATGATTTTGTTTTGTTAAAAATGATTATACAAAATGATGGAACAAAAACAATTAAAAAATTCGATAAGCCTCCTGTAATTGTTAAATCTGGGTTACTTCCTCAGGATATGTTAGTTCCTAAAAATTTGGTTATTCCTGAGAATTTAAAAGGTATAACAGGGAATTTGAATGTAAAAATTGGCCCAAAAGAAGAAATAAAAGTTGTACCTACAAAAATACAATATGAAAAAGCTACTCAAGTTCAACCTGTTAAACAAACGAATTTAGTATCTGTAATTCCTCAGTTAAAAGATAAAGTATTATATGTATCAACTTGTTATTCAAAAGATATTCAAGTTATTCAAGGAGAATCTCATAGTCCAATGTACGCATTGGCTCAAAAAGCAATACCTCGTTCTATAATGATAACTCCTGATAATAAGTTTTTGTTTGTCACAACTTATAATAGTACATTAGTAGATATAATTTCATTGGCTGATGATAGGGTTATTAAGCAATTAGATTTAACAACAAATGCTGGTGAAATTATTATGGATAAAGATAATAATTTGGCTTATGTTTCAAGTCCTGATGCTTCTACAATTTATCAGATATCTCTTGAAGATATGACATTAAAGAAAAAAATAAAAGTTAATGGAAGATGTGAAAATCTAGTTTTATACAAAGATAACTTATTATATGTAGATAAGCTATCAAATAAAGTTTGGTGTATTGAATTTGGGAATGAATATTTGTTGAAGGATTTGGGAAGTTATCCAAATATTTCAAAAATGGTTTGTTTAAATGGGAAGTTATATCTTGTAAGTAGAACAAAAAGTAGAATGGCTGTTTTAGATTATAAAAATCAAACATTATTATCTGAGTTTGATGTAATAAAAAAACCAGTTGATATGATATCATATGGCAAGAAAATATTTGTATTAAGTGCTCAAGATAATGTTGTTCAGGTTATTGATTCTCAAACAGATGAACCTATATCAGTTATTAATATTAATAGTGGTGGTTTTTCAACATCTATGGAAATAATTCCTAATACATCTCTTGCGATAATTTCAGATGTTAAAGCAGGTAGGTATTCTGTGATGGATTTAAATAAAAATGTAATATTAAAAACAAATACTCTAGATATTCCTGTAAGTAGTATTACAATTGGTAAGAATGTAAGAAAGATATAAATTATGAATGAAATATTAAATGATACATTATTGGAACTTGAAAAAACTCAACATGATTTTTGGAATGTATCTCGTTCTACTGGAAACTTTCTTAATATGTTAGTAAAAATTCGTAATGCAAGGAGTGTATTAGAAATAGGAACATCAAATGGTTATTCAGGTCTTTGGTTTTTAGATGCTTTGAAGGTTACAAAAGGTCATTTAACAACTATAGAATACTATGATAAACGTCAAAGTATTGCTCGTGCGAATTTTGATAAATGTGGGTTTGCTGGCATGTATACTCCAATTTTAGGATCTGCTTGTGATATATTAGACAAATTGCCTTCTGATAAAATGTATGATTTTGTTCTTATTGATGCAAATAAAAGAGAGTATGTAAGAAATTTTGAATTAATAAAGCCTCATTTACTTCCGAATGCTATAATTGCTGCTGATAATGTTAATTCTCATAGAGAAAAAGTCCAAACTTATCTTGATGCAGTTATGAATGATGAAGATTTTCAAACAGAAATTTTAGATTTACCTGCTGGTCTTGCTATTTCATACAAATGTAAATAATTAAATGGTCTTAACTATACATTTATAAGCCTTTTTGATATAATTCCTTCATAATATTATTAATAATGGAGAGAATTATGGATAGATTATTTGGTATTTTAGGTATTATATTTATTTTTGCAATAGCTTATTTGATATCAAATAATCGAAAAAAAATAAATTTTAAAACAGTTGGGATAGGTTTTCTACTTCAAATATCATTAGCTGTTTTTATTTTTAAAGTTCCTTTAGGACAAAAAATGTTTTTAGGAATTGGGGTATTAATTCAAAAAATACTTGATTTTGCTTTCCAAGGAGGTCAATTTGTTTTTGGAGGGCTGTTAGATTTCAAATTATTTGATGCAGTTTTTGGCGCAGGAAATAGAATTTTTGCATTACAATTAGTTGCATCTTGTATTTTTATGATGATACTAGTAAACATTCTTTACTATTATGGCATAATGCAAAAAATTGTTATGATTTTAGGTAAGGCAATGAATAAATTAATGAAGGTTTCAGGAGCTGAAGCTCTTTGTTCTGTTGCAAACTCTTTCGTTGGTCAAATTGTTGCACAAATTATGATTAAACCATATTTAGAAGCATTAACTAGATCAGAATTGCTGGCATGTATGGCAGGAAGTATGGCTTGTATTTCAGGTGCAATGATGCCTATATATATTGGAATGGGAATTCCTGCAGAGTATATTTTAGCATCATCTATTATGGCAGCTCCTGGAGTTTTGGTTATAACTAAAATGGTTTATCCAGAAGATAGAGTTCCTGAAACAGGTGAAAATATTAAATTATCTACAGAAAAAACACATGTTAATTTGATTGATTCAATCGCATCAGGAGCAAGTGAAGGTATGCAGGTAGCAATTAATGTTACAGCTATGTTGATTGCATTAGTAGCACTTGTTTCAATGATTGATTATACATTGGGATATTTTGGTGCATTAATTTATAAAACATTCCATATGCATGGAGCTTTCTTAGGATTAGATTTGCAACATTTATCTTTAAAAATGATTTTAGGTAAATTCTTTGCAATATTTGCATTCTTAATGGGCGTTCCTCACCAGGATATTACTGCTGTTAGTCAATTGATGGGAACAAAAGTTATATTAAATGAAATGGTTGCTTATATTGATTTGTCAGCAATAAAGGATACATTAACACCAAAAGCATTTTTGATTGCAAGTTTTTCATTATGTAGTTTTGGTAACGTTGGTTCTATTGCAACACAATTAGGTGGGATTGGTGAATTAGCTCCAAATCAAAGAAAAAATTTAGCAGAACTTGGTATTAGAGCATTGATATGTGGTACATTAACTTGTTTCATGTCAGCAACAATTGCAGGAATTTTATTTTAACCAAATAAAAAGGGAAATCATAAAGACGCATTGATTACCTTCTACACATCTTATAGATTTCCCTAAAAACGGTTATTTTTTAGGTTATATTAAGGTTATTGGTTTTACGGGGGGACTAAGCCCCCAGTATAAAATTTGTTTGCTATGCTTGAAGTCCGTAGTGAGAAACTTGAGATTGGACACCGGCTTGAATACGTTGAGTAGTAGCCTTTTCTTCTTCTTCGACTTGAGCAAGAAGAGCTTCAAGCTTAGTTTTCTTTAATTCCATTTGTTGTTCTTGTTCGTCCAACTGAGCCATAATACGTTTTTTGTATTGTTCACGGCCTTGTTCATACGCTTTCATATACGCGATTTGTTGCATATATGGAGCATTATCGCCGAATTGCGTGAATATACTATTATTATTCATATATGTCATCGCTTGATTAGCATATTGAGTTGCAGCTCCGTGCGCCATCATTAGAGTATTAATTCCAGATCCGAATAAAGAAGGAGGAATAGATGCAATATCAGTGATTGATGTAGAATCATTCGCTAAAGAGGCAGATAAGCTTTGATAATCCATTAACTTCTGATTGAGATCTGTTAATTGGAATTCGATGTTATTTTTCTTTTGTATCAGGTGCATCTTCCTGAACATCATTAATAGCATACCCATAATAAACCTACCTAACCTTATACCTGTTTAGTAACTATCACACGAAACTTGTTACTAATTTTTTGTTTAATTACAAAACCTATAAGTTAATTTTGTAATCACTATCTTTGTTTTAACCTAACAAATTTTTTAAATAACCTTTACATGTATATAAAGTAATCCTGAAACCATGAATTGACATGAATTACAGACATGTTTACAAATCTTAATAAAATAAAAAGGGAAATCATAAAGACGCATTGATTACCTTCTACACATCTTATAGATTTCCCTAAAAACGGTTATTTTTTAGGTTATATTAAGGTTATTGGTTTTACGGGGGGACTAAGCCCCCAGTATAAAATTTGTTTGCTATGCTTGAAGTCCGTAGTGAGAAACTTGAGATTGGACACCGGCTTGAATACGTTGAGTAGTAGCCTTTTCTTCTTCTTCGACTTGAGCAAGAAGAGCTTCAAGCTTAGTTTTCTTTAATTCCATTTGTTGTTCTTGTTCGTCCAACTGAGCCATAATACGTTTTTTGTATTGTTCACGGCCTTGTTCATACGCTTTCATATACGCGATTTGTTGCATATATGGAGCATTATCGCCGAATTGCGTGAATATACTATTATTATTCATATATGTCATCGCTTGATTAGCATATTGAGTTGCAGCTCCGTGCGCCATCATTAGAGTATTAATTCCAGATCCGAATAAAGAAGGAGGAATAGATGCAATATCAGTGATTGATGTAGAATCATTCGCTAAAGAGGCAGATAAGCTTTGATAATCCATTAACTTCTGATTGAGATCTGTTAATTGGAATTCGATGTTATTTTTCTTTTGTATCAGGTGCATCTTCCTGAACATCATTAATAGCATACCCATAATAAACCTACCTAACCTTATACCTGTTTAGTAACTATCACACGAAACTTGTTACTAATTTTTTGTTTAATTACAAAACCTATAAGTTAATTTTGTAATCACTATCTTTGTTTTAACCTAACAAATTTTTTAAATAACCTTTACATGTATATAAAGTAATCCTGAAACCATGAATTGACATGAATTACAGACATGTTTACAAATCTTAATAAAAGCTTTATCAAAAAGAAACCTGTTTGTTATACAATATAAATAATATGGATATTAGAGAAAAAATAATAGAATTAAAAAAAGCAAAGAATGCAGTAATATTAGCTCATTGTTATCAAAATGTAGAGATTGATGAAGTTGCTGATTTTGTTGGTGATTCTTTATATTTAAGTCAAAAAGCTGCAGAATCAGATGCAGGTATAATTGTTTTTGCAGGGGTAACGTTTATGGCTCAAACTGCAAAAATAATATCACCAAATAAAAAAGTAATAATCCCAAGTTTAGATTGTGGCTGTGCAATGGCTGATATGATAAACCTTCAACAATTAAGAGATTTTAAAGCAGAAAATCCTAATATCCCTGTTGTATGTTATATAAATTCAACAGCAGAAGTAAAATCAGAATGTGATATTTGTTGTACAAGTTCAAATGCTGTTAAAATAGTTGATAGTTTAAAATCAGATAAAGTTTTATTTTTACCAGATCAATTTTTGGGTAAATGGGTAGAATCACAATTAAATGGAGTTGAGGTAATAACTTATAATGGCTGTTGTCCTATTCATAACCAAGTTTCAGCAGAAGATGTAAAATTAGCTAGGGCTAAATATCCAAACGCAAAAGTTTTAACTCACCCTGAATGTAAGAATGAAGTTACTGTATTATCTGACTATGTAGGAAGTACAACTGGTATAATGAAATATGTTGCTGATAATAAAGATTTAAATGAATTCATAATTGTGACAGAAAAAGGTGTTGTAGATAGATTACTTAGAGATTATCCTGATAAGAAGTTTTATTTAATTAAACAGGATATGATATGTTCAAGTATGAAAACAAATAAATTTGAAGACATATATAATGCATTATTAAATGAAACATACGAAGTAACTTTGGACGAAGAAATTTCTAAAAAAGCATTAGGTTGTATAGAAAGAATGTTGCAAGTTTCAAAATAAATAGGAGTTTCGATGGAAAAAACTGATTTTATTTATGGTAAAAATTCAGTAATAGAAGCATTAACTTCAGGCAAAAGAGAGATAAATAAAATATTAATCTCAAGAAATTTGCATACTGATTCAAAAATCGAGAAAATAAAAGAACTAGCACAATCCAAGGGTATAATATTTCAATTTGTAGGAAAAGAAAAATTCTTAGATTATCAAGAGTATAATCATCAGGGTGTAATAGCTCAAATATCTCCAATAAAATATACAGATATAGATGATTTTCTAGAAACACATAAAGAAAATAGTTCATTAGTTGTTTTAGATGGTGTTGAAGATGTTCACAATATTGGAGCAATAATAAGAACTTGTGTATGTGCAGGAATTGATGGAATAATAATTCCATCAAGAAGGAATTCTCCTATTACATCTGTTGTAGAAAAAACATCAGCAGGTGCAGTAAATCATATTCCAATAATAAAAGTAAATAGTCTATCGTCTACTATCCAAAAGTTAAAAAATAACAACTGGTGGGTAATAGCAACAGATGCAAGTTCGAAGGATACTTGTTATGACATAAATTATTGTGATATGAATTTTGCATTAATTATGGGCGCAGAGCATGCAGGGGTTTCAAAATCGTTATTAAAAATGTCAGATTTTCAGGTGAAGATTCCAATGTTAAAAGATTTTAATTCCTTGAATGTTTCAGCCGCAACAGCTATTATAGTATTTGAAGCTGTAAGGCAACGATTAAAAAAATAGAAGAGGTTGTTATAATGAGCGATGATATGGATAAAATAAATTTAAATTTTGAAGAAATCTCAGATGAAGGTGTAGATTTTGATAAATTAGATGAAGATTCTGATTCTGTATTTATTGAAGAGCCTAAAACATCAGAGAATTTATCTGTTGTAAATTCTGATGATTCAGTAAAAATTTATTTACAACAAATAGGTAAAATACCTCTTTTATCAACAGAAGAAGAGCATGAAATTGCAAGAAAAATTAAAGAAAACAATTGTGATTTATCAAGAAAAATTTTAATAAATGCAAATTTACGTTTGGTAGTAAGTATTGCTAAAAAATATATTGGTCGTGGATTATCATTTTTAGATTTAATTCAAGAAGGTAATATGGGTTTAATCAGAGCGACTGAAAAATTTGATTATACAAAAGGGTATAAATTTTCAACTTATGCGACTTGGTGGATACAACAATCAATCACTCGTGCAATTGCAGATAAGGCAAGAATTATTCGTTTACCAATACATTTGATTGATTCTTTAACAAAGATTAAAAAAGAAACTATTGATTTAACGACAAAATTAGGTAGAGTTCCAACAAAGCAAGAAGTTGCAGATAGTTTAGGAATGAGTTTAAAGAAAATAAATTCTATTATCAAGTCAGCTCAATCTACAATTAGTATTGATACACCAACAAATCAAAAAGATGATGCAAATAAGATTATTGATTATATTGTAGATGAGTCTACAATGTCACCAGATAATAGAGTTTCTGACGAAAATTTATTAGAAGATACAAGACATATTTTAGAACAATTAAGTCAAAAAGAAAGAGATATTTTGATTTTAAGATATGGTTTAGATAGTGACGGAAATAAAAAGACTTTAGAAGAAATTGGTTCTATTTATAATGTATCAAGAGAACGTATTAGACAGATTGAAAATAGAGCTATTTCAAAATTGAAAAAGCTTTGTCGTAACAAAGATATTTCTGCTAATTTGAAAAATTATATCAAGTCTTAAATAAAATATTAATATGATTATGATAAACGTCTAATCATTTCTTGAGCTTCTTCATGCTCAGGGAATATGTCAGTTAGTTTATAAAGTTTTTCTAATGCTTTATCATTCTCATTTAATTTTTCATAGCATTGAGCAGCATTTAGCAAGAGTGAAATATTATTTTCATTCTTTTTAAGTAGATTTTCGAAAATATTTACTGCATTTTGATATTCTTCTAGTCCAAAATAAGTTAATGCTAACAAATTTTGGGATTCAATATCCGGATTTTGTTCAATCGAATGAATAATATATCTTTTAGCTTCTTCGTATTCTTTTAAAGCAAAATAGATTCTTCCTGCCATAAATTGAATATATTCATGATTAGGTTCTTCTTTAATAGCAGAATCAATTAATTCTTTTGCTTTATCAAGTTCGTTAAGTTCAATTTTATTCATTGCACGAAGAGTTTTAGCAATAACATCATTATTAATTTGCAATGCTTTTTCATAATATTCATCAGCTTCTTTATATTTTGTTATTGAATATAAGAAATTAGCATATTCAAAAACAATGTCGTATGAGTCAGGAGCTAATTTAAGCGCAGTTTTGAATTCATCTTCTGCATAATCAAATAATCTTTTATTAAGATAAATTACTCCTAAATCTTTATGAGCAAGAGCATTATCAGGGTTCATTCCAATAACTTTTTTAAAAATTCTTTCTGCAGTATCTGTATCATAAAGTTGAGAAGATATTATCGCATATTGATATAAAACATTAGCAGTTGGAGAATTTTTAAGAATTATATTATCGTATAAATCTTTTGCACTTCTTAAATCTTTTGTTTCCATATATAACCCAGCAAGTTTTTGAGCCATATTAACAGATTTAGGATTTCTAGTTAGAAGTTGCTTAAGAATATTGATAGCATTTTGAAAATCTCTAACTTGCTCATAGCAAATAGCTAAATTATATAAATAAGAATCTTTTTCAGGGTGAGCAATAACAAGAGATTTGTAGTGATCAATTGCTTTTACGTAATTTCCACCTTTAAATTCTGATAAAGTTAATCCTACAAGAGATTTTTCATCATTTGTTATTGCATACGCTTTTTCAAAATATTTGCAAGCTTCAGAATGGTTATTTTGAATTTGATAAACTGAAGCAAGATTAAATAAAGCATCTGCATTTTCAGGGTTTAATTCAATCGCTTTATTATACATTTCAATAGCTTTTACCTGATCATTTAATAATAGATATGCAGTAGCTAAATTTCCATAAATTTGAGAATGATTAGGATTAAGTTTTAAAGCATTTTCAAGATATTTAATACTTTCTTGATATTGTTTTTTAGCAACAAATGCAGTTCCAATAAGATAATCATAAGTATAGTCTTCAGCATCAATTGTTTTAGCTTTTTGTGCGATTTCTATAGCTTTATCTTCCATATGAATTTGCATATAAATGACACAAAGACTTTTGTATGCTTCTAGGTAATTTTCTCTTAATTCAATAACTTTTTCGTATGCAGTTTTTGCATTTTCAAGGTCTTTAAGTTTATCATAACAGTTCCCTAAATAAAACCAAGAAGTTGCATCATTATTTTCTGATAAAAGAACATATTCAAAATTATTTTTAGCTTCTTCGTAGCAGCCAAGATTTACATTGACTAAGCCAAGAAGTTTCATAGATTCTACATTTTCGCCAGTTTCAGCCATAATTTGTAATAGCTTATGTTTAGCTTTTGCAAATTCATTTTCTGTTACTAAATTTTGTACTTCATCTAACATTTCCATAAAACAATTATAGTATAAAATATTTTAAATGTTTAACCAAATTAAATAATTTATTGTATTTTAAATCTTATTATAAAATGTTATTATTCTTTTATGGATATAGTTTCTCAAATAAATAAGGCTGTTGAATTTGTAAAACTTGAAGATTATAATTCAGCCAAAAAAATATATCTTGAGGCTTTAAAATTAAACCCTGAGAACCATATTTTATTGAATTTTTTGGGATATCTTTATATAACTATAAAAGATTATAAAAATGCAGAAAAATGTTTTGAGAAAGCATATAAATATTCACAAGATAATTCAACTATATCAGGACTTGCATTTAGTAAATTTTTACTCCAAAAATTTGATGAGTGTGTTCCATTATATATTGATTTGATAAAAGTAGAGCAAAAATGTGAATCTTATGAAAGAATTACGTTGGCACTTTGTTCTTTGATATCTACAGGTAAAAAAGAATATTTAAAAATGGCATACGATTATTCGTATGCTGGTATTAATAAGTTTCCAATGAATAAGGAGTTATTATTAAATTATTCAATTGCTTGTATTTATACAGGTCGTTTCCAAGAGGGTGAAAAATATTGTCTTGATATTTTACGAATGGATTCTAAATTTGCAAGAGCTTGGAATCATTTAGGGATTATTTATGAGAGTTTGTATATTAATGAAGAAAAGGCTCAGGAATGTTATAAAAAGGCAATAAAATATAAAAATAGTCCTTCATATAATTATGATTTAGGTATAAGTTATTCAAAAGTTGGTAAATACTCACTTGCAACAAGGTATTTGAAAAAAGCTTATGAGAGTTTTCCTGATTTGGATATTGTTTTATTAGGATTAGCATTTAATTATTTTAGACAACGTAAATTTAAAGAAGGTTATAAATATTATATTCAACATAAGGGTTTAGGAGATGTAAAAAAATTAGTAAATTTATGGGACGGTAAAAAACATAAAAATTCAACATTATTTGTGTATCCAGATTTATGTTATGGAGATCATATAATGTTTATAAGGTATATTCCTTATTTAAAGGATAAATTTAAAAATATAAAGGTTTTTGCATTTCCTCAATTAATAGACTTATTTAAAAATAGTTTTAATGATATAGAGTTTGTCGATTATATTCCTGAATATGATTATTCAGTTGTATTATCAAAGGTTCCTTATTATCTAAAAATGGATTTTAATAATATTCCAAATAGTGCTGGGTATTTAAAAGTTAATAAATTACATCGTAAAAATAAAAAATTAAAAATAGGTTTATGTTGGGAAGCAGGAAATTCTGATATAAGGACAACAATACATAGAACAATAAATATAAATGAGTTTTCAAATTTATTAAAGCTAGATTATGATTTTTATTCATTTCAAGTAAATCCTTCAAGTGATGATTATAAAAAGTATAATTTAATAGATTTGGGTTCAAGTTTCAATAATTTTAATGATACAGCGCTGGCTTTACAAGATATGGATTTATTAATTACAGTAGATACCTCTGTTGCAAATTTAGCTGGAGCATTAGGTATAAAAACATTTCTGCTAATTCCATATTATTCTGATTGGCGTTGGTTTGATAATATAGAACAAACAGAGTGGTATGATAGCGTTAAAATATTTAAACAAAAAGTAAAAACTTGTTGGAATATTGAAATGGACAGAATAATTGCTGAATTGACGAAAATTTCTGATAAATGTTAATATAAATGTATGGAAATAGTAGAAGGAATAAAACAGGCTATAGAATATTCTAAAAATGGTGATTTTAAGAAAGCTGAAAAATTATATTTAAGTATGCTTAAAAAAAATCAAGATAATGCATCGTTATTATCATTTTTGGGACTTCTTTATTATGAAAGAGGTTTATATGAAAAATCTGAAAAATATTTAGATAAATCATATAAACTATTACCATCAGATACAATAGTTTTTTATATAGGAATGAACAAGTTTTATCTTGAGAAATATCAAACAGCTATTGCATTTTTAGAAAAATCTAGTAAAAATAATGATACCTTAGAATATTATCAAGCATATTTAACTTCATGTTCCAGTGTGGGCGAATATAAAAAAGGTTATGATAAGGCATTAGAGGCATATAAGAAATATCCTTTTGACAAAATAATAATAAAAGAATTGGCTTATTTATCAATTAAAAGAGGGCAATTCAAAGAGTGTGAACAATATTCGAAATATTTATTACAATTAGATTCAAAGTCCTCATTAGCTTGGCATAATTTAGGATTATTACAAGAAGTATTATATCAAGATAATGCAAAGGCTCGAGAATATTATCGTAAAATGTTACATTGTGGAGATAAATTAGAGGGATATTTAGATTTGGCAATAAGTTATCTAAAGGAACCTGATGGAAGAAAAAAAGCATATTATTATTTAAAAAAAATTGAAAAAATAGCTCCAGATACAAAAGGTTTAAGGTTTTTACTTGCTTCTTATTATTTATCAAATAGACAATTTAAAAAAGGTTATGCTTATTATATAAATCCAGAATTCAGGACTAGAGAATCTTCTGATTGGTATTCGAAATTTAAAAGTATGTGGAGAGGAGAAAAACAATGTAAACAAGATGTTTTGTTTATATTTGGCGATCAAGGTATTGGTGACCAAATCCAATATGTAAGGTATCTTCCATATTTATCAAAAAAATTTAGACAAATAAAGGTTATGGTTGATTCTCCATTATTAGATTTATTTAAATATTCGTATAAAGATTATAAAAATATACGATTTTATTCAAGCACACAAAAAATTCCAAATTATGATAAGTCTACATTTTTGACCTTTTCACCTTATTATTTAGGAATGAAGTTCAATAAAATCCCTTCAAGTTCAGGTTATTTAGACGTAGAAAGTATTAATGTTGAAAAATATCAAAATAAATATTTTTCAAATAATAAATACAAAATAGGAATATGCTGGGAAGCAGGAGCAACTGGATTAAGAGATCAAATCCATCGAGTTTTGAATATAGAATTATATGAAAAAATAATAAATACGAAAGAAGCAATAACTTATTCATTTCAGGTTAATCCATCAATGGATAATTATAAAAAATATTCTAAATTAATAGATTTAGGTTCAACATTTAAAGATTTTTCAGATACTGCAGCTGCATTAAAAAACCTTGATGTTATGATAACAGTAGACACATCAGTTGCTCATTTATCAGGCGCATTAGGAGTTAAAACAATATTAATTCTCCCATATTGTCCAGATTGGAGATGGTTTGATAATGATGAAAAAACAGAATGGTATAATTCTGTTATTATCTTTAAACAACAGCCAAATGAATTATGGGAAAGTGTTTTTGAGAGAATTAAAAATTATCTAGACAATACGATTTGAACATTTTCCAGAAATGCATGATTTAATATTTTTAAATGTTTGATCAAGTATGGTATTAACGGCTTGATAAGTGTTATATGCAATATGAGGAGTTATAATAACATTTGGTTCATTAAATAGTTTTTGATTAACAATCGCACTACTAATACAATCGCAAGTAGCTTCTTTAATATTTGATATAAAATCATCTGGATACATATTCAAGTTTTCGCATTCAAGAACATCAAGTGCAGCCCCTGCAACTTTTTTTGATTTTATTGCATCATATAATGCAATGTTATCAATTAATTCTCCACGAGAAGTGTTAATAATATAAACCCCATCATTCATCATTTCAAATTCTTTATGAGATATCATATGATAAACATCAGGGATTAAAGGGATATGAAGAGAAATGATATTAGAATATTTATATAAATCTTCTAATGAAACATATTCTACAAAGTTTTTAATCTCATTATTAATTTTACAGTCGTACGCAAAAATATGCATCCCAAAGAAATTTGCAATTTCACAAACAGCAGCACCAATAGCTCCAGTACCAATAACTCCCAGAGTCATTTCGGCCAGATCATATCCAGTATATTTACTAAATTGAATATTATCTTGTTGAAAATCTTTCATTGCTGGAACAAAATATCTTATAAGCCCAACCATCATACTAATTGTATATTGCGCAACAGAGCGTTTCCCATATCCATCTACATTTACAACAGCTATATTTCTTTCAATACAGGCATTCGTATCAATATGATTGTATCCTGTTGATCGTGTTGCGATAATTCTAAGGTTTTTAAATTTATTAATAACTTTTTCTGTTAACTGAGATGATATAAAAACACTAATAATTTGAGTTTCTTCAAGCTCTTTTTCTGAAAGGATTGTATTTTCATTAAGGTTTTCTTTATAAAATGTAATGTCGCAATCTTGAATAATGTGATTTTCAAAATATTTTTCTTCTGATTCTCTAAAATCAAATAATAGCATTTTCATATTAAGTTCTCCTTGTTTATTTATAGTATTTCAATTAGTAAGAAGAAAATCTATTACCATATGTGCTAATAAATATAGTTATAAATAGTGAATTTGTTGAATGAATTTAAATGTAAAATCTCTTAAATTATAACTACTCACTGAAAGGAGAAATTTATGAAACACGATTTAATATTAAGAGAACCTGATTTATATTTTGATAGTATCCATAATGAATTAAATAATTTTTTGCGTGATACAATAGTTGGTCCAATGTTTTCAAATCCATTATCAATGAAGAAGAATTCAGTATGGCGTCCGGCAGTAGAAGTAAAGCAAACAAAAACTGCATATAAAGTTAAAGTTCAACTTCCAGGTGTCAAAAAAGATGATATAGAGATAGATTTAGATAATGACTTTATGACAATAACAGCCAAAATAGAAGAAGAAAAGGAACAAAAAGAAGAAGCAGAAGAAAATTTAAGATATCACACTTGTGAATTTAGATATGGAAAGTATCAACGAACAATATCTTTTGACCAGCCTATTAAAGTAGGAGAAAGCAAAGCTGAATATAAAAATGGAGTATTAACAATAAGAATTCCAAAACAGCAGGTCGAAGAGAGCAAGGCGAAACGCTTAGAAATTGAATAAAGTGATATTATAATGTTCTTGAAAGGAGATGGTAATAATCATATAAAACTTACTAGTCGTTAAGTTAACAATTCGATTTCTAGGTGTTATATACAATACCACTGCCAGAGATGGTTTACGTGGTAGAGGGTGGGTCGGTCCACCCTCTTTTATATTATGTAAAAACATTGTTATCAGACAGTAGGAATTTATTTAAATTTGTGGTATGTTATTCTTTAAAGAGGTATCCATGTTTAAATTTAATGAACAATGTAATCCAAGGCAAATATCATTGACTGGGGTAAGGGCAATTGTAATCCTAGCTTTATTGAATTTGAAGCCTTGTACTTTTCAAGAAATTAAAGAGTTTTTGATAAAAAGTAATATAGTAACAAGAGAGTATTCGATTGATACAATAAGGATTGATTTGAATACATTAAAATATATTGGTTGTGATATTTCAAAAGCTACTAAAAGAACTAATAATATGTATATTTTGCGCTCTCATCCATTTGAATTAACTTTGGATGAAGATGAAGTTGAAACATTAGCTAAAATTTATAGAAATATATATAAAAATCTTAGTATAGAAAGAATTTTAGAATACGATACTTTATTTGAAAAACTTGCAGATGTAATTCAAGATGAACATATTAAAGAGTATTTAAGAGGTATTTCTGTATTAAAAGGATTGAATAAAGATTTAATCAATGAGTTATTATCAGATGCTTATAAAAATACAAGGTTAACAATTGAGTATAAACCAGGATCTTCAAAAAGTGTCGAATATGATATAACAGTTGAAAAATTAGCATTTAGAAGTGATAAGTTATATATTTATTGTTATAACCATACAATAAATAAAAGAACTTTCTTGAATTTTTCAAGATTAAAGAAAATATTAGCAAGAGCATTAAGAAGTGAAAGTGTAAATGCTGATGATGTATATGTAGAGTTTGAATTAAAGAATTCTCAGAAATATTCTTTAGAAGAAACAGAAGAAATTATAAATAAAAAGGGTGATACTATACAGGTTAAAGGTGCTTATTATACTGATTTTATTGCACTTCAAAGAATGTTATCTTTTGGTCCTGATTGTGTTGTTATATCCCCTGAAAATTTTAAAGAACAAATTGTTGCAAAATTACAAAGTATGAGGAGCCAATATGACTAAAAGTTTATCAAAAATTAATGCTGCATCATTAAAAGTTCTTTATACTTTACAATTGTTATATGAACGCGATTTAGAGATGAATGAGTTGATAAAGTATTATGAACTTTATCACAATGAATATAATTCAAACTTTGTAATGAGTAAGTATATCAATACTTGTAGATATTGTGGTATTGATATAAAAAAAATTAATAATAAATATCAAATAGTAAATTTTCCAATAGGAATAAGTTTTTCTAATAATGAATTATCTTTATTTAATGAATTGAAAAATTGCTGTGAAAAAATGAAGGTTCAACACCTATCAGAAAATATGCAAGAAATTTTAAATAAAATTAATCGTAGGGCAGATAGACCAATTTCACCTGTATCTACCTCAGTGATAAAGAATTCAAATATAAAAACTTTTGAAAAGGCTTGTTTACTATCTCAAAAAGTAAAGATTATTTTTAATAATGAAGAATCAATTCAATGTGAACCTATAGAGGTTTCAATAAAAGATGATGAAATTAGTTTGATAGTTTTTGATGGAACAAATTCTAAATCAATCGCTCCTGATAACATAGAACAAGTGAAAATTTTGCCTCAAAAATCTAATAATAAATTTTTACCAACAACAGTTTTATTTGAGGTTAAAGGTAAATTAGCTAAAAATTATCAATTAAGAGAACATGAAGAAGTAATGCGAATTTTAAGCAATGGTGATTTGCTTATAAAAAATAGATTTGAAGATAAAACACAATTATTCCATAGGTTAATGCGTTATGGAGAGAATTGTAAAATGGTATCTCCAAAGTTGTATGTAGCTGAAATGAAAGAGTTTATTGAAGAAACTTTGAAAAATTATGCATAATTATTTTTTAAAATTTATTGCCTAATTTTTCTAAAGATATAACTTCATCAAAATCTTTTCTCATTTTGTTGTTAGGTTGAGCTTCTTTTTCGTATCCTAAAGTTAGCATTGATATGATACATTGATTATCATTAAGATTAAGTTTATCTTTAGCTTCTTTGCTGATTTCAGGAAGGATTTTAGTTACTTCATTGCCTAATGCTCCAATAATACAGCAGCTTACACCTAATCTTTCTGCTTCAAGTGTCATATAAGCTATAGCATATGTAACTTGTTCAACAGAACGAAGTAAAGTAGTTTCATCGCCTAGTAATGGAGGGTAATAAGCTGGTATTGTCATAATATTATCAATGGCTTCATCCTTCATTCCTCGAGCTTTTAGAACTTTTCCAAAAATTTCTTTAGACCAAGCATTATTATCAGCAACGCAAACAATAACTGTATCTGCTAATCTAACATGTGGTTGGTTGTTAGATAGTTTGCATAACAAGTCTTTTGTTTCTTGATTTTTTACAGCAATAAAATGCCAAGGTTGTGAGTTCATCCAAGAAGGTGCAAGACGTCCTGCATTAAGGATTTGCTTTAATATTTCATCTGTAATTTTTTTATCTGAATATTGTCTAACACTTTTTCTATTTTCAATTAAATCCATGATAATACCCTCTCTATTGATAAATTAGCAGATTTTATTTCTGCTAATTTATCTTATTATAGATGAGAAACACAAGTTATACAATCCCTTCTTTAACTGCTTTAACAGCAGCTTGAACTCTATCATTTACACACATTTTTTGAAGAATAGAACAAACATGTGCTTTTGCTGTGTGTACGCTTACAATAAGTTCTTTTGCAATTTCAGTATTACTTTTTCCAGATACAAGGTGTTTAAGAACTTCAAATTCTCTTTCTGTAAGAGGAACTTGATTACTATTCTGCGATGGGTTGTTGAATAAAACCATTTTATCTTGTTTAGGGAATGCTCTTAATACTTTTCCTGCAATTTCAGCATCAAGCCAACAAACTCCATTTGCAACATCTCTTATAACATCAGATAATTTAATAGGATCAATATCTTTAAGGCAGTATGCATTTGCTCCTGCACTTAATACGGTAATAACTTCTTCTTCTCTATCATGAGAAGTTAGTGCAATAACTTTTACATCTTTGTTAGTTTCTCTAAGTTTCAAAATTGCTTCGATGCCATTCATTCCTGGTAATCCCAAGTCCATTAGCACTACTTGTGGTTTAAGTTGCTCAATTAATCTTAATCCATCAGTTGCATTTTCACTTTCCCCAACAACATTAATATCTTTATTTTCATTTAATGCACACCTTAATCCTACCCTTGTTAATTTGAAATCTTCAACAATAACAACTTTAATCTCGTCTGTTCCAATCATTTGTATCTCTCCTTTTTTGTTTACATACAAGATTAAATTATAGTCAAAGAGTTGAGTATATTACCCAATCGTCGCATTTCTAGATAGTGGAATAATATTATTTATCAGAAGGGAACTCTGTCGAACCAAACAATTAAACATTATTTATTTACCCCTGCCGGAAGGGGGAATCGAACCCCCGACCTACTGATTACGAATCAGTTGCGCTACCAACTGTGCCATTCCGGCATGGTTTTATTATAACATATTTATTAGCAAATTTATTTTTTAGAGACTTTATATTAATGTAATTAGATTATAAAGGTGGATTATGGACGTTAGTTTTAAAGGAATAAATAATATTAAAATAGCAAAGAAACAATATAAACAGTTAGGGACTTATCAAAATCTTAGTAATGAGTTAAAACAAGGAGAAAAATTTTATACAGAACTTAAAATTTCTGCAAAACTTACTAATGATGATAAAGGGAAAGATTTTAATGATTATTTAAAACGAACTCCTACAGTGTTCATAAATAAGGAAAATCCTGACACCGTAGAATTCCATTTAAAAAGATTTGATGTGCCTGAAGATCAAGTAAATCAATCAACCTTTAAACTTAATAATAAAGATTTAGTTATAAATGATGACAAAAAACTTCCTCTTATGACATTTTTAGCTAGATTAACTAGAGAAAGTAGTAAAAATCCTGAACTAAGCGAAAATCAACAAAAATATATGAAATTAGCTAACCATTCTATACAAAAAGAAACAGTTAATTACATAGAGAATAGATAAATTATGAAATTAACATTTATCCCCTTAAAATTTAGTAAAACAAGTAGTAAAAAAGAAAATAAGTATAAAGAACAGAATAATTATGTATTAAACAAAATTGTTTCGGTTCCGGTTTCAAGTTATGGAAATATACAATTAAATGGGATATCAGATAATTATTTTAAAGCAAAAAATTATTTAGATAATGCTAAAAAAGACTTTGATGATATTAATAATATAGAAATTTATGATCTGGATTTAAATAAACTTGATGGAATTCAAGAAGGTATTAAGGTTTTTAAAGGTCTTAATATGAAGGAGATTGCATTTATTGGTTCAACAATAAATGAAGTTGCTATTAATAGAGGTTGTCATAATGTTTGTAGTCATTGTTATGCCGGAGCTAATCCTCCAATTAGAGAAGACAATAACCATATTAATAAAATGAGTTGGAATGATTTTAAAACCTTAACAGATGGATTCAAAGAATTAAACAATAGATTAGGCTTTCCAATTACGAGAGATATCATGGACGATGATCCATATATGACATCTTTTCATGATGCTGATTGTATTGATATTAAATTAAAAGATAATGAAGGAAATGAACATGATTTTATTGATATCGCATTAAGATTAAAGGATTCATTTGGAAAACCTCAAATATTTGATACTGCAGGTTGGAGTCCAAATGATAAAAAAGCTCAAGAAAGAGCTGAAAAATATGCCGAATATTATAGTGATCCAGATCATTTTGATGAGATATCAGATTTTAATATATCTTTAAATCCTTATCATGTATTGCATACAAGAGAAGTAAGTTTAAGGAAAGGTGGAAATATAGAAAAAGCAGAAAAATTTAGAGATTTGTATACAACACGAATGGCAAATGTTTTTTTTACGTTTACTCCACTTCTAGATAATCCAAAATTTAATATAATCGCAAGAGCAGCTGATAATTCAAGTAAGGGAACAGAAGGTTATAGAGAGCAAGATTTAAGAAATCTTTATAATGATATATGTACTAAATTAGAGAAACTCTATCAGAATGATTATAATGCTGAAAAAAGAATTATTACAGATAAAAGATCTATAAAGCAGAATATCTATAGCTATAAAAGGTTATTAGGTTATATAAATACTAAGCCAAGTATCTCTGAAAGATTAAATAAAATTTATTCTCCTGAAAATTCAGAGGTTAAAAGAACAAATATAATTATTTCAAAAAGCCGTGAAAATATAAGGAGTGCAACAAATATTCATAATATTTTAAATGGTGAAACAATAAAATTAAATGCTTATGAAACAGCTTATCCTAATTATGCAGGTTTAGTTGATTCAAATGGGAGATATTATATAACTAATTACTATACAACTTATCCTACGGAATTGCAGTTAAATTTTGAAAATAAAGATAAGCAAACAGCTCCAATACATCCATATTTAAATGAAGATTTACCAATCAAAAAAACACTTATAAATAGTTTATAGCGCTTTTAATGCTGCTATTTTCATTGTTTGAACATCAGGAGATTTTCCGGTCCATATATTGATAGCTTTTTCTGCTTGATAAATCAGCATATCTAAGCCTTCAACTGTTTGTAAATTCAACTTTTTAGCATATTGAAGTAATATTGTATCCATTGGATTATAAACAATATCATACACAACAGAATCAAGTTTAAGAGTTTTCAAAGTTTCATATTCCACAGGTGTTTCGTCCATTGCGAAACCTCTCATTCCAATTGGAGTTGCGTTTACAAGTATTGAATATTTAGAAAAATCTCTAGCATTTTGTATTTGGTGTGCTTCAAATTTTATTGTTGGAAATTTTGCTCTCAAATAATTAATTGATTGTTGAGAATTGATTATATTTCTTGTGTAAAAATCAATTTCTTCAATTCCTTTTCTAACTAATCCAACAGCAGCTGCACGAGATGCTCCACCTGTTCCTAAAATTGCTGCGCTTTTGCCTTTTAAATCAACATTTTTAGGAATTGCAGTCATAAATCCATAAATATCAGTATTATATCCAAAGAAATTCTTATCAGCATCTATTTTTACAGTATTTACACATCCTGCAATATTTGCATCATCATCAATATCATTAACAAATAATGATACAGGAACTTTTAAAGGAATTGTAACATTGAATCCGTTGAAATCGTTTCTTTTTAGAAATTTTATTCTATCGATTAAGTTTTCTGGAGGAGTTTCTAAAACTTCATAACTTGCATCTAAATTAAGTGATTCAAATCCAGCTTTTTGAATTACTGCAGATATTGAATGACCTAAAGGATAACCGATTATTCCTAATTTATACATTATTATCATCACCTTCTTTTTTTTCTTCAGGTTTATAATTACAAGAACGATTTGAACATTCTAATTTTTCACCATTTTTTGTAATTCTTTTTACAATCAAAGATTTGCACTCAGGGCAAATATCTCCTGTTGGCTCGTTCCATAATACAAAATCACAATCAGGGTATTTGTTACAACCATAGAAAACTTTTCCATATTTAGATTTTCTTTCTACAATCTGTCCTTGTCCACATTTCGGACAAGTTACTCCTGTTGATTTTACAAAACTTTTTCTATTCTGGCATGATAGACATTCAAGATATTTGCCATAAGGACCTGTTTTGATAATCATATCCCCACCACATTTTTCGCATTTCTCTTCTGCTTTTTCTGATTCTGCTGGTTGAGGATTTTCTCCACTAACATTCATTGGCAATATTGTCTTACATTCAGGATAGCCTGAACACCCTAAGAACTGACTTCCAAAACGACTTGTTCTAATAAGCATTTTTCTTCCACAATTAGGACAAGTAACATCACTTTCTATCTTAATTCTTCCTGCATTTGCCATTACATCATTTACGTTATCCATAAATGGGTCATAAAATTCTTTCAAAACTTTATTCCAAACAGCTTTTTTATCAGCAATTTTATCTAACTTTTCTTCCATACCAGCTGTAAATGCGTAGTCCATAATATCAGTAAACTGGCTTACTAACTGTTTAGAAACTGTTCTGCCTAAGAATGTTGGAACAAGAGCTTTGTCTTGTTTTTCGACATACTTACGAGTTTGAATTTTAGTAATAATTGATGCGTAAGTAGATGGACGACCGATTCCATATTCTTCTAAAGCCTTAACTAAGGATGCTTCACTATATCTTGGAGGTGGTTGAGTAAAATGTTGTTTTGGTAAAACTTCTTTGTACTCTAACTTGTCATCTTTATTCAAATCAGGGATTTTAGATAATTCTTCATCTTCTTCAGAATCATTATATAATTTTAAAAATCCATCAAATAAAACCTTACTTGTACCTGTTTTTAAAGTATAATCTCCACAAGTTATTTCGACAGATTTATTTGCAACAACAGCATTTGACATTTGAGAAGCCATAAACTTGTTCCAAATTAGTTTGTATAATTTATATTGTTCAGGAGTTAAATATTTTTTTATACTTTCAGGAGTTCTTTCTGGATAAGAAGGTCTGATTGCTTCGTGAGCATCTTGAACATTTTTCTTTGCTTTTACATAATTATTAGGAGTTTCAGGATAATATTTTTCTCCATAATTATTAAGAATAAAATCTTTTGCCATAGCTTGAGCGTCATCAGATATTCTCACACTATCGGTTCTCATATAAGTAATTAAACCCACAGAACCTTCTTCAAGTTCAATACCTTCATACAATTTTTGAGCAATTTGCATTGTTTTAGAAACACCATAACCCAACTTTGAACTTGCTTCTCTTTGTAGTGTTGATGTTATAAAAGGAGCTGTTGGTTTACGTTTAGTTTCTCTATTTGTAATTTTTGAAACGATGTATTCTCTTGTTTTATCTTCTAAATATTCTTTTATTTTTTGAGCTTGTTCTTCATTTTCGATTTCAATTTTTTCATCTTCAAATTTAACAAGTTCAGCATCAAATACTTTACCGTCTTTTTCTAATTTAACAGTGACAGACCAATATTCTACAGGTACAAATGCTTCAATCTCATCTTCTCTTTCGCATATCATACGCAAAGCAACAGATTGAACTCTACCTGCTGATAAGTGATAATTCCCTAATTGTTTCCATAAAACAGGTGATAATTTATACCCTACAAGCTTATCTAAGATTTGTCTTGTTTGTTGAGCTTTTACTCTATCCATATCAATTTGACGAGAATGCTCAACAGCATATTTAACAGCTTTTGGAGTAATTTCGTTAAACTCAATTCTAAAAATCTTATCATCAGGCACATTCAAAACCTGTCTAACATGCCATGCGATTGCTTCTCCCTCACGGTCAGGGTCGGAAGCCAGTAAAATTTTATCTGATTTTTTAGCTAATTCGTTTAATTTAGTAACAACTTTTTTCTTTTCAGGAATAATAATAAATGAGGGTTCAAAATCTTTTTCTACATCAAAACCTAAAACATTTTTAGGAAAATCTCTAATATGCCCGAAACTAGCTTCAATTTGATAATTTGAGCCTAAAATCTTTTTAATAGTTTTAGATTTTGCAGGCGACTCAACTATAACCAAAACTTTCCCATTGTCATCAGATTTTTTGGATGACTTTGTAGTTTTCATTTTAACTTCTTTTTCTTCTTTTTTAGTCGCTGCTGGACTCATTAATTACAATTCCTCTTATCTTATTATGGCATACCTATCGCCAACTATTTGTTCTAATTTTCCTTTTAGTTCTAAGGTTGTTAATAAAACCAACAAATCATCTGTTGGGATATTAGTTTCATTTTGGACTTCATCAAAATTCTTTGGCTCTATATTTATTGTATAAAGAATTTTTTTCTCGTCAATGCTTAAATCATCTGATTCTTCAAAATTGTCATTATTTTTTATAATTTCCCAATTTAAAGCATTCAAAACATCATCTGATTCAGTTATCAAACTTGCTCCTGTTTTCAATAATTTATAAATTCCTTCAGTATTCGGATTGGTAATAAGTCCAGGGATACACATCAATTCTCGACCTTGTTCTAATGCAACATTTGCAGTAATTAATGCTCCACTTTTTAACGCAGCTTCTACTACTAATGTCCCATAAGATAGTCCTGAAACTATTCTGTTCCTTTGAGGGAAACGATATTTCAAAGGCTCAAATGTGGGATAATATTCTGTAACTATTGCTCCATTTCCGTTAATTATATCTTCGTATAATTTTTTATTTGATGCAGGGTAAGTAAAATCAAAACCACTAGCAATAACACCTATCGTTTTTAAATTATTATCTATTGCCAATTGATGAGATAAAGTGTCAATACCTGATGCTAAACCTGATACAATACAAATATCAGTACCTGCGAGTCCATTAAGTATTTTTTTTAAACTTTCTTTTCCATTAAAACTTGCTCTTCTTGAACCTACAACGGCTAAAGTTTTGTCTAAATTGCAAGAAAATAAATCACCTTTGTAATACAAAACCATAGGAGGATTTGAAATTTCTTTTAACATTTTTGGATATTTTTCATCATCAAAAGTTAAAACTTTTATTCCTCGTTTTTCTACTGTATCATATATTTCATCAATATTTTGTTTTGCTCTATTTTCTAAAAAATATTCAGTCTTTTTTACACTCAAGCCTTCAATATTAGAAAGTTCTGTCTTAGATGCATTATAAGCACGCTCAATATCCCCAAAATACTCATAAATCTTTTGGATAAATATTGAATCTATAGATTCTATTGAAGATAAAGCAACCCAATATTTAGTATTCATAATTTATAATTTTGCTTTAATTCTCTCAACAAGTTTTTTAATATTTTCTTTTTCTTCATCAGGAATGTCTAAATTCATATAATCTTCAAAATACTCGATAGCATCTTCAAAATCATTTCTTGCTAAGAATAAAACTCCTAATTTTTTATATGCAACTGCAAATTTTGTATTAACAGTTACAGCTTTTAAATAATTAGAAATAGCTTTATCAATTTCGTTGTTTCCTTCATAAGATTGAGCAAGATAGTAATATAAAAATTCGTTGTCTTCTTTGTATTCTATAACGTTTTCAAAATTACTAATCGCAGCTTCATAATCTCCAAGTTCAAAATAAACTCTACCTAAATCATAGTAAGCATCATAATTTTCAGGTTCTTTATCTAAAACTTTTTCTAATTCAACAATCGCCATATCATATCTTGAATCATCAAGATAAACCCTTGCTAGCATATGAGCTAGAACCATATTATCTTCCATTTCATAAGTTCCACGCTCTAATGTTCCGATAGAATTTCCTAATTCGTTATTCTTGTAATACAAATCTGACAAATTAATATATGCCTGAGGAATAGTAGGATTAAGTTCAATAGATTTATTATATGCTTTTTCAGCTTGTTCAAAATCATTTAATTTTGCATAGCATAATCCCATATTATTATAAACTTCAGCATTTCCTTCATCATGCTCTAAGATTGTACTAAAAACGTCAATCGCTTCTTTATATTTTCCTTGTTTATAAAATTCTAAAGCAGAATCCGTTTTTGCTGTCATTATAAGAATCCTCCGTCTTTGCCATCTTTATCTTTTGTATTTGAATCAATATCTTTAATAATAGTTTTAACATTTCCCACTGCCTCAAAGTTTTTAGGATCAACAATAATTTTTATCTTATCGGCGTGAATTTCTTTATAATCTTGACGAATCATAGAACGACCTGTCATATAAACTTCGTTAATTTTTTTTGTAGCTTTGTCAGGGTAACAAGTCATCTTAGGAGATTTTGCATAATAATCTTGATAATATACTTGAACATTACCACTACCCATAAAGACATTGTTCTTTTTGTCATACTGTTGATATCTAGCAGTAACTTTAAATTCAGAACCATTATCGGTTACTGTTGTAGTAACTGTATTTCCAATCGCAACCATTTCTTCAGTGTCCATAGTATAAATGAAATGATCAGCTTGAGCGTGGTTTTTAGTTTGGTTAATCTTTGCATTCCCTACTAAATCAAGTCTTTTTACATTTCCACTTTTGTCTGTTTTAACAATTGCCTTATCAGAAAAAGCTGTCATATCACGATATTTTATAGATACAGTTCCGGTTGCAGTCATTACATTTGTATTTGTATCATATTCTTGTTCATTCGCATTTATAATAGCAATAGGTGTTTTACCTTCAGTAACAATTGTTTGGGTGTCACCTTCTGCTCTTAATACTTTTGTTAATAACGAAAATTTCATTATATTAGCTTTAACTTCTCTTTTTTTGTTATTTTGGATTTGAAAAGCATACGGCTTATCATGGAATGTTGCTGTATCAAGTTTATTATCTTTCGTTACTGATACATCAGCTTTATCCCCGACAATTGTAATATCATCATAACGAACTTTTACGTCGCCTAAAAATTTAATTAAGCTATCTTTTTCAGAATAAGTTTGAGTTCTTGATTCAATAATTAAGTCTGAACCAATAGTTACAGCGCTCAAAAATAAAAATAGTAATGATATTATCGTTAAAAATTTTCTTTTATTCATTATAACCCTTTCGAAGCAGTTGCCCCTTTTGAATCTTTAGATTCATATATATTTGTTTGTGTATGTCCTTTTATTTTAAATGTACTAAAATCAGAATTTACAACAGCCTCATCAGCTGTTGCAATAAATGTACCTTGTCTGTTGATTTTAACATGTCCATTTGCAGTAATAATTTTAGAATCACTATAATATGTAACGTGATCTGCAGTTACCGTTATGTCATTTTCTAAAACAACATAAGTATTTTCATACAAATCTATGTTATGAGTTTCTTCATTATAAGTTCCTTTTGAAGATTGGAAACTCATATTAACTTTATTATCTTTATAAAAATTCCCTATTAAGTTATTTAATGTTGCAATTTTATGGTCACTTGAATATTCACCTGTTTCCCCATAAATTTCCCAAGACTTTTGACCTTCTTTAGATTCAGTCAAAATCATGCTTTTAACATCTAATTCTTGTTGATCAGTATTTCCCTTTAAAATATTTCTGTTAAAGTTGTGGGTAATAACGCCAGCACTAATAAATGCCCAAAATAAAACTACTGCAATTCCAACAAAAACGCCTAAATAGATTTTTTGTTTTTTTTGCATTCGAGAAAAGTATCTTCTATCCAACTTTTTTAGAAAATTCTTTATAACTTCCATAAAAATATTTTAGCACAGGGGTAAATCAAATAAAAGAATTTAATATTTTATGCCAAGTAACTTAAAATAGCTCCGCCGATTTCTTCATTTGGATTAAAATATTGAGGTGTTTTAGGGGGATTTATAGAGTTTTGTATAAGCATTGTACATAAAGGTCCAAAGGCATCAGGAACTTTTGTTTTACGATAAATCCCAGCCAAAAATGTTTGGATATTAGGTGATTTTGTATCATTAAATCTTGATAATGTTGGGTACATTTTATCAACACCTTTGACACCATTATCAATCATTTGATCAACAATATATAAGGTTTCAGTAACCTCTTTTTCATCGTTAGATTTTTTCAGAATATTTTCAAGCTTAGGTAGAGCTTTTTCTCTTTGATTTACGTAGAAATCTACCTTATTTTTATCAACAAGACAATAATTCCTATTCTCGTTAGGAAGTTCTATCGGTTTGAAATGTTGTTGTTGCTTGAATTGTCTAAATACCGGTGAATTTATCATTTTTACCTTTTCAATTTGTGAATATATTTACCCCTACCCCTATGAATATACATAAGGAGGACCGTTTTTGATTTCTCCTAATATACTATCAGCCATAACCTTTAGTTCTTCTTTAGGCTTGCCATTATCTTTTTGTCTGTAAAATTCATCACATAATGGTTGAATAGATGCTTCTTTTTTAGATTTGAAGTTTCTTAATTCTGTTGCAACAAGTCTTTGTTGTAGAGAAAGCTCAGTTTCTGCATTATATTTTTTTACCTGAACATCTTTTATAGCTTCTCCTGTTGTTTTACCTAAATATGTTGCAGCAGTTGCTCCTGTTATTCCTAAGAAAAGACTTTTGAATTGTTTGTTAGATGAATCAAGCATCCAGTTATAGAAGAATGCAGTATAATCATTAACGTGTGAATAGAAAGTGTTTCTGTCTTCACCTGAACCACCTAGAGCACTGTTAGCTTTTTCTGTTGATTTTCTTATTGTGAATAATGTATCTTCAATAAATTCTTTTTGCTGTTCATCATTATGCCAGTGCATTTTTTTAGCAGTTTCTGCAACTTCTTCAGGGGTTGCGTCCATTGATACAAGCAGATTTTTTATGTTATTACTATTTAATTTTTTTGCTTCATTATGTCCTTCAACTCCAAGTGTTTCTGGAGAATGATTTTTCATACTCTCAATTATAAAGTTGATTGATTCTTTAACCTTTTCACGTCCTTCTTTCATCGAAGAAACACTTTTTCGAATATTTTTCATCGAAATATATCCAAAACCTGTAATTGCAGCTAAAGATACAGCACCTAGAGCAAAATAACCTAGATTTTTGAGGAATGAAGATTTTTGTTTTTTGTTACTAGTATCTTTTGACTTATTTGATTTGAAATGAATATGATGACTTTTGAAGTTTTCAGCCGTTTCAGGGTTTTCAGCCAAGACCTTTGAAAATTCTTTTGCCTTTTCAGCTAAAAGACTTCTATTAATCTGTAATTTACCTGCAAAAGATTGAGTTTCTACTGCTATAAGATTTTCTTGTAAGTTTTTATGGATATCAGCCTCTTTTTTCTTCACCCAAACATCTCTAAACCCATCACAGAAGGTTTTACCCATAAATCCCATTGATGAAATAGCTGCAACACCAAGCATTGCCTTTGTTGCTTTTTTACTAGGAGATGCAACCATTCTATATATTGCTTGATTGATTTCTTCATTTATACAAACATTTCTTGTCATAGAAGGAAGTTTTTTAGCTAAATCAACTTCCACAGTATCTTTAGCAGATTTTGCTAAAAGTGCAGTTCCTGCTGCAACTAAACCCATAAACCCTGTTGTCGCTGCAGCTATTGGGAGTAAACCTTTTTCTTTTTTGGTATTTCTTTCATACAACTTGTTAGGCATCTCAACAGAATCAGAAATCAACATTGAATTATAAGAGTCGTTTAATGGAACATTAGAATTTACTAATACTCCTTCTTTAACTAAATTTGATGTTTTGATTTGTGTTCTGGTTTGGTTTCTATGTAATCTTTGTGCCTCTAGATCTTGATAAATATTCACTATCTAATTCCTTCTATTTGTTGGTTATGCAGATAAGGAAGTTTCGACATCTTTCTCAACCATTTGTTTGTATTTGTGATTGAGCTCTTTGTTTATTCCTTCGAGAAATGATTGTATTTTGTTAAGTTGTTTTTGGTATGCTAATATTTTTTCATCGTCTGTTGATTCATTATTAGAACTAAATATTTCAAATATAGAAATAATTTTCTTCTTAACTTTCTTAGCAAAATCAGAGAATTTCTTATCCATAGCAGCTTTAAGTTCCCCATAAATTGCCGCTAACTTATCAGAAATATCAGCTAATTTTTGTCCAATATTAGCAGTCATTTGTAAGAATTTTACCGGTAAATCTTTCATAAAATTCACCACAGGAAGTAAAACGTTTTGAGCAACATACGCAATAGGTCTGGTAAGTGGTGATTGGCTCATATTTTGGATAAAAGTTTGCAAATTAGCAGCCATTTTAGCCATATTATTTTGGAACTGAGCAATTGCAACAAGTTGGTGTTGATAATCAGCTTCTCTCGCCATTCTGGCATTTTGTAGTGATTTAAGAAATGCACCAATAGCAGCACATTCGTTCCAACTCATCTCCCCAGGTTTAGCAGAGAAATCGGCAGTCACAACTTTGTTTGAGCCTGAGCCCATACCTGAGCATATAGGACAAGCTCCAGGTGGCAGACCATGTGGACATAGCCCTGAACGTACTCCTGATGCTTGTATTGCTGATACTGCGATACTCACAATAAACCTTTCTACTCTTTCATTTACCCCTTTGCCTACAATGTTTTGCGACGAAACATTGTCAAAATTTGAGTATTCCGGCTATTACGGCTGCGGCACAGCTGAAGATATTCACTTCATTTCCTCATGAAAATTGTAAGAAAAGCATAAAATAGAGTCAATGAATTATGATAAAAGCTTAACAATTATGTTGATGAAGTATCATTTCAAAAAGAATTTCTTATTATGACCATACAACCAGAAAAATTATAAATTGAAATAAAAAAAGATATTAAATGTAAAGAAATATTAATAGAGTTAGTATAAAACTCTTGTTAAAATTCTTATAATGTATTATTATATCTTACATAGTAAGATAATATTTTACATTGTTTTATAATTATATTATAACATTTAGTTCTTATTATGTGCAAATATTTAATAATTTAAGGAGGAGCTATGGTATTAAAATTTCAAGATTATACTAAACAAAGATTAGAAGAAGATGTTAGATTATTTCAAAATTATTATAAGTTTAGACAATCAAATACTTATGGTCTTAACGATGAATTGGATGCATTTAGAATGGCATATATATCATCATATATTGCATATAAATATGGTGACAAAGTTGCTAAAAAGCAATTTGAAAGCAATTTAAAAATGGATTCTGAATACAATAATGAAACATTAAAAGAAGCCTCAATGAAAATTTGGAATGCTAGAGTTGGAAGAGAAATTGCCAAAGATTTGAAAAAATCTATAAAAGGCAAAAATCTAAATGATAATCAAATAAAATCAATGCTTGCATATTCTATTTCAGAAAAGCTTTATGACGGTAAAATGGTCACATCTTTAAATGAGAATAAAAACTACGATGATTTTGATGAAGTATATTTTGAGAAACAAGAGGTGGAAAAGATAAAGCCATCGGCAAATAAACCTCTTGAAGGTAAAATTGAACAAAATATACCTAAAGATGAAAACAAAGAAACTGATAATTCAAATACAAATAACCAATATGAATATATAGAAACACCATGTGTTGGCTCTTATGAAGTATCTGGCTATACCAAAAAAGATGGTACAGAGGTAGAGGACTATATCAGAACCTGTGGAGCAAAACATATTAGGAAAGTTAAGAAAAAAGGTGGAGATGATAATGATTACATGGATAAAAATATTATTCCAACAAATCAGAATATAATATCGGTTGATAACAATTTAGATTATAAACAAATTAAAAATCCTGACGGCAGTTATAAATTTGAAATGAGAACATCTGAACAATCTATAAAAAAAAGCATACATAATTTCTTACATGAAAATTTTAAAATTTATAGAGATTATGAATGGCTAAATATCCCACAAATCAGTCAGAAGGCACTAACTAAAATCATCCCAAATATATTTCCATTTTTAGAATACTATAAAATATCACTATCATTAGCAGATAATGATATAAAAAAAATTAAAAATAATAATAAAGATAATTTATATTTTAAATTTTCAGACTTAAAAAATAGTAATTTAAAAAATATTATAAAACAAAAAATTATTAATAGCCGTAAATTAAATGTAAATGATAAAAATTTAGAAGAAAAAATTAATAATACATATATTATTAGTGTTAAAAATAATTCAAGTTTAACAAAACAAATTATAAATTCTACAGAATTAAAACAATTTATAAATAAAAATATTAATGAAATTAGAGCAGGAAAACTTAAAAATAAAATTATTACTATTGAATATGAATATAATACAAATTCATATAATAATTTATCATTATACCTAACATTACATTATGTCGATATTTATAATCCACATATTGATAAAAATGGTAATATTGTTATGGATTATATAGATAATTTTGATTTTGAAAAATGGAAATATATAGAGACATTTAAAATAATATCAAATAAAATTTTAAATAAGGACTTAACAAATATTAAATTAGATGAAACAGGAAAAAATATTTTAAAAGAATTAATTATATATATAAATAATAATGCAGCAAGGCAACAAGAATTAATGCATCTAGAACCATTTATTTTACATATACCAATTAAAATCCCAAACAATATTTAAGTCTTAAAATAAAAATAATTAACATATTTATAATAAATATAATAAATCCTGTAAGCCAAAATGTATGGTAAACAGGATTTTTTATCAAAATTTTATTCTTTACTACTAATTTAAAAGATGTAAACATTTCTGTAATAAAAACTACAAGAGTGATTGGCATTATTATTCCATAAGATATAATAATAAAAATAATTGATATTATACCATTTAAAATTGAGTATTCTTTAATTCCACTACCATTTGTAAAACATATAATAATGTTGATAATTATATTAATAATTATCAATATAAAATACGGAATAAAAAAAATGTTTGTCAAAATAGATAGAACATGCGTCCACCACATAGATTTTAAGGAAATAAACCTTTGATATAATTGTTTAATCATATCCTTCATAATTATTATATTATAACATAATTTTCAGATATTTATAATATATTTACTGTTTTTAATTGAAAATATATTAATATATATGATTATATTTGTATTAATATAAAATTATTAAGGGGTATGAAATGGAACAAAAGAATTACTGGATAAAATTTATTTTCGCATTTTTATTTTTTGATTTTTTACCAATAATTATTTTTTGTTTACTTACAATAGTAATACTTGCAAGTATAAAATTATCACAAAATGCATCCTTGTATGAATATGCAATGGTTATACCTATTATAAGTTCATTAGTCAATATAATATTTACTAATCCAATTAGATATTTTATTGAAAAAAAACTATATCTAAAATTCGACAAAATATATAATTTTACTTCATATTTTCATAAACATATAAAATTAGCTCATATATTATTATTAATTTTTATAAGCATTGATATCATAGGATCATACATAGTAGGTCAAGGCGACATCATAGTTGGATTATTTTTCTCAATAGTTTTATTTTCAAATTTTCTTACATATCTCCCAATATATAAAATTATATTGAGAGAATACAACAATAAATAATGATATTTATGCAGGACTATGGACTCTCTTAATTTTTCTTCTACTGCATTATATATTCCTATCTGTTTTATAATAAAAAAATACTTAAAAATAAATTAAAAAGTCATAATCATTCATACCATGAAGAAATTGCAGTAAATAGGGTGCAATACTGATTGCAACTCGGTGTAAAAATTATCCAATTCAAAGAAAATTATCCAATTAAAAATTAAAATTGAACATTTCCTCGATTGTTAAACCAAAAGCATTTGCCAAACTACCTACTGTGTCCAATGTTGGGGACATCTTACATCTCTCTATTGCACTTATTGTTGTTCTATTTAATCCCGCTAATTCTGCAAGTTTTTCTTGTGAAATGTCCATTTTTACTCGTTCTAATTTCACCTTCTTTGCAAAATTTTTTGCCAAACTTTTTAAATCAATTACCATACTATTATTCTATTTATTTGACAAAAATGTTTCTACGGTATATCATATTCATATTGTTGATTATATTATTCAATATGAATATGATAAATTAAATTATAAGTAATAAACTATGTATAACTCAGACTTTTTTCGGAAAAAGATTCTCAAAATTAGGAAAAGAAAGTTTAGGCAAAAACAATTTGCTAGCTTGCTTGGTATGAGGCTTAGAAAATATATTAGATTTGAAAAAGGTCGATATAAACCACCTATTCTTGAAATTATAAAAATTATAGGCGCTCTTGGGTGCGATTTGACGGAATTCACTAGAGATACAAATTAATAATATATACACTCTTTTGAATTATACTAAAGTATAAAATTCCACCATCTAAAGTATAAAATATCTATTATATCCCTTGAATAGTGTATAAAACCCTTGTAACATGATATGTGAGTAGTAAGTAAAAAGAAAGAAGAAGAGAAAACCCCTATGGGAATGGCTGCCTCACAAGCAAGATATATAGCTTTAACAGCGAGAAAAAGTAATGTTGAATATGAAGGTCAACAGATTAACCAATCTCGTTTAATTCTTGCGAACCAAACAGCAGATTTGTTTAATCAAATGCTTGGAATGCAGGTTCCAACAGCTCCTTCTTCAACTGATTTTACTAAATTAGAATATTCTTATAGTGATGGTATTAATGATTCAGTTTTAGAAAATTATTATCAAATAGGTGATTCTGACTCTGAATATAACTATGTAGTAACATCTTATCACTATGAAAAAGTTTACACCGGGTCTAAAAAATTGATGAATGACCCACAAGTACAGGCTGTAAAAACAGACAAGTACTCCTATGATCCAGCTAAAAATCACAAAGAGCTCTATGTAAAAGCTCTACTTCCTCCGACTCAGACCGGCAATGGGTCTTACATTATCACAGATAGCAACAACTATAAACATACGTTCAGGCCGGTGGACAACAATAATTCATTGGACAGAATGAAAATTAATGCAATATCAGGAACAAATCTGGTTGCAGATTATTTTAGCTATAATGATGTAGCTGATACTTATACCTATACTGATATTCAGACTTCTGTTCAAAATGCAGGTGTGGCACTTACATCTTTTGTTCAAGCAGGTTCTAACTATACATATGGTGGTCAAACATATGCTCCTGTAGATTTGAATACTTTAGATGTTGATGACCAACAGTACAAAAATATGCTTGCAATCTATGGTACAGATTTTGAAGCCGATGTCGCTAAAGTAAAAGCAGGCGGTGTTGCTGAAAATAAATATTATAAATCAACTACTACAGAACAGTATGCTATAAATCTTGACGGTACAAACGGTGCTACAACATCTGATATTGATAAAGTTACTAATACTCAAACGGTTTATAACAAAGTTGATACAACAGATGCTGCACAAGAAGCTGAACTTATAAAAGTTTATGGAACGGATTATGATAAAAATGATTCTTTCTATAAAGATGCAAATGGAAATTATATAAGTGCCAATGAAATAAAGCAATCTCAAACTTCATTAGACCATAAAGATAAAACAGTTTTGGCAAGTAATTCAAAAACTGTATATTTCAAAGATGAAGATGGTAATTATGCTAAAGAAGCTGATTTAAAGACAATGATAGTTGGTTCTAAATTACCAATTGATACTGCAAAATATTCTCCGACTTTTAAAGATTATACTGCAGTTGGGAATAGTAAGTTAACTTTATTATCTCAAGATGATTATAAAAAAGATAGTACAATCTCTACTGAAATTCAGCAAATTATAAAGGATATGAAAGGACCTAATGGTAGTACAGCTGCAGCCGAAAATTTTGCAAAATGTTTTGACGCAGCAGGAGAGTATATCGGAGGTATTTATTCTTTTGAAAAGGATGGTGTTAAATACTATACAACAGTATTTGATTTAGAAAAATCAGCAACTAGTGCTTATGATGAAGATTCAATTGCTGATAATGGTATTGACGGACAACAGGATAAATTAGCTTATTATAATGCCACTTATCTTGATACTAAAGTTACTGAAACTCAAAAAGCTTTGTTAGATACTGATGGTAGTGGCCGTTTTTCAACTGTAAAATTTGAAAATGATTCAGTTGTTTATACTTTGAATGTTGAAACCGTAATTGATGAAGCTGCGTATAATGATGCTGTTAATCAGTATAACTATAAGCAAAAAGAATACGATAAAGCGATAGCAGATATAAATGCTAAAACAGAAATTATACAGGCTCAGGATAGAAATTTAGAATTAAGGCTTGAACAATTAAATACAGAACAATCAGCATTACAAAATGAAATGGAAGCTGTTAAAAAAGTAGTAGATAAGCACGTTGAACAAGGTTTCAAAGTGTTTGGAGGCTAGTAGTCATTTTATATAATATTACAATTTTCATATAGGGTTATTAAAATGGACTGGAATCTAAAACAGTCCATTCTTTTATTTCTTAATATGAAAAAGCGATAGATAAATATTTTACCTATCGCTTTTTCAATTATTAAAATATTCAACTATTTTTTGATTTGGTTCATAACTTCATCAGCAAAGTTTTCGTTTCTTTTTTCAAGACCTTCACCAAGAACAAATCTTTCAAATTTAACGATATTTAATTTGCCAGAAATTAATTGTTCAATAGTCATATCAGGATTTTTAACGAATGGTTGTTCTAATAAACATTTTTGAGCCATTAATTTGTTAACACGTCCTTCAACGATTTTAGCTCTGATATTTTCAGGTTTTTTAGCTAAATCTTCTTTACCCATTTCGATTTCAGTTTCGTGAGCAATTACTTCTTGAGGAATGCTAGCTCTTGAAACGAATTCAGGTGCGCAAGATGCGATGTGTAAACAGATATCTTTTGTTAATTCTGCATCAGCAGCTGATGTTTCAAGTAATACACCAATTTTACCATTGTGGATATATGATGCAACATTACCTTCGTATCTAGCAAATCTTCTGATAGTGATTTTTTCACCGATAGAAGCGATTTTTTCTTTTAATACTTCAGAGATTACTTTACCACATTTAGGGCAAGTTAAAGCTTCTAAAGCTGCAACGTCAGCTGGGTTCATTTTAGCAACCATTTCAGCTAAACCTTTTGCTAATTCAATGAATTCTTCGTTTTTAGCAACGAAATCTGTTTCACAGTTAAGTTCGATAACTGCACCACAAGAGTCATCGATATATGATTCTACTCTACCTTCAGCAGCGATTCTGCCCATTTTCTTTTCAGCAGAAGCGATACCTTTTTGGCGAAGTACTTCCATAGCTTTTTCCATATCTCCGTCAACTTCAACTAATGCTTTTTTAGCATCCATCATACCAGCACCAGTTTTGTCACGAAGTTCTTTTACCATTGTAGCTGTAACGTTCATTTATTTTCTCCTTCTAAAATTTATTTAAAAAGAACGAGGAAGAACCTCGCTCTTTAAATTTATGAATTAAACGTTTGCAGTTTCTTCAGATTTTGCTTCTTCAACAACACCTGCATCTTCTGCTTTAATAGATTCGATTTTACCTGTGTTAGCTTTTGCTTCTTTAAGTTGTTTACCTTCAAGAACAGCATCTGCTAATTTTGAAGTGATTAATTTTACTGAACGAATAGCATCATCATTACCAGGGATGATGTAATCAATTCCTTCAGGATCAGCATTTGTATCAGCTAAACAAATAACAGGTATATTTAATTTGTTAGCTTCTGCAATTGCAATTGCTTCTTTCTTTTGATCAACAACAAAAATTAAATCAGGAAGACCTCTCATTTCCTTGATACCGCCTAAAGTTCTGCTTAATTTTGTTACTTGTCTTGAAATTTGAGCTTGTTCTTTTTTAGGTAATTTTTCTACGTGGCCGCTAGAGATGAAATCTTCTAATTCTCTTAATTTGTTAACTCTTGTTCTGATTGTTTCAAAGTTAGTTAACATACCACCTAACCATCTTCTGTTGATATAATAAGCGCCAGCTCTTTTAGCTTCTTCTGTTACAACTTCTGATGCTTGTTTTTTTGTTCCAACAAATAAGATGTTTTTGTTTTTAGCAGCGTATTCTCTAACAACTTCATATGCTTTATCTAATAAATCAGTTGTTTTTCTTAAGTCTAAAACATAAATACCATTTCTAGCCCCATAGATGTATTGTTTCATTTTTGGGTTCCAGTGTTGTGTTTGGTGTCCGAAGTGAACGCCTGCTTCTAATAATTCAATCATTGATGCTACTGCCATAGCATTTCTCCTTTATATTAATGTACTTTACTACGGGCTACCTGTTTCATCTCTGTAAAAAAGACTAGGATAACTCCTATCAAACTAGTGTAACCAATCATAGTGTATTATAAACATGTTTTTTTCTCAATAATATTTCATATTGAGGTCAAATGTTTTACATTAATTAATCTTTTCTACTCGGCTGTTAAAAATTTAATAGGATGTTCGTACAAATAGATTGTGTAAATTTTTTGTAATATTTTATTGTATATAATAAATATATAATATAGAATAATTG
>CALUWB010000001.1 GCA_944324375.1 Candidatus Gastranaerophilales bacterium | reverse complement strand
CTTAAATCATCCTGTAGTAAAAAAAGTTGCAGGTCCTTTAGCAGGTTTTGCAGCACTTTCAACAGTAGTTGGTTCTGCTGCTAAGATAGCTGATACTTGTCAGTATATTAAAACTACAAAACAAGTATAGTCTAAACTTTTACTTATATATTAAAAAAGACTTCCAAAAATCTTGGAAGTCTTTTTTGTTGTATTAATTTGATTGAATTCAATTACTTAGTTTGGATAAACAAGCTTATTAAATCGTTTAATGCTCCATATTGTTTTTGGTAATTTTGAGATTGTTTTTCTAAGCTTGTAATTTGTCTTTTATATTCTTGAATTGTTGCTTGGCATTCTTTTGCAGACTCTTTTAGATTATCTTGAACATCTTGAGCTTCCTTAAGAACACTTTTCATTGAGATTCCAAGAGCTTCCATTGTTTGTTTAATGATTTGTGCTCCAGTATGTCTTGTTACTCCACTTGGAAGTTGTGAAATAAGTTTTTTAAGAATGACAATATTAGCAGGCATTTCTAAATCATTAATTTCAGGAGTAAATTTATTTGTTTGTGGCTCATCAATAAAGCTGCCTAAGTTAATATCAGCAAAAGAATTTGATTGCATAATATCATTTATTGGTTCTTCTTTAAAAGTTTCAATTCCTTCTATCTCTTGTACTATAGGTTCTTCTTGAGCTTCAATATTATCAAGTCTAATGTTTGAAAAATCCATACTATTATCAGAAGTTGTTTCATTGATGTTAGAGTTTAAAACAGTTTCTTCAATATTAGGGATTAAACCATCAACAGCATTTGCAGATGTTTTTGTAGTTTCTTCTACTTCTAATAATTCACCTTCTGATTGCTTTTTTAGAGCTTCTACAATTTTTTTACCTACTCCGTCATTAAGTTTATTATTCAATGTTTTGACCTCTCTTTAAATATCTCCTTAAGGTTATTATAAAGGAAATATATTTTTTTTACACAAAAAGTAAACTTATGTGAATATTATATAAATTTTAGGTTAAAAGTTTGCTATATATGTTTTTTGTAATAAAATATTTTTAAAGTAGTGACCGGGTTGGAATTAAAAACCTTACCGGTTGTGTATATAAATTAAGGAGAATTATAGATGAAATCAAGAAATTTTTTATTTACTTCAGAATCAGTAACTGAAGGACATCCAGACAAAGTATGCGACCAAATTTCAGACGCTATTTTAGATGAGTTTTTAACAAAATATCCACAATCTAGAGTTGCAGCAGAAACTTCAGTAACTACTGGTATGGTTTTAGTATCTGGGGAAATAACATCAGATTGTTATGTAGATATCCCATCTGTTGTAAGAGATACTATTAAAAATATTGGTTATGTTGGAGAATCAAGTGGTGGATTTGATGCTAATACATGTGCTGTATTAACAAGTATTGATGAACAATCAGTTGATATTGCTGGTGGAGTTAATAAAGCATTAGAAACAAGAAGTGATAATGCAGATACTTCAACATTAGAAACAGAAAGTTTAGGAGCTGGAGACCAAGGTATTATGTTTGGTTATGCTTGTGATGAAACTCCTGAATTAATGCCACTTCCAATAAGTTTAGCTCACAAATTATCATATAGATTAGCTCAAGTAAGAAAAGAAGGTTTATTATCATACTTAAGACCAGATGGTAAATCTCAAGTAACAGTTGAATATGTTGATGGAAAACCATCAAGAATTCACACAATAGTTCTTTCAACTCAGCATGATCCAGAAATTAATGGAATTTCAGATAATAAACAACTTCAAGAAATAATCAGACGTGATTTAAAACAACATGTAATTGATTATGTATTTGAAACAGAAACTATTAAATTAGATTCAGAAACTAAAATCTTAATCAACCCATCAGGAAGATTTGTAATCGGTGGTCCTCAAGGTGATGCTGGTTTAACAGGACGTAAGATTATTGTTGATACATATGGTGGTTATTCAAGACACGGTGGTGGAGCATTCAGTGGAAAAGATCCAACAAAAGTTGATAGATCTGCTGCTTATGCTGCAAGATATGTTGCTAAAAATATCGTTGCATCTGGGCTTGCTGAAAAATGTGAAATTGAATTAGCTTATGCAATTGGTGTTGCTGAACCAATTTCTATATTTGTTGATACGTTCGGCACAGGTAAATTATCTGATGATGAAATTTCAGCAATAGTTTCTGAAAACTTTGATTTAAGTCCAGCAGCAATTATTAAGCAATTTGATTTAAGAAATTTACCTGCTAAAAATGGTGGTAAGTTCTATCAAAAATTAGCTGCATATGGTCATATGGGAAGAACTGATTTAGTTGTTCCTTGGGAAGCAACAGACAAAGCTGCTAAATTAAGTGAATATTTAAAAGCAAGTTGTTGCGTATAAAATTATACCGATATTAAAGAGGAGTTAACATTTGTTAACTCCTTTTTTTATTGACTTTATTATGGTAAAATAATCTATTATATAGTACGTACAAAACTAGATGAGAGGAAGATTAAACAGCTAGAAAATCTAGCATAATCTAATTACTTATGGGGAACGAATCTGCAGCAGAAAAGACCGAATCGGCCACCACCCGACGACGAGAGAAGGAGCGTGAACGAGGTAATATATCTAAGAGTAAAGACTTGGCATCTGCTTTAGTCATTACAGTTTCTGTTGCTTTACTTGCTGTGATGGGAAAACTAATTTTAGATAAATTAGTCAACTTATTAAGATTTACATTTACTAATATTCATCCTGATACTGTTTGTACAGATAATGTAATGGGTATTCTTGCTCCTTATTTTAAGGAAGCTGCAGGGGTAATACTACCTTTTTTACTTATTCTTGCTATTTCTGCATTAATTATTGTTCGTTTAAATGTTGGTCATGTATTTGCGATAGAAAAAGTAAAATTTGATTTTAATAATATATCACCTAAAAGAGCCTTGGAAAATGCAAAAAAATTATTTAATCCTTTTGAACCAAGAACGATGGTTGAGTTCGTGAAATCAATTATAAAAATCGTAGTTGTTGGTGCTTGTGGTTATGCTACAGCAAATAGTAGAAAAGATGAATTATTTGCAATATTAGGGGCAGATCCTGCAACTGCTATGGGAGTTATATGTTCAATTCTAATCAAGATGCTTATTAACATGTGTCTTGCAATGATTGTATTAGGACTTCTAGATAAAAAGTACCAAGATTGGGAGTACGAAAAATCTATTAAAATGACTAAACAAGAAGTTAAAGATGAATATAAGGACATTGAAGGGGATCCTAAAATAAAATCAAAAATTAAATCAATACAAATACAGATGTCTAAACAGCGTATGATGTCAAATGTTCCCAAGGCTGATGTTGTTGTTACTAACCCAACTCACTATGCTGTAGCTATAAAATATGATAAAACTGTAGCTCCAGCTCCAATGGTTGTGGCAAAAGGTATCGACTATGTTGCTTTTAGAATAAGAGAGATAGCCAAAAATAATAATGTTCCAATCGTAGAGAATAGACCAATAGCAAGAGCATTATACAATACAGTACCAGTTGATGGTATAATACCATCAGACTTATATGTAGCTGTTGCAGAGATTTTAGCATACGTATATAATAAAAAGGGGAAGTAAGGTAGTTGGATTTAAGTAAGTTAGCAAAATTATTAAAAAATGATGATATCATCCTCGCAGTGGGGTTGGTTGTTATCGTTTGTATGATGATTATTCCATTACCTCCTTTTTGTTTAGATATATTATTAACAGTTAATATTTCATTAGCAGTTATTATTCTTTTAGTATGTTTATATACTCAAGAACCACTTGATTATTCTTCATTCCCTACAGTTTTGCTTATTGCAACACTGTTTAGGCTTGGTTTGAACGTAAGTTCCACTCGATTGATTTTATTGCAAGGCGAAGCTGGTAACGTTATTAGTGCCTTCGGGGAATTCGTTGTTGGTGGGAATTATGTTGTTGGTTTTGTAATTTTCATTATCTTGGTATTGATTAACTTTATGGTAATTACCGGTGGTGCAACTCGTGTCGCTGAAGTATCTGCAAGATTTACATTAGATAAAATGCCTGGTAAACAATTAAGTATTGATGCTGACTTAAATGCAGGTATCATTGATGAAGAACAGGCAAAAGAAAGAAGAAGAAAACTAGAACGCGAAACAGATTTCTATGGAACAATGGATGGTGCTTCTAAATTCGTAAAAGGTGATGCAACTGCTGGGATTATTATCACAATAGTAAATATTGTTGGTGGTTTGATTATTGGAATGCTTCAATTAAAGATGGATCCTGCAACTGCGCTTTCAACTTATACAATATTAACAGTTGGTGATGGTTTAGTATCGCAAGTTCCTGCTTTATTAATATCAACAGCTACAGGTTTAATAGTTTCTCGTGCAACTGGTAAAGATGAGTCATTATCAAAAGATATTGATAATGAAATGTTTTCTGACCCTAGAATTTTAGGAGTATTATCAGGATTATTAATGATGTTAGGTATTGTTCCTGGCATGCCAACTCTACCATTTATGACTATTGGAGTATTAGCAGGTGTTGGTGCATATTTTAAACGTCAAACAAAACAAGAAGAAACGAAAGAAAAAGTTGAACAAGAGAAAAAAGCAGAACAAGAAAAGAAAATGGAAGCTAAACAAGATAAGAAAGGTTCAAGAGAAAGTGTTATGCAACTTCTCAATGTTGAAACTATTGAAATTGAAGTTGGTTATCGTTTAGTACCTCTTTTAAATATTGAAATGGGTGGTGATTTATTAGAACGTATCGCCCAAATAAGACGTCAAACAGCTCTAGATTTAGGTATTGTTTTGCCATCAATAAGGGTTCGTGATAATCTGCAATTAGCTCCTAATACTTATCAAATTAAATTAAAAGGTGTTGCATTAGAATCAGGTGAGATTTATCCAGATAGAAGTCTTGCAATGAATGCTGGAGGTAATGCCGAAGATATTGGTATCACAGGTATTCATGCTGTTGAACCAGCATTTGGTTTACCTGCGTTATGGATTGAAGAAAAATTTAAAGATGATGCTGAACTTGCTGGATATACAGTAGTTAGTCCTTCTGCAGTTGTTTCAACTCACCTTACAGAAGTAATTAAAAAGAATGCTGCTGAAATATTATCTAGAGCCGATGTTCAACAACTTATTAATAATCTTAAAAATGAAGTTTCAGAAGAGTATGTGGCAGATGTAATGAAAGATGTGTCTGTTGCAGATGTTCAATTAATAATGCAAAATTTATTAAGAGAACGTGTTGCTGTTCGTGATTTAAAAACTATATTAGAGTCAATTAGTATACACGCAAAAGTAAATAAAAATTATGATTATTTAACAGAACAAGTAAGACAAGCTCTTGCCCGTAATATCTGTAAACAAAATTTAGCTGATACAGGTGAATTATTAGCAATAACTTTGGCTCCAGATGTTGAAACTACTATAGCTAAAGGCGTTAGTCCTGATGGCCAGAATTTAACTCTTGATCCTGATTTTACAAGAAAATTATTAGATACTTTAAATACAGAGCTGGAAAAAGCAATAACAACTACTGGAAATCAACCTGTTATATTATGTTCATCCCCTATTCGGTTGGTATTTAGGCGTTTAATTGAAAGAACATATCCTCAAATTTCAATTATGTCGTATAATGAAATTACACAGAATGTTAAAGCTAAATCTATTGGTATTGTAAGAGTTCCAATTACTAAAAAGTAGAAAGGTAACAAAATGCGCGAATTATTAAAAAAAGATCAGATAGTTACAATCGTTCCTCACGATTTTAAAGATACAAATAAAGGTAAGATTACCGAAGTTACAATGGAAGGTTTTAAGATGCGTCTTAAATATGTTCCAAAAGGTTTGATGCAAAAACATATTTGTGACTTTTATTCTTTAACTGATAATGGGTATTTGTATTTTGAATCATATATTCGTGATTTAAATGGAAATGAAATATCAATAGCTAATCCTAAAAAACATAGATTTTTACAAAGAAGAAAATTTACTCGTATTAAATTTTTAGAAGATTTAAAACTAGAATATGAAGGTACTATTCATAATGTTAGAACCTTAGATTTGTCAGCTGGTGGTATGAAAATTAAGACAAATGACAATATTAATATTGAGTATGAATATAATGTAACTATTCAATTAAATGATGAAATAGAAGTAAATTGTAAATATCAATTAATTCGTGTAGAAAAATGTGATGATGGTTCATATACAATTTCTGGACGTTTTACTCACTTAAGTAATGTTGATAAAATGTCATTAGTTCATTTTTGTATGAAGAAAAGTATGGAAAATGATAATAAATAATGGGTAATAAAAAAAGAAGAAAAAACAGTTATACAAAAAGTAGTTATTTTAGACGATTTTTTTGCATTTTTTTTACTTGTACAACAATGCTTTTAGTCGGTTTAATTGTTATGATTAAACATTGGTCAATAGATTATTATTCTGTAAATGATGCATTAAATCATATATTCCCAGGTATATTATTCTTAGGGACTTTTGGTTGGTTGGCAGGTTTAATATTAGATAATCCAAAGAAAAAACTTGTAATTGATTATAAAGATTTGATTTATGAAGAATTAATACGTGCAAATGCCAAAATTTCTCCTGAAGAATTGGAGCAAAAATTAAAAATTGTAACTAAAAATAATGAAGCAGAAGAAGAGGAAGTTGAAAATTTTGCGTTTGAGGATGCTGATTTCGACTTGGGTGAATCAAAGATTGATTTATAAATATGGGATTTGATAAGTTAATAAAAACAAAATTTAATATAAATTTATTTACAACACCTTCTCATTCTCAGAGGTTTTTTATCTTTAAAAAATTTAGGCATTTTTATAAGTATGATATTTCAGAAACTGATACACATAATCCTGAAGAAATGTTGGTTGAAGCTGAAAAATTTGCAGCTAGCGTATATGGAACAAAGCAAACAAAATTTCTCACAAATGGTTCTACTTCTGGGGTTTTAGCATCGGTTTTATCTGTTGTATCAGGCTGTTGTGATAATATTTTGTTGTGGTCAAATGCTCATAAATCTCATTTGAATGCAGTAAAATTAGCTGGGGCAAATCCTATTTTTTATAATGTTCCAAACGATGATAAGTTTGGAGTTCCAAGAGGGGTTAACCCAGAAGATTTAGAGCCTTATTTTAAAAATTTCAAAATTAAAGCTGTAATAATTACTTCTCCTAGCTATGAAGGATATGTTTCTGATGTTAAGGCGATAAAAGAACTTTGTAATAAATATGATACATTTTTAATTGTAGATGAAGCACACGGTGCATTATATCCATTTTCTGATAAATTACCGGAATCAGCTATAAAATATGCTGATTTTGTAGTTCAATCCTTGCATAAAACAGCAGGAGGGCTTAATCCTACGGCATTATTGCATGTGAATTGTGATATCAATTTAAAACTTGATATAATTTCAACTACTTCTCCATCGTATCCATTGTTATTAACAATTGAGAAGAATATTCGATATTTAAATTCTTCAAGAGGTAAAAAAGAAATATCAAAATTAATTAATAATATAATAGAGTTAAGAGAATCATTACCAGAGTATGATTTTGGTGGTGATGATATTACTAAAATTTTGATTAAAAAAGAAGGTTTGTCAGGTTTTGATTTATCAGAAAAGTTATATTCTTTTAATATTGAAGATGAAAAAACAAATGATATATCAACTCTTCTTTTAACTGGTATTGGAACTAAAAAAGAGAAGCTTGATAAACTCAAGCTTGCTCTTAAAAGAATTTAAATTAATACTTATTTATTAGTATTCTAAGTTCATGTGAGAGAATTGAACAATCTTATTCTTTCCTCGTTTTTTCGCATTATATAATGCATGCTCAGCATATCTAATAAGAGTATTTGCATCTTCTGCAACTTCTTCCATACAAGGGAATGTTGATATTCCTCCAGATATTGTAATTTGGTGTCTTTCTTCTTCTCCAGCTGGAATAAATTCAAATTTTTCAACTTCTTTTCTAAATCTTTCTCCGAAAATAAATGCATTATCTTCAACAGTATTTGGAAGAATAATTAAGAATTCTTCATCGCCATATCTTGTTACGATATCTTCTTTTCTTGCTGCTTCTGCTAACATTCCTGCAACTTTGGTTAAAAGTATATCACCCCATTCATAACCATACATGTCATTAACAACCTTAAAGTAGTCTAAATCGAATAATATACAAGAAAGTTTTGTTCCATAACGTTTTGCTCTTGAGATTTCTGCTTCAAGTTGTTCTTGTAAGTACTTTCTGTTGTGTAAACCTGTTAATTCATCAGTTGTACTAACTTCATTCATTCGATTTTTATAATAACTGATTTTTAATAATGCTTTTACACGTGTTTCTAGTTCTTTCTTGTCGACTGGTTCTTTAATAAAATCATATCCTTCAGCCCTTACAATAGTATTTTCTGGGATTGCACCTATAAATAAAATTGGACAAGAAAATTTTGTAGTCATTAATATATTGTTTAGGTTATAAACATTTTCAGGAATTATAAGTGATGGATTTAGAGTTGCAAAATCTCTCATTGTTTCTGGAGACTCGACTCTAACATTTACATCATCTATATCCATAAGTAAATCTTTGATTTTACTTTCTTTTGTTTCGCTATAAATAATTATATTTGTCATAAAACGCCCTCTTTTCGGGTTGATTATATCATAATAATTCAAGTTATACAAGATTATTATAGTTGTAGTTTATTTATAATATAGATTATATGATATATTAGTATGGAGTAATTGTGAAAGGATGTTTTATATGACAAGACAATACGAATTAAATCTTTCAATGGAAGAATTAGAAAAGCGTACGCATAAAGATTATTTAACAACAAAAAAAATGTTAAATATTGATTCTGAAGAATATACATCACTTGCAAGTGGTGATAAAGAAGCATTAAAATATTTGGTAAAAGCTGGGAATATTTTAGAAAAAATTAATAAACAGCTTGATAGTTGTCATAATCTTCCATTCGAAGAATTTTTAAATAAAGAAATCGAAAAAGGTAATAAACAAGCAGAATTAACAAAAATCTTATATGATGCTCAAAAAGGTTTATGCGCAATAGATAGAGAATCAAATATAATAGAATTAGCTAAAGATGTTCATGAAATGCCTGGTAAAGGTATTTATCCTGAAGATTTATCAGTTGAAGAATTCCATAATATTTTAATAAAAATGTTAAATGAAGGAAAAATAGAAGAAGTAAAAACAATATTAAATCAACGTTCTGTTGTTGAAAGATATGGTGATGAATTAAAAGCAACTGATTATATTGATAAATTCAGAGAAGATTTTTCTTTAATGGCAGATTACATTGAAAAAGCAAGTGAAGTTTCTACTAATTCAGACTTCAATGAATATTTAAGACTTCAAGCGAAAGCTCTAAGAGTAGCCGATCCTATGTTAGATGCTTATGCAGATAAAAAATGGGCAACTCTTCAAGATACTCCATTAGAATTTACAATAACAAGAGAAAATTATTCAGATGAAATGACTGAAACTGTTATAGAAAATGAAGAATTAAAATCATTATTAGATGAAAATAATATTACTCCTGTAGCTAAAGATTTTCTTGGTGGAAGAGTTGGTATTATAAATAAAAAAGGTACAGAAGCTATTTTAAAAGTAAAAGAGTTTCTACCTGTAATGGCTAAAAATATGCCATTCAATGGCGAATATGTCCAAAATATTTCTGCAGATAAAGAATCAAAACAAACTATGGTTGACGCTGATTTAGTTATGGTTTCAGGAGATGTAGGCGCATTTAGGGCTGGTATTACATTAGCAGAAAACTTGCCAAATGATGATAAATTGTCAATTTCAATTGGTGGAGGAAGACGTAATGTTTATCATCGCCAAATTAGATTAATAACAAGCGAAGATGCAAAGAAAAAAATGCAAGAAAGACTTGATGCAATATTAAATAAAGAACAACATAAGTATTATAATGATGAAGCTGATCATTGGTTTACTATAGGTCATGAAAATGCTCATTCTCTTGGGCCTAATTCTGGAACAGAAGCATTAGGAAAGTATAAATCAATAATAGAAGAAAATAAGGCTGATATGACATCTCTTGCAATGCTTGATGTTCTTGTTGAAAATGGTATGTACACAAAAGAAGAACGAGATCAAATTATTGTGACTTATGCTGCTGATAATATGCTTAAATCAAAGCCAACATTATCTCAAGCTCATAGAGTGCGTTCTGTTATGCAAAACTATTATTTCTTAAAGGAAGGTGCTATTTCTATTGATATGAATGGTGTTTTAACTGTTAATATTGAAAAAATGATACCTACAGCTAGAAAAATGTTAGAAGAAATAATAAGAATACAAATAGATGGAGATTTTACTAAAGGAGAAAAATATGTATTAGATAACTTTATTTGGACTAATCAAATGGATGTTATGGCTGAAAATATTAAACGAGTATCTAAAACTCTAAATGGAAAAGTTGAATCTCCACTAGCAGATAAACTATTAAGTGAATAATAAATGATATTAATAAGTAAAAACTCCTCTATAATAAAAGAGGAGTTTTTATTATATTTATATTTTAATTTCGCCCTAGTCTAAGTCATATTTAAGCATTGAGATAACTTCAACACCTGTTTTTTCTATTTTTTCTGCACCTTTTAATGGCGTAAGTTCTATAATAAATGCTGCTGAATCAACATTACCACCTGCTTTTTTGATTAAATTACAAGCAGCACAAGCAGTTCCTCCTGTTGCTAATAAATCATCTATCACAACAACATTTGCTCCTTTTTCTATTGCATCAGCATGGATTTCGATTGAGTCAGAACCATATTCTAAATCATAGCTTTCTTTTATAGTTTCTGCTGGTAATTTATTAGGTTTTCTAATTGGAATAAATCCAGCGTTTAATTTGTATGCTAAAGGCATGCCAAAAATAAACCCTCTAGATTCAATTCCTGCAACATAATCAATTTTTTTATCTTTATATATGTCATATAAGAAATCAATCATTTTTTGTAGTGTATCAGGGTCTTTTATCCCTGTTGTAATGTCTAAAAAAACAATACCTTTTTTAGGAAAGTCTGGAACTTGTCTAATTTTTTCTTTTACTGCTTCTAAATTCATTTTATACCTCTTGTAATTCTTTTTCTTTACTATTTATATTTTGATGGCTAGCTTCTTCTTCCAAAACTAACCCGTGTGTTGTTTTACCCCAATTCATATCCTTCTTGCAGAATAATATTTTACCACAAATAAATAAAACCATTGGGAACCAAATTATTAACATATAAATTGCTGTATAACTAGCTTGTATTAATGCAGCAATTCGTTTTTGATTGTCATATCGTCTTAAACTGTATCTAATTGCCATAAAGAATCCGATAGCCGTTATAAGGGCTATAATTACTGATGATACTACTTCATTTTGAAGAACTCCTTTGCCTGTTAGTGCTTTGAAAGCTCTTATAACGATTTCTAAAATCATCCATAAAGGCATAATAAATTGTGTAATATATGCAATCATATCTAATTTAGCTCTTAGTGACATTGTTGTAGATTTAATTGCTTCGCTGGAATATTCAAGATATCTTCTAATAGTACCTTCAAGCCATCTTCTTCTTTGTCTAAATAGTGGAACTAAATAAATTATACCTTCTTCATAAACTTCGGCAGATTGGCAATATCTAACATCCCAACCTTTGATATGCAATCTTGTTGACATATCAAGGTCATCTGTAATTGTGTAGTTATTCCAACCATCAATATCTTCAAGAGCTTTTCTTTTAATAAGTTCACCGTTTCCTCTAAGTTCAACAGCACCTTTTACAGCATCTCTTCCTACTTGTAAATATGTGTCTAATACGTATTCATTATATTGACATTTTGTTAATAGGTTATAAGCTCCATTTCTTATAACTTTTCTTGCTTGAACAGCTCCAACATCTTCTGGTTCAAGGCAAGGAATCATTTTGTTAAGAAAATCTGGTTCAACAGTTGCATCAGCATCAAATACAAGTATTGCCTCTCCTTTAGCTAGTGGTAGTGCATCATTTAGTACTGCTGATTTACCTGGGAATGCTCCTTGTTCTCTTATAAGTGTTTTTACTTTATCTTTGTATTTTAATTCTAAATTTTTTATTACATTTGGAGTGTTATCAGAACTTCTATCATCAATAATAATAATTTCAAAGTTTTGATAGCTTAATGACATAATGTTTTCAACAGTATGTGCAATCACGCTTTCTTCATTATGTGCAGGTATCATTATTGATACAAAAGGTTTGTATTCTTCATTTATTTTGATTGGGCATTTTCTTTGTTTTCTCTTTTTATGGATTGTTGCTAGAGTTGAATATAATCCATATACAGACATAAATGTTAGTAATAAAACATATCCCCATAAAGTATTAACATGATACTGGAATACATAAATAAAAGCAGTTAAGCCTAATAAAATTATAAATAATGCAATTCTCTCTTTCATTATCTCCCAACCTCACATTAAATAATTTTATCAAAAACAAAATATTTGTGCCTGTTTATTAAATATTCTTAACTTTTTTAGATAATTGGTTTATAATAAATCTTGGAGAATTTAATGTTTAGTTTTATAAATAACTTTTTAGCTCAGGTTGAACAGCAGGCAATCGAAATGGGTGCCTCAACAGATTCGGATGGGCAAAGAAAAGAGCAGGAACAAAAAAAACAAGAAAAGAAATGGTTAGAGCAAGTTGAGGCTGATGAAGTTAAAATAGGGGGTAGGCCTATGTTAACTGAAGAAGAAGTCCAATTAATGGCTGAACTTTATATTGATAAACTAAAAATTGCTAACCAAGATAGACCCAAAGTTGTTGAAAAACTAGATAAATATATAGAAAAGTTTAATGTTAAAAAGTTTATGAAGGATAATCCAAATTTAACTCATCCTGATTTTTATATGGTTATATTTAACGAAACAGATAGGTTGGTACAGTAATGGATGTAGTTGTTTCAAGATTACAAAAAGGTTTAAAAGGGGAAATAATTATACCTGCAGATAAATCAATTTCTCATCGTGCAGTTATGTTTTCTTCTATTGCTAAAGGTAAATCAAAAATTACCAATTTTTTATATGCATCTGATTGTCGTTCAACTGTTGGGATATTTAAAGATTTGGGTGTAGATATAGAATTTATAGATGAACATACTTTAATAATTAATTCTAATGGGGTATTAAATAGTTCTGATAAACCTTTGGATTGTGGAAATTCAGGTACAACAATGCGATTAGTATCTGGAATTTTATCAGGACAAAATTTTAATTCAGTATTGATAGGGGATGAAAGTTTATCAAAACGACCAATGAAGCGAATTATTACACCATTATCACAAATGGGTGCTGTTATTGATTCTAATGATGGTAAAGCTCCTTTAAAGATTTCTGGTAATAAATTGCATTCTATTGAATATAATTCTCCTATAGCATCTGCTCAAGTAAAATCATCAATTCTTCTTGCAGGCATGTACGCTGATGGAGTTACATCTGTTATTGAACCTTATGTTTCAAGAAACCATACAGAACTAATGCTCAAATATATGGGAGCAAATATTTCTGTCGATAATAATAAAGTAAGTGTAGAAAAGTCAGAATTGATTGCTAAAGATATAAATGTAGCAGGAGATATTTCTTCTGCAGCATTCTTTATCGTTGCAGCGTTAATTGTTCCAAATTCGGATATAATAATTCGAAACGTTGGTTTAAATGAAACTCGAACTGGTATAATAGATGTTGTCCGAAGAATGGGGGGAAATCTTGAAATATTAGATGAGAAAATTGTGTCTGGTGAAAAAGTTGGTGATATAAGAGTTAAATATTCTGATTTGAAAGGTTGTGATATTTCCGGAAGTGATATCCCAAGGTTAATTGATGAACTTCCTGTAATTGCGCTTTTAGCGACACAGGCTGAAGGTGAAACAAAAATAACCGATGCAGGTGATTTGAGAAATAAAGAAGCAGATAGAATAACAGCTGTAGTTACAGAATTTAGAAAAATTGGAATAGATATAGATGAACTTTCAGATGGTTTTATAATTGGTGGGAAACAGATAATTAAAGGTGGATCTGAAGTTGAAGTTTATCACGATCATAGATTAGCAATGACCTTGTATGTTGCAGGTTTACTAGCTCAAAACGAAATTAAAGTAAATGAATTTCAGTGGGTAAATATATCGCTTCCAGAGTTTTTATCATTAATGGAAACTCTTATTATTTTATGATAAGATATTTTCATAAAATTTAACTATCGGAAAAATAACTCATGGGTGATGAAGATAAGCAATATGATGCCACCCCTCAAAAACTAGAGAGGGCAAGAAAAGAAGGACAGGTTGTTAAGTCAAAAGACGTTTCAACAGCTTTGTCATTATTAATTGTTTTTTCATTTATTAATATGATGGCTCCATTAATGTGGAATATGCTTAATGGATTGTTTCGAACGTTATATGAACAAATCCCGAATCAACATCTCTCGTCAATTGGTTATCAATTTATATTATCAACAGCATTAATTCCTACTGTTACAATTATTGGTTTAGTATTAATTGTTGCAGCATTTGTTGCAATTATTGGTGATTTTATGCAAGTTGGTCCTTTGGTTGCAATTGCACCATTGATTCCTAAGTTAGATAAACTTAATCCAAGTAAATATTTTAAAAATTTATTTTCTATAAAAACTTTTTTTGAGTTATTTAAAAATATCGTAAAGGTAGTTATTTTAGGTGTTGTAGGTTGGGTTGTATATTCTGACCATTTAGAATCTATCTTAATGCTTGCATCAGTAGATAATAATTTTGCTGTAATGGTTGAGTTTGGTAAACTTATTGTAGATTTTATTTATAAAGCCTGTATTGCATTTTTAATAATTGCAGCTGCAGATTATGGTGTTACAAGATGGAAGTTCATGAAAGACCAAAAGATGTCTTTCAAAGAAATAAAAGATGAATACAAAAACCAAGAAGGAGATCCTCATGTAAAATCAGCATTAAGACAGCGTCGTATGCAAATGTTACAACAAGGTGCTATGGATTCTGTAGCAGAGGCCGATTTTGTTGTTAGAAACCCAACCCATGTGGCATGTGCATTAAAGTATGATGCAGAAACCATGCTTTCACCAACTGTTGTAATGAAAGGTGCTGAATTAATTGCAAAAGAGATTATAAGAATTGCAGAAGAAAATAATGTTCCTGTAATTGACAATCCACCTGTTGCCAGAGCTGTTTTTAGAATGGTAGAAATTGGACAACAAATCCCTCCTGAATTATTTAAAGCTGTAGCAGAAATTTTACTTTTTGTTTACAACTTGAAAAATAAATCAAATCAAGGTAACATAAACAATAGGTAATAATTAAATATCGATATAAAATGAATCAAAATTTACTTAAACAATATGTTAGTATAGTCCAGAAGGTTGCGAAGATAGAGCAAAGAAGAGTTCCAAATCACATGATTGAATATGAGGAACTCGTAAGTATCGGGATTATTGCAGTGCAAGCTATGATTAAAAATAAAACTGAAGAACAGCTTGCAAAATATAATGATGCTTATATGGGAACAGCAGTTAAGTGGGCTATAAGAAATGAGCTAAGACATCGTTATAAATGGTACTCAATGAAGCATAAAACTGATTCTTCAAATGATGAGGAGTCAGAAGATGGAACATCAGCAGGAAAGGTTAAAGAAGCTGTGTACGAAACTATTCTTTCAATTGATGGTTTAGCAGCAGCAGCTACTGATAATGATTCTCCATTTGATTTTATTAAAGATCCATCAGCTTTACCTGATGAAAAAGCTGAAATTGTCGAGCTTAGTAAATTAATTAAACAAGCAATTGCAACTTTACCTCAAAAAGAACGTACTGTTGTTGAATATCGTTTTTATAGAAACATGCAAGCAAAAGATATTGCAAAACAAGTTGGTTTATCTCCATCAAGAATTACAAGAATTGTTCAATCTGCTTTGGCTAGTATAAGAGAATACTTAGCTTCAAAGGGTCGTCAGGATTACTAATGAGAGAATATCAGTTTTATATAGTTCCAACACCTATTGGAAATCTTCAAGACATGACTTTTCGAGCAATTGATGTTTTAAAATCTGTAGATGTTATCGCATGTGAAGATTCAAGAGTAACCCAAAAATTGCTGAATCATTTTGAAATTAGTACAAAACTTATTTCTTACCATAAATATAATGAAAAAAGTAGAATTGAATTATTTATGGATTTATTTAGTGAAGGGAAAAAAGTTGCACTTGTCTCTGATGCTGGAACTCCAATGATTTGTGATCCTGGAAGTTGGCTTTTAAAAGAACTAATTAAAAATAATATATCTTATACGGCTCTTCCAGGAGCATGTGCTGTAACAACTTTTTTATCTCAGGCGCCTAGAGACGATGAATTCTTTACATTTATTGGCTTTATGCCACGTTCGGTAAATGAGATTAAAGATGTTTTAAATTCTTATTCAAATTCTAATATTGTATTCTATGAATCTCCAAATAGAATAATTAAAACTTTAGAAAATATTAAATCAATAAAAGGTAATGTAAATATTGCGTTATCAAGAGAATTAACAAAACTATTCGAAGAATCAATCGTTGATAATATTGATAATGTCATAAATCATTTTAAAGATGGAGTAAAAGGTGAAATTGTATGCATGATTTATAAAACATCTGACAATGATAATGTTGATATCGAAAGACAAATATCAATATTAAAAGATGCTGGTTATTCATCAAAAGATATTTCTAAAATCATATCACTGTTAAATAATGTTTCTAAAAATGAAATATATAATAAAGTTAAATAGCTTATGAATATAGTTATATTTACCTTTTCAACCATTTACCCCTTGACTTTATTAAAATTATCGTTACAATACTTAATATAATGTTATAAAAAAAGCAATTTTTTTTGAGATATATACTTTGTATATATACGAGGTCCCTATATGAATAAAGAAAGATTTAAAAACTTCACATTAATTGAAGGTGTTAAGCCTGATATTGAACAGGTCAAAGAAACGCCAGAGACAGCTTATCAATCTAATCCTTTAAAAACGGATTTATATTCAAGGCTTGCTGCATTTCGTAATTCTCAAAGAAAATTTGGCATTAAAGATGTAATCAAAGATTCTTTGAAATAGATATGTACGAGATAAAAAAAAGAATATATTTAGATTTGGATAAAACTCAAAAAAGTGCTTTGTGTAACTTTTTAAGAGCTTTAATTAAACAAAATCTTGATAAGGATATTCAAGATATATTTGATAAGTTTATTGATGATGAAAAATATTATCAAGAGATAAATTCATCAAGGTTTCCGTTTTTAAAGGATTTAATAGATGATGAAACTTTTGTAAATGATAGTTTGTTATATATAAAAGAATGTAAGAAGTATTATGAATATAAAAAATCTCAGGCTCCATTAGTTGAAAAACAAAAAGAGTTTGAGAAACAGAAGCGAAAGTTTTTGCAAGATGTAAAGATGTCAAAGGAAGCTCCAACAAAGAAACAGCTTTTCTATTATGATAGGTTATGTAAAAAATATAATATAGAAAAATTAGATGTAGAGCATTTATCAAGATTAGATTTAAAAAATGAAATAGGAAAAATATTAGATGAACATACCGGAGATTGTTGCCATATTGGTGAATAGTGGAATATCACCAAATGAGGCAAAAATAGAAGTAAAAATGATGATAGAGCATTATTGTAATTATACTGCTTTAGATGTAATACGAGGTGTAAAATTAGATTATGAAAAACTTAAAATCGTTAAAGAAAAAGCTCAATATAGGGCAAGGACTAAGCTTCCTATTCAGTATATTATTGGGTTCGCTGATTTTATGGGGAGTAAATATCTTGTTAGCGAAGCTGTTTTGATTCCACGAGTAGATACTGAACATTTAGTTTTGAGAGTATTGGATGCAATAAGGAGTAATGGGTATAAAACGGTATTAGATATTGGGACAGGGTCAGGTTGTATTCCATGTGCGATAGCTCAAAGTTCTGATTGTGAAATTACTAGTATTGATGTTTCTAAATGGGCTTTAGAAATTGCAGAAGAAAATGCTAAAAGATTAGATGTTGATAAAAAAATACGATTTTTAAAATCTGATTTATTCAAAGAATTAAGTGGTGAAAAATTTGATGTTATAGTTTCTAATCCTCCATATATTCCTAAAAATACTGAAGTTCAGAAAGAAGTAACATTTGAACCTAAGTTAGCATTGTTTACAGAAGATGATGATGGGTTGGAATTTTATAAAAAGATTATTCCACAAGCTAAAGCTTATCTTAATAGTAATGGTTTTATTGCATTTGAAATTGGTTATAATCAAGGTAATTCTGTTTATGAATTGTTAGAGCAAGCTGGTTTCAAAAATATAATGATTGAAAAAGACATGGCTGGATTAGATAGAGTTGTTTATGGCCAAGTTTAGAGAATGTTTTCACAAATATTTGTATTTGGTGAAAATTCTTCTTTAAGATTAGCTTGTTTAATAATTTGTTTACGTTTCTTTCTATAAAGCATATCAATAAATGCTTCAAGACGTGTAATAAAACCAGCTTCTCCAGTATGTTCATCAATAGTTAGAATAAGCATTGGTTTCCCGAATTCTTTTGCTTTTCTTGATATTTTTTCAATCATAAGTGAGTCAGGTCCACAGCCAAATGAGTTTACTGTAATTAGCCCATCAATTTTATTATCTTTAAGATAATGACCAGCAGTACCATTCATTTCAAGTTCATTAGCCCAATACATTTTTTGCTCTAATGTATTTAATCCTTCCATTTTCTTTTCATCTGTTAGATTGATTGATGAATATACTTTAACACCCATTTTTTTGAGTTTATCAAAAATTTTCATGCTGGCATGTTCGTCGAATATATTGTAATCGTGTCCAGCAATTGCAACTGATATTGAATATTCTTTTTCGTCATTATCTAATATAATATTTCCTTCTAGAGCGTTTTTGAATGCTTGTTTATAAGGAATACCACTTCTTGTCATAACATGGAAATTGTTATAAAGTTTCCAACCTTCTTTTGATGCGTTTCTAATTGTGTCAAAATCTGTTATTCCAAAACACTCTACACTTTCAGCTAGTAGTTTATATAACCCTTGGTCTTTTTCAGATTTATCAAGTGTAGGTTCAATAAGTTGAAAATCTCTTTTAATAATATTTCTTATTAAGTCAGGAAGTCCTCTGATTTTTGAACAGTTATAGATTTTAGGAGCAATAGATTGAATAGAAGGGACAAAGATTTTGTCGATACCTTTGTCGAGAAGATTTATAACGTGTCCTACAAATATTTTAATAGGTAAACAAGTTTCAGTAACAACAAGTGCAGCACCATTTGAAACAGTTTCCTTAGTTGTTTTATCTGACAAAACTACTTCTATTCCTAGAGCATTAAAAAAACCATACCAAAATGGATAGTGTGTAAAATATGACATTGCTCTTGGAAAACCTATTACTTTTTTATCGTTCATTTTATAATCCTTAATTTGAATTTTGCCCCTAGTCTAATTAAATGATATCACAAAATAAATTTGTAAATGGTATAATAATTCTATGAAAATATTAGGAATTGATCCCGGAATGGCTATTGTTGGTTATGGGGTTTTAAATGTAGAGAGTGATAATATTCAAATAGTAACGTCAGGTTCAATTCAGACTTGTAAAGATTGTAATGATGAGAATAGATTGTTGGATATTTATAATGATTTATCAACAATTATTGAAATGTATAAGCCTGATTGTGCATCTATTGAAAAGTTGTATTTCTTTAAAAATCAAAAAACAATTATTCCTGTAGCAGAAGCAAGAGGTGTAATTTTAGCAGTTCTTGCCAAATACGGTATTCCTATATATGAATATACCCCGATAGAAGTTAAACAGGTTTTGACAGGATATGGTAGGGCTTCAAAAAAAGAGGTTGAAGCTATGGTAAAAATAGCGTTAAATACTGATACCTTACCAAAACTTGATGATACGGTTGATGCAATTGCAATAGCAATTTGTCATCAAAGAAATTTAAGATTGATTTAGTCTTCTACTTGAAAAGCAGCATCTTCATCAGATGCAAGTTCTAATAATTTATATGTCATATAAGCCCCGAGAGCAACAGCTTTAGGATCTAAGTCAGTTGTTTTAGCGGCTTCTAAAATTGCTGTGTTTATTTCAGGATTTTCATCTTTAAGATAATGAATCATTTTTTTTCTCCAAGCGTGGACATCTTGAAAAATTTCTGAAAAAGCTAAAGATGATTGATCTTCTGTTATTAATGGTAACACTTTTATTTCTCCTGTTATTTATACTTTTACAATTATTATATATAAAATTAAAAATAATTGTATAATTATTAAGCATTAATACTCCAAACGTACGACTTGAACATGTCATTTTTATATTGTTTAATATTATAGTAGGGAATTGAATTATGGCTGAAGATGAAATAAATAAGAAAGTTATAAATATTTTTAATAGGCATAATAACGATTTGCCTGTTGAAACAGAAGAAAAGATTAAATTTTTTGCAGGTTATAATTATGTAAAAATTAAAAGAGATGAAAATGGCAAAAAGTTTAATGAGCAAAGCCTTTTAACCTATGCAAAAAAATGTCATTACATAGTAAGAGTTATGCGCAAAGTTGATGAAGAAGTTTGCTTGTATAACTATGATATTAAAAATGAAGATTTACTAAAATTCTTAAGAGCATTTGATGACAATGTTCTTAATGGTACAATTATAGAAATAGATAAGTATTTTCCGGAAGATTTAGCATAAATGGACTGTTTTTTTAGAGAACAAAGGGAAAACCTTTTTAAATGTACAAAACCATATCAGTATGTAGGTGGTGAATTTTTATCATATAACAAGGATTTTGAAACATCTGATGTAAGAATTGCATTAGCATTTCCTGATAAGTATGAAATAGGGATAAGTAATTTAGGAGTTCGAGTTTTATATGAGTTATTGAACCAATATGAAGGTTGTATGGCAGACAGAGTTTATGCGCCGGAGCCTGATTATAAGGTAAGTTATTTATATGGTTTAGAGACAAAGAAACCTTTGAAAGAATTTGATGCGATAGGTTTTTCCTTGCAGTATGAAATGGCATATCCAACTGTATTAAAAATGCTTGAAATGTCACAAATCCCATATAGAAATGAATTTAGAAATGATGAAGATCCAATAATATTTGCAGGAGGGCCTTGTTGTTTTAATCCACTTCCGGTTTCTGATTTTATTGATTTCTTTGTTATAGGTGATGGTGAAGATGTTATTATTGAAATTGCAAATGTCTTAAAAGATACAAAGGGAAAATCTAGACAAGATAGGATTAGAGCAATTTCAAAGATAGAAGGAGTTTGGGCAAAAGGATATAATTCAAGAGTTAATAAAAGAATTGCTCAGTTATTAGTTGAAACAGCTCCAAAATCTTATCCAATTCCATATTCAAGTTCTGTCCAAGATAGAGCTGTTATAGAAATTAGACGTGGTTGTGGAAGAATGTGTAGATTCTGTCAACCAGGGCACGTTACTTTGCCTATAAGAGAAAGAACAGGTGAAGAAATTGTTGAGATTGCAAAGGAATTGGTTGAAAATACTGGATATGACGAATATTCATTGTTATCATTGTCTTCTAATGATTATTCAAATATAAAAGAAGTTATAAAAGAATTATCAGTCGATTTTAATGAAAAGAATATTTCAGTATCTCTTCCAAGCCAACGTATAGATGGATTTAATTTAGAATTAGCAAATCTTGTTCAATCAGTTAGAAAATCAACTATGACATTGGCTCCAGAAGCTGGAAGTCAAAGATTGAGAAATGTTATTAAGAAAAATATTTCAGAAGAACAAATCTTGAATGCGGCCTTAACTTTGTATGAAAATGGCTGGTCAAGAATTAAGTTTTATTTTATAGCAGGTCTTCCAACAGAAACATTAGAAGATATGGACGAACTTGCAAGTCTATTATCAAAAATTAAATATAGAGCAAAACTTATAAAGAAAGAAAAAGGTTTAAAACACGGTTTTGATTTAACTTGTACATTATCAATATTTGTTCCAAAACCTTTTACACCATTCCAATGGACTCCTCAAATGAATCTTGATAAGGTGACAGAACATATCAAGTATTTAAAAGATAAGATTGCTCATTTAAAAGGAGTAAAAATCAATTATCACGAAAAATTTGTTTCTCAAATAGAAGCAGTTTTAACTCGTGGAGATGATTCCCTATGTGATTATGTTGAAGCTCTTTATAAAAAAGGTTGTTATTTAGATGCTTGGGGTGAGTATTTCAATAAACGTATATGGCAAGAAACAGCAGAAGAATGTGATATTGATTTAGCCAAACTTGCTGAAAGAGAATACTCATTAACTGAGCCTTTACCTTGGGATTTTATTAATATTGGAGTTGATAAAACTTGGTTTATCAATGAATATAAATCAGCATTTTCTCAAGGTTGTGAGTTTGTTATTCAACCGACTTGTGAGCAAAAGTGTGTAAATTGTGGGGTTTGCCCTAATTTGAATACAAGAAAAATCTTAGCTCCACCATATAAACCTTCAGATAAAGCACTTGCAATTCAACCAAAAGTTCATGTTGACCCTGCTTTTGATACATCACATCAAAACGAGGTTATATACAAATATCGTATAAAAGTAACCAAAATAGGTATTTTAAAATATTTTTCTCATTTAGATTGGCAAAATACTTTCTTGAAAGCACTTTCAAGAACAGGGTTGAAAATTGCCTATTCACACGGTTTTAACCCAACAATGAAAGTTTCAATGGGGGTTGCATTACCTTTATTCATTGAAAGTAACTGTGAATTTGTTGATGTTGATTTGCTAGAAGATGTTTCGATTGACGATTTTAAGGTTAAATTAACAAAGGTTTTACCTGAATTAGCGAAAGTAGTTTCTATTGTTAAATTAGAGCCTCCTTATAAATCAATAGATACAACTGTTTATTGGGCTGAGTATAAAGTTACTCCGGTTAATTCAGAACTTTACAAAATAGAGGATTTGAAGTATAATACAGACAAAGTTTTTTCTCTTGAAGAAATTATTATTTCAAAGAAAAACAAAAAAGGTTTACAAAAAACAATAAACATTAAACCATCAATACATTCGTACAGATTTGATGAGAATAGTTTATTTATAGTATTGAGAACCGGTCAGAATAGCGAAATACCGGCTGTCAGAATTGATGATTTTATGAATTTAATTGGTCAATCATACAATTATGAAATTGTCCGTACTCGTTTTTTTGACAAAGAGTTAAACGAATTATAGTTTTATAAAGGGTTAATTAATGAAAAACGAAATTACAAGTCAAAAAATCGTTATCGCAGAACGTGATAACATCGCTGCTTTGATTGAAAATGGCAGAGTTTCAGAATTTTACATTAACAGAGGCGAAATTTTATTAGGCGATGTATACTTAGCACAAGTAGAAAATGTTTTACCAAGTATTGATGCAGCATTTGTAAATGTTGGATCTGATAAAATGGGCTTTTTACACGCTCAAGATGTTATGAAAAAAGGTGCTTTACAAGATAAATTAGCTCCTAAACAAAAATTGGTTGTTCAAGTTGTAAAAGAACCAACAGGACATAAAGGTCCAAGAGTTACAACTGAGATTAGTTTACCTGGTAGATTTTTAGTATTAATGCCAAATGAAGCTGGTATTAACGTAAGTAGAAAAATCTCAACAGTAAAAGAACGTGCAAGATTAAAATCTATCGTAAGCTTAATGAAACCTGTTGGTGTTGGTGTAATTATCAGAACAGAAGCAGAAGGTCAGTCTGAAGCTGATATCCAAGAAGATTTAGAAATCTTGTTAGAAAAATGGAATGGTATTGTAACATCTGCAGAAACTGTTACAGCACCTGCACTTTTATATAGAGACCAAGATTTATTGTACAGAGTAATAAGAGAAGCTTGTACAGAAAATACAGAAGAAATTATTGTAGATACAGCTTTTGCGATGAATAGATTACAAAATCTTCTTCAAACTTGGCATATGAATAAAGATATCAAAGTGACTTTATATAAAGGAACAGAACCTTTATTAGTTGCAATGGATATCCATAAAGAGATTAAAGCTGCATTACAGACAAAAGTTAATATGCCATCAGGAGGATATTTATATATCCAAACAACAGAAGCTTTAACTGTAATTGACGTTAACAGTGGTAAGTTTGTAAGCTCAGCGACTCAAGATGAAACTATTTTAAAAACTAATATTGAGGCTGTTCACGAAATTGCAAGACAGCTAAGATTGAGAAATATTGGTGGTATGGTTATTGTTGATTTTATTGATATGTTATCAAGAGTTGATAAGTTAGCAATGATGGAAGAATTAGAAATGGCACTAGAACCTGATAAAGCTAAACCTCAAGTTGGTCAGTTATCAGATTTAGGCTTAGTTGAATTAACAAGACACCGTCAAGGTCAAGCAATTGCAGAAATCTTTGCTAAAAAATGTCCACACTGTCAAGGTAATGGATTTATTATGGAAGATATTAAATACGCTTCTGCAACTGCTGATGGTGAATATAGAGCAAAAGCAGCTAAGATGAAATTACCTTTAAGTGGGTTTAAGAAAGCCGGCAATAACAACGGTGGTCAAAAATTCAGAAATAATAAAGGAGAATCAAAGCCAAAAGTAGATGAAACAGAAATAATAGAAGAAGAAACAAATATTGATGTTTCAGTACAGGTTGAAAATCCATCAGTAATGGCTCAAGAAGAAATGCAAGCAGTTGCTGAAAATAAAAAGAAAAAAGGTAAAAAGAATACTAAGTTTAATAAAAAACAAGTAAAAGAAACTGTTGCTCAAGAAATGGCAGATGCTGAACTTTCAGCAACAGTAATTCCTCAAGATGCAGAAATTGCTCCAGTTATTGAAAAGGGGGCTAAAGTTGTAAAAGAGGAAGAAGTAAAAGAAGATAAAGAAGAAAAAGTTGAAAAAACAGAAGAAGTAAGCGATAATGTAGAAGTTGCTGAAGCTCCTAAAAAGACAAGACGTCCTAATAGAGGAAGTAAGGCTAAAGGAAGAAAAACAACAAGAACTACAAAAAAGAAAGCTGAAAATGAAGAATAATTTTAAACTAAGTTTAATAATATTAGGTATTGCAATGGCATTATGTATGCCATTGCAAAATCCTTGTTATGCAGATAATGCAACTCCAGCATTAAATAAAGATATTACAGCAGTAACAAAAGAGCCAATAAGTAAGAAGAAAATAGCATTTAAGTTTATAATGGCAATGGTAGGTGTTGCAACATCATCAGTTATAATATATGTGGGTTTATCGGTTTATAACAAATTTTTCCATAATCAACCTGAACCTGTTGTTGGCTTAAATAGCTTAAGAAGACCAGAGAATTTTAAAGAATCAATCAATTTATTCTTAGACAAAACTAATTGGTAGGGGTAAAGGGGTAAATGGAGTAAAGAGGTAAATTTTATTTAGTTTATCTTTGCTTTTAATTTAAACAAAAGTTAAGTTTGTTTGTATATTGTGTCAATTTTTTCTAAATAATCTACTTTATATAAAAGTAGGTTAGAAATTAATGAATATAGAAGGCATAAGAAAAAATTACCCAGTAAGTAATTTATATTCTCAAAAGAATGAGAATACAAACAATACCAGCTTGCCTAAAGAGAGTAATAATACATATTTTAGAGGTTATTTTGATAAATATTCAGACAAAAATGCTAATCTAAATACATCTTTTTCAAATAATCAAGCAAGTCACCTAAATTTATCTTTTAAAGGTAATGTTAAGGATTTTATGAAAAAGGTATTAGTTCCAAATTTTATAACCAATAAAATAGAAGAAAAAAAAATAAAAAATGATTTAAAACAATATACTATAAAAGATGAGAATGGAAATTCTGTTCAACGATTTAATAATACAGATATACAAAAATTATTCGATTTAATAAAAAATAATTCTGATAAAACCCAATTTATAAATGATTTAATCAATAAAAAAGGTATTCCTTCTAAAGATGCTTCTTCATATCGATTTAGTGTGAATGATATAGAAAATTTAGTTAACCTATCAAAAGATAATAATCATCAATTCGTAGATGATTTGATTAATAAAGTATCTATTGATTATTTTGGTAGTCCAGTTTATAGATTTGATGTTGATAATATTAATATGTTGGTTAATTTATCAAAAGATAATCCATCAAAGACTAAAATTTTAAATTATTTAATTGATGAAAAAACAATTGATTATCATTACAATACTGCTCATAGATTTTCAGGTTTTGAAATAAAGGGATTAATCAACTTATTAAAAAATCACCCAGATAATGAGGAATTTATAGAAGATTTACTTAATCAGAAAACTATTAATTCTAATAATAAAACAGTTCCAAGATTTGAAAGTTATGAAATAGAGAAAATAATCGATATAATAGACAATAATCCTGATAATGCTCAATTAATTAAAGATTTAATTAATGAAAAAACAATTGATTCTAATGGTAATACCGTACCTAGATTTTACTTTTATAATATAGAAAATTTAACAGATTTAATAATCCTAAAACCTAAAACCGTTCAAAAAATATTTTATAGTCAAGAATATAATAAATTATTAAAATGGCTTAATTCAAATAATATTCATATTTTTGAAAATAAAAAACTGTGTAATAATATAAACTTTATGAATAATAGTGAAGATATTATTAAAAATATTTCTACTCCAGAGCAAGTAAAAATAGCAGATAAAATTCTCTCAGATGAAAGATTGTATAATAATGAAAACTTTATGAAAAAAACTGGAGATATTATTTATTTTTCATCTACTTCAGAACATGAAAAAATAAAATCAGCTATGATAGATAAAATCTTGTCAGATGAAAGATTGTATAATAATGAAAATTTTATGAATAAAGCTGGAGATGTTATTGCTTCTACATCTACTCCAGAACAAGTAAAAATAAAATCAGTTATCTTAGATAAAATAGTTTCAAATAATATTTTTGAAACCCCAATAGGAAATAGTTTGTGTCAACTTTTATCAAAGCCTAATCCTTATAATGATGAATATAATTTAGTTAAATTTTTAGATGATTATACAAAAAATGGAGTAGAAGAACATAAGGAATTAATCCAAAGTGCTTTAGCAAATAAAGATTTATTGAAATCAGGTGTAGAAGATATTTCAGATGAAGATGTTCTTAATGCAATGACTGATATAAATACTGCTAGAACTCTTCATTTAATTGGTCTTGGGAATACAGAGGCTGCATTCCCTCTTATGTTAGAAGAATTTAAATTTTTCACAGAAGATGTTGCAGAACTTAATCTATCTCCAGAAAATTATGAACGATTAATTCAAAAAACAAACTATAAAAATAGTCAAAAATATACAGAATTACCTAAGCAAATTAGTTCATTAAAAAATAAATTGATAAATTCTATAACTCTAGAAAATCAATCAAAAATGAAGGAATTAAACGCTCAAAAAGGAATTATTGATAATAAAATCAAATCTTTAAAACAAATCAACGATAATGATACAAAAAAAGAATTAAAAGATTTACAAAAACAATCAAAAGCTTTAGGTAGTCAAATACAGTCAATTTATTTCACAAGTCCAAATGCAAAAGAATTGATGATAGAAATAAGTTCCAAGACAAAAGAATTGAATGATATGATAAATACAAGTAAATCTCTTGAACCTCAAGAAATTGTGACTAAAACACGAGTATTATCTGCATTAAAAGAAATTGCATCAGAAGAAGAAATGGCATATTTTATAGATCTTATCAAACCTTCAACTCTTGAAAATAATGCAAATTGGAATAATGCAGTTAATAAAAAAATATTTGAAAAATTAGGAGTTGAATTTAATGAAGAATTATCTAATAAACTGGATTTAATAAATTGCCCATATCTTTCAAAGATGTTTGTATCATCTGAAGATTTCTTCGATAATATGAACATTTTAGTAAATGTAATAAAAGAAAATCCAAAACTTTCTATTGAAGAAGCTATTGATGGAATGCCTCAAAATATAGAAACTAAAAAGATATATGAAAATTTAGGTATTGATTATGATAAATGGACAAAGGTCGATAAAAACTCATATACTTCTGTAGAAATAAAATTAGATGCAGAAACAGCAAAACAAAAAGCTATAGAAAACCTAGAAGAAGATTTGAATGATGAGTTATTCAAAAAACTTCCTAAAGAAGTAACAGAACCTATTCTAACAAGACTAGAAAACAATCTTGGAGTTACTCTTGAAAAGGGTCAAAGAGATAATTGGGAAGGTGATGGATTTAGTGCCGGTTCTAGTGATTATTATCGATTGTATAAAAATGGAAAACCTATAGCATTTGAAGATATGAAAGATATTGTTTCTGAAATCAAAAAAGAAATAAATTCTAATGATTTTTGGACAACAAAAAATGAAAATCCAGAAATAGAAACTGCAAGAGGAACTCTTTATACACATTTAATAAAAATGAGAACAAATGAAGTAGATAATGCTTTAAATATAAAAGATGGCGAAACTGCAGAAATAGAAGTTAGAAAAACCAATATGTATGATATTAAAAAAGCATTAGGACTAGGTAATGATGCTCAATGTTGTACAGCATTAGGACGTAATTTCAATGAGTGGTCAGCACCTACATATATTATGAATAAATGTATTGGAGCTATTGAATTAACTGATAAAGGAGCATTTGCTGGCAATACTATGATTTATATAGCAAAAGTTGATGGAAAACCTTCTTTAGTACTAGATAACATTGAATTAAAAACAAAATATCAGAATAATGATAAGTTAAGAGATACATTTGTGGATTATGCAAAAAAACTTTGCGAAGAAATTGGACAACCAGATTTGCCTATTTATGCAGGTCCAAACAGACATAAATTAAACATGGATATTTATCCAAAATCAGAACATAGTATGGAGATTATTGGTAATTCTGCAGATCAGGAAGTTTATGTAGATTATGATGCTGATGGACATAAAATTGGTAATGGTGAAATTGCAAATATTGAAATGTATAAATTAAGATAAGGTTTATTTCTAGATTTGTTTTAAATCAATCTTTTCTATAACTTTGCCTTTATACCAAATTTCTGCAGTTGAACCGTCTTTGTTGAATTTAATCTGTGTCATTTCATCAGGGCAATATAATGTATTAACTAACTTACCTGATTTTGTATATTTTCTCGCATAATATGGATAGTTAGGGTAGTTACCGTAAGAGAAATCAATATATTTTAAATGTCCTATCGCATTATAATAAAATGTCGTTCTTACATTGTTTTGTGGTTGAACTGCATATAAATACATTATATCCATTTTAGGGGTGAACATTGCAGACAAGTTATTCCCTTTAAAAGATGTATATCCTGATTGTGCTGCATAATAGTTTTCTGGATAGTTGTTATCCTTTTTATGTTCTTTTATCATTTTTTTAAACTCATCTGTCTCAAGTTTAAAAGCACAATCTTTTGAAAAAGTGTATGCCTTTACCCCTTGTACATATTGGAATCTATCTCCGCCTGTAATAGTTGTAATATCAAAGTTTTCATCAGGTGTATCAAATGCTAAAACTGAGCATCCGATTAATATTGCAAATATTGTTAATAATTTTTTTATCATAAGTTCTACTCCATTTTTTATTATTATACTATAATAATTTTATGGATTATTTAAGAAATAAATTTGATGTAATAGTAGTTGGAGCAGGTCATGCCGGATGTGAGGCAGCTATATCTGCTGCAAGACTGGGTGCAAAGGTGCTTTTATGCTCTTTGAACCTTGAGCATATTGCTCTTATGCCATGTAATCCTGCAATTGGTGGCCCTGCAAAATCAACACTTGTTAGAGAAATTGATGCTCTAGGTGGTGTTATGGGCGAAGTTGCTGATGCTACTTACATCCAAATGAAAATTCTTAATTCTTCAAAAGGTCCTGCTGTTCGTGCTCTTAGAGCTCAATCTGATAAATATGAATATATGCAGTATATGAGAAATATCATAGAAGCAGAAGAAAATATTTTTCTTAAACAATGTTCAATTACTGATTTAGTAACTAAAGATGGTAAAGTTACAGGGGTAATTGATGAGTACGGCTTAGAATATTCTTGCCGTGCTGTTATTTTAACAACAGGAACATCATTAAACGGTAGAATATTTATTGGTCTAAAAGCTTATCCTGCAGGTCGTTTAGGCGAAAGACCTGCGATTGGTTTATCTGATTCTTTAGCGAAATTAGGAATAAATATCAAAAAACTTAAAACAGGTACTCCTGCAAGAGTTGATAAGCGCACAATAGATTATTCAAAGATGACAATTCAACCGGGTGATGATGAATTACATTTTTATTCATTCAAGCCTAATCGTCCTGTAAGAAAACAAGTTCCTTGTTATTTAACAAGGACAAATGAAAGAACTCATGAGATTATTCGTGCAAATCTTGATAAATCTCCAATGTATCAAGGCTTAATCCATGGTGTTGGACCTCGTTATTGTCCATCTATTGAAGATAAAGTTAAAAGATTTGCGTCAAATCCTTCTCATCATATATTTATTGAACCTGAAGGATTGAACAATTATGAAATTTATATCCAAGGATTTTCAACAAGTTTACCTGCTGATGTTCAGGTTGAAATGTTGCATACTCTTCCTGGATTAGAAAATGCTCATATTATAAAACCAGCTTATGCTGTTGAATATGATTATATTCCAGCTGTTCAAACTAAACATTCATTAATGTCTAAGGTAGTTGAAGGTTTATTCTGCGCAGGTCAAATTAATGGTACAAGTGGATATGAAGAAGCTGCTGCTCAAGGTTTGGTTGCAGGGATAAATGCTATTAATTACTTAAATTCATCAGAGATGCTAGAACTATCAAGAAGTTCTTCTTATATCGGAACTTTAATTGACGATTTAGTTACTAAAGATATTGAAGAACCATACAGAATGCTTACATCTCGTTCTGAATATAGATTATTATTAAGACAAGATAATGCTGATTCAAGGTTAACTGAAACAGGACATAAAATTGGTTTGATTGATGATGCTCAATATCAACGTTATAAAGAAAAACAAGAAACTATTCAAAGAGAAATGCAAAGACTTGCAGAGGTTAAAGTTTCTGCAAATGAAGAAACAAACTCTATTCTTGCAAAATATAATGAACATATTGATAGAGGCATACGTTTAGCTGAATTATTAAAACGTCCTAATATTGATTATAAAATTTTAAAAGAGTTAGATGTAGAAACAAATAACCTTAACTTCTCAAAAGATATTTATGAAGAAGTTGAAGTTCAGATTAAATATGACGGTTATATCAAACGTCAAGAAGTTCAGATTGAACAATCTTCTAAATTAGAAAAATATAGAATTCCTGAAAATATTGATTATATGTCAATTGAGCATATTTCAGGTGAAACAAAAGAAAAACTACAAAAAATAAGACCTACAAATCTAGCTCAAGCTGCAAGAATCGGTGGTGTTAAACCTGCTGATATTTCTGTTTTGATGGTTTTGTTAAATAAATAACCCTTGTAACTTATTATTTTACTATTTAATAACGTTTATAATCATAAAATGAATAGTTATGATGCATTATCAAAAGAAGAACTTTTAGAAAAATTAAAATTATCAGAACAAGCAAAAATAAAATATGTTAATAAATATCTTGAGCAAGAAGAAAAATGGAATATTTTACGTCTATTGCTTGCAAAAATTTCTCACGAATTTAAAACTCCATTAAATTCAATAATCGGTTTTTCTGATTTGCTTTTATCACGCTTAGAAAATGAAAAGGATTTAGAATTTGTTAATAATATTTCTATAAGTTCTCGTCATATGTTAGATTTAATCCAAGATTTATTAGATTTGACTCGCTCTCAATATAAGCCTTTAGAATTGAATTATGAATATTTTAGTACAAAAGACGTCATACTTGATATTATACATTCCTATCCTAATATATGTTTTGATTATACTTTGTTAGATGTGGAGATTGAAGCTGATATAAAAAGATTTAGACAACTTATATATAATTTAACCTCAAACGCTGTTAAATTTAATTCTTCAGATGGGCGAATAAAGATTATAACTTATATTGAAAATGGTTTTAATTTTGAAATTACTGATTCAGGTGATGGAATAGATGAATCAAGTTATGGTATAATTTTTGAATTTTTCTCTCAAGCCAACAAAGATGTAATAAAACGTCAAATGGGTTCTGGAATTGGCTTAGCTCTATGTAAATCTATTGTTGAAGCTCATAATGGAAGTATTAGTGTAGAATCAAAGTTGGGCATTGGAAGTACGTTTAAATTTTGTTTACCCCTAAAAAGTAGTAGATAATTCTTCTATTGAAAAATTATATAAATACGATTATGATTTAAAAGAAATGGAGATTAAGTTGTGAAAAAGAATATAATCGTAGGTTTGATTGCTTTAGTAGGTTTAATAACAACAATAAAATTAGCTGTTATATATTACAATGCGAATTTTAATCCTTATGCATTATCAAGTTTTTGTTCAATAAATGAAATAGTAGATTGTGATGGAACTGCTAAAACAACGGCATCTCAGTTTTTAGGTGTTCCTTTAGCATATTGGGGAATGGGATTTTATTTATTTATATTAATGCTATTGTTTGTTGATAAACTTAAAAATATAAAATTCTTGAGTTTTTTAGGTGTTTTTAAAAGACCTATGTCTTATATATCATCATTAGGATTAATTTCATTCTTTGTTTCAGTATTTTTAGCATTTGAAAGTGTATTTATTTTGCATAAAATATGCTTACTTTGTTTTTGTTCATATATTCTAAATACTTTAATAGCACTTGTTGCTACAGATTTTGATAATGGAGGTTTTATAAAATCTGTTAAAGAAAGTTTTGAAGATTTTGTTTCTGGGGTGAAAGAATATACTAAACCTTTTATAATTGCTGTATTAATTGGTGTAAGTTTTTTAACATATACAGCATTGGCAAATCCTTTTGCGCCTCAGGTTAAAAAATTAAATTCAATAAGAAATTATTTAAAAATGACTATAAACCCTTATTCTGTATCAGGTAATAATTTAGGAGATATAAATGCACCTGTTAAAGTTCAATTATATTCAGATTTTGCCTGTCCAATGTGTTTTGCATATAACATAATGATTCATAAGGCTGTAAAAGAATTAGGAAATGTTTATGTAGAACCTCATAACTTACCTTTGGATAGGGAGTGTAATAAATATTTGCGAAAACAAGTTCATAAAGGAGCTTGTCGTTATGCAAAATATGCAGTTGCTGCTAAAAATCAAGGTAAATATTGGGATATGTCAACTGTAATATTTGAACACAAACCACAAAATGATGAAGAAGCAATTCAACTTGCAGAGAAGATAGGATTAGATATACAACAATTTAAAGAAGATATAAAATCTAAAGAAACAATGAAGCAAATAACTGATGATATTGATTATGCCGTATCTCAAGGTGTTATGGGAACTCCTACAATAGTTATTAATGGCGAACGTTATGTTGGGATTAAACCATACTATGAGTTGAAAGAATTATTAAAACAAGGAGCAGAATAACAAATAATTATGAGCGATGAGAAGAAAATATTATTACATGCCTGTTGTGGAATATGCTCAGCTGATTCAATAAGACAATTAAAAGAATTAGGATATGAACCAATAGTTTATTTCTTTAATCCAAATCTTGATACAAAAGAAGAATTTGATAGAAGATTAGAAGCTCAAAAGACGGTTTGTAATTATTATAATGTTGAACTTATTGTTGAACCTTATTGTCCATCAGAGTTTATATCTGTTGTTCAAGGGTATGAAAATGAACCTGAAAGAGGTAAACGTTGTACATTATGTTTTAAATTAAGGCTTTTAAAATCTGCATATAAAGCAAAAGAACTCGGTGTTAATTGTTTTACAACAACAATTGTGATAAGCCCTCATAAAAATTATGAACTTATAACTAACATTGGGCTTGATATCGCATCTCATGTAGATGATGTTGAATATGTTCCCGTTAATTTCAGGAAAAAAGATGGTTTTTTAAAGACAAATAAGTTGTCAAAAGAATTAAATTTATATAGACAAAATTATTGTGGATGCAAATTTTCAAAGAATGTAAATTAATGTAAACAATAGCTAAAGATTATTATAATTCTGTCGTAATTATAGCTATGGTAGATAAGAAATTACATATAATTGGTGAAAGTGGTAACGTGTTAGGTCCTAAGGATATGAATGCAGAGTTAAAGCGTTCTGATTTAGGTAATAATAAGGACCTTTTAAAGATATTTGATTACTATAATAAAGATAAAGATGGGAAATCAAAAGAAGTCTTAGATAAGACCGAATTGAATAATATGCTGTCTGAACTATTAGCTTCATCTAATGGTGATAATATTTTTGAACCAGATGAAATTAGAAAGCATTTAGAAGGCTTAAATTTAGGTCGTTCTGTCGCAACTGATGATATGATTAATTTTTTAGGCAAGATTTCTGTTAATTCTCTTGTTCAAAAAATATATGATGATATTGATGGAATGGGGACAAGTTCATCCTTAGATGATCATTTGGAGGAAATTCCTGCAGAAAATATAACAGAGGTACTAAAAAAATATAAAAAAGATAAAGGTGAAACTTTAGCTCAAGCAATTTCTAATGAATCCGGTAGCTGGGGTTCTACTCGAAATAATTATTTAAGAACTATAAGAGATAAACTAGCAGAACGTGGTAATCAAGTTGGAGTTGACTCAAAAGCATTTATAAAAGCTTTTGATAAAGAGTTGTCTAATATGGATATGAGTTGGATGAGTGGTGAAGATAGTTCACAACTTGATAAGGTTATTGACTCTTATATGAATAAATTAGCAAAGCCTGAAAAGATTTATAATCAAAATAAAGATGGTATTATCCAAATGATGTCTAATAAGAAATTATGTTGGACAGATGAGGATAGAAATGAAATCTTTAATAAAATAATGAAATATTCGACTCTAAATAATCCAAAGTCAATGATAGAAGATATTGCTAAAACATCTAAGACTCCTGTAATAAAGTCATCTGCTCAAAAGCTACTTAAATCAAATTATTTAGACTATTTCCCTATATTTGTTGCATCAATTGTTGCTCAAGAATCTCAGTTTAGAGAGTTTGATGATAAAGTTTTTAGTAAAAATGGGCAAGGTGTAATGCAGTTAACTAAAGTGTTAATTGATGATATGTATAAGAATCCAGGCATGTTTGATGATGATTTTATTAATAGAGTCCATTCTGAATATCCTGATAGTCTTTCATTATATAGTGCAGTACAAGATAGAGAAGATTCATCTTTGAATTTTGATGTTGGAACAGCAGGTCTCAAAGGTAAATTAAATACTGTATTAAAGAAAATTAAAAATAAAGAATATCAAAAACAAGGTATAAATGTTAACTCAGCAGAAGCTATAATGGAGCTTGTGGCTATGAGTTATAATGGTAATGATGCTCTTAAAAAAGATTCTAAGTATGGAAATTCATTATCACAGGTTAGATATGTATATGCAAGAGATGTTTTAATGCGATTTAAACAATATACCCCTGAGGGTGTATCAGTTCGTCATTATTTTGAATATAATCCAAAAACTGGTAAATTTGTAAATAAATAGCTAACTATTTGCTTAAATAGCAATTAAATTTTTTATTAGTTTTATAAACTATATGAATATTGTGTTTAGTGTGTCTAATCTAATTAAACCTTCTTATTCTTTATCAAATAAGAATAAGAAATTATATTTTCAACAGAATAGAGATATCGTATCTTTCAAGGGGAATAATATAAGAAATAGATTAGAGGGTATTAATAAATACTCTTCAAGTGAAATAAATGAGATTGAGGATATGTATACTCATAATCCAAAATTAATAGAAGAAATAACAAGAAATACAGAATCGAGTGAAGGGTATTATGATTTTTATAGTATTCAATCTATATACAAAGAATCTAAAAAAGAACCAGAGGTTGTTCAAAAATTAGTTGAAAACCTTACTTTTGATGGAAAAAGAAAGAATTCAGCTTACTCAATATCTGAATTTGTAAGATTTTATCAGCAAGAACCAGAATTTATGTGTGGTTTATTAAATCAAAAAACAGAGAATCTTAGTGGAAATTTAGAACCCCGATTTGATGCTGATACAATGAATTATATTTATAATAATAAATATTCAAATCCTGACTTAATGAATATGGTTAATGCTAAAACATATAGTGAAAAACATGGAGAAGTCTATGCTTATTCAGGTGACGATATTAAATTGTTAATGAGTTCAAAAACTCCTTTCCAGCAAAAAATGTTGGACATAAATATTGGTAAAAATAATGAATATAAAGCTTTTTCAGGTCTTGATGTGCAGTTTTTAGAGTTACAAAATCATGATTATTCTGAACTTATTGATAAGTTGATTAATAATAAGAAATTTATTCCTTTTGTGAAAAATTTAGTTAAATATTCAATACCTAAAGATTCCAAAATTATAAAATTATTAAAAGATGATGATAAATTAGAATTTATGTCACAATTTGTTGATGAAAATACTCTTTTAGCTAAAGTTGATAATTCATATAATGATAATATTTTTAATTTACAAACTTTTTCTTCTAAAGGTTTAAAAAATGTTGAATTTATATTAGATGAATCAACTAATAATCCTAAAATATTATCAACAGAAACAGTTGATTATAAAAATAACAAATCATCAGTAAGACGAGAATTTATGAATGGGAAAGTTTTAGTAGAAAATTTGTATTATAAAACTAATGAAAATGGGCAGCAAATCCCTCAAGGTTATCAAAAAACTTTTTATAAAGATGATGGAGTTCAAGAATTTTCTGAGGTTATGACTCCTATTAAAAATAATCCCGAGCTATTTTCTGTAAATCTATATAAAAGAGGTGTTAATATTGGAAATACAAAAACATTTCAAACCCAACTAAAAGAATATGGCAAGAAATTACAAGGTAAAAAAATTATAAAAGAATTCCATTCTCCTAATGGCTTAGTTACAAAATATGTTCAAATAAACGGTCCAAAAGGTAGTAGTTTAAGTTATGTTATTAAGGATAAAGATGGGAATTCATTGTTATCTCAAAAAAGAACATATAGAAAAATAGACGATAATCATTATGTAAGTACATTAAATGATAAGAAGTATTTACTAAATTTTTTTGATAACAAAGTGCAAGTTTCTAAGTTCGATAATCAAGGTAATAAACTAGACGAAATAGAATTTGATGATAAAGTTCTTAATTTCAATTTAATAAATTTATATAAAAAATTACCTGGGGATTATTTCTTTAATATTAAAGATATGAATATTAGTAAAGTAGGGATGATTTATATGCCAGGATTTAGAAATCAAGGGATGTTTAATCCAAATGAAAATTCTATTCTGATGTCTCCAGAATTGGTTAATAATCCATTTGTTTTTTCTCACGAATTAGGTCATGCAAAAGATTTTGTAATGTTAAATAAACTCCATAATGATAATACTTTAAAAGATATTTTTGATAAAGAAATAGATCAATATAAACTTATATCTTCAAATGAAGAATCAAAAAACGTTGACTATTTTATAAAAAAAATAGCCGATCATCCATGGCATAATATATCAGAATTAATTGCAGAAACTAGTGCATTAACATCTGGACTCGAAAATAATGGATATTCGGATATTTATATGAGAGGAGTTGTACTTCAACAGCATTTCCCTGAAAGTATTGCATATATAGCAAATAAATTAAATACTTAATCTCCTCTTTTTAACCCTTGCGAAAGTCTGTTTTTAGTGTTTAATAAAAATACTAAAAAGGAGTTTCTTATGGAATGTAAAAGAGAAGAGAATTTAATCGATTGTACTTGTACAGCAACAACTTGTTCTAATAGAGGCGTATGTTGTGATTGTGTTCGCCATCATAGAGAACAAGGCCAAATCCCAGGGTGCTTCTTTACTCCGGCAGGAGAAAGGACTTGGGATAGAAGTATAGAAAATTTTGTAAGAATTATGGCTAAAAAATATAACATAAGTTTATAAGAAAGGAGTCCGTTTATGAAAATAAATGTGGTTGCTGATATTAAGAATACAGAATGTGATATTCTTATTGTAAATCAGTTTGAAGGCGAAAAAACTACAGAAGAATTAGCTAATAAATATGCAATAGAAGAAGATAAATTTGAAGGTAAATTCGGCCAAACATATTTATTACCTACTTATGGGAAACAAGCTGCTAGAAAAATTTTAGTAGTAGGTTTTGGTAAAAAATCAGAATTTAATTCAGATAAGTTTAGGATAGCTACTTATAAAGCTGCGAAAAAAACAATGCAGATGGAAGCTAAAAAAATTGCATTTGATTTTACAGGTATAGAATTTAATTGGGCAGAACAATTTGCTTATGGTGTATATTTTGCAGATTATACATTTGATAAATATAAAACTAAAAAAGATAAAAAAGTTGATGAAGTATTTGTAAATTGTGATGAAACCTTGTTACGTCGTTCTGAAATTATAATGGAAGGAATGAAATTAACAAGGGATTTAGCAAACGAACCTGCAGCATTCGCAACCCCAAGTAAATTAGCAGAAGTTGCTCAAAGCTTTGGTTTAGATACAAAAATTTATGAAAAAGAAGATTGTGAAAAAATGGGAATGGGCGCTTATTTAGCTGTTGGACAAGGCTCTTCTCAACCACATAAATTTATTCATATGAAACATTCTTGTCCAAATCCAAGAAAGAAAATTGCAATTATTGGTAAAGGTATAACATTTGATAGTGGAGGATTAGATATTAAACCTCCATCATCAATGTTAACTATGCGTGACGATATGTCAGGAGCAGCTTGTGTATTGGGAATCATGAGTAAAATTAAAGAATTAGCTCCAGATGTTGAAGTTCACGGTATAATAGCAGCTTGTGAAAACATGCCAGGTTGTTCAGCTTATAAACCAGGCGATATTTTAACAGCTAAAAATGGTAAAACAATTGAAGTTGATAATACAGATGCAGAAGGTCGTTTAACATTAGCAGATGCTCTTTGCTATGCATCTGAATTAGGAGTAGATGAAGTAATTGATATTGCGACACTAACAGGTGCTTGTATGGTAGCATTAGGAAATGTTGCTGCAGGTATTGTGGGCAATGATTGTGATATGGTTCAAAGAGTAATTGCATCTGCTAAAGAAGTTGGAGAAAGATATTGGGAACTTCCAATGTATGAAGAATATAAAGAATCTTTAAAAAGTGAAGTTGCAGATATGCAAAATACCGGTTCTCGCTGGGGTGGAGCTTCAACTGCTGGCTTATTCTTAAAAGAATTTGTTAAAGATGTTAAATGGTCTCATATTGATATTGCAGGTGTTGCATTTATGGATAAACCAATGAATGAGTTTATAAAAGGTGCATCAGGTGCAGGTGTAAGAGCATTAATTAATTATATTTCTAAATAATTAAAAAACGGTCCTGATAATTAATATCAGGACCGTTTTTCTATGCGTTAAATGTTTTGTACCCCCTTTCTATATTCTTTTTAATCCAGTCTTTTACTGTATCATATTCTGTTTTTAATGCATTTCTTTCATTTTCAATTCTTGATAGTCTTAAATCTAATTGTTTATCTTTTTGGTTTATATTCTCTAATCTATTTTCATAATCAGCTTCAGCTCTTGAAATTAATAAATCATCTGATGTTTCAGACATATTTGTGTCTGTTGCTATATTTGTTTCAGCGAATATATTAACTTTCAAATCGCCAATGGAATCTTGTGTTGCTTCCATTACATTTAGAATAGCTTCTCCATTTTCAATTTTTCTTTGAATCCATTCTCTATCATTTGCACTATAATTTGATACAGAAATAAATCCATGTCCATTACTTACATTTCCATAATTATCAGTATAACCAGTTAATTGATAATATACAGCAGTCCAGTAATTAGAATATCCTTCTCTTGATAAATTAGCTTTAGCTTCGTCTGTTGTTAACCCTTGTCCAGAATATACATATTTATCTGCAACAATTCCTAAAAATTCGTCAAGAGTTTCCGGAATTTTATTGTTCATTCCAGCAACAACTTGTTCTGGTAAATAAATATCGTCTGTTACAGCATCAGTAAGTATATACATCGGGTGTTCAGGTTGATTTCCAGATGCAATTATCGCAGCAAAAGTTACGTCAACTTTGTCTGCTTCTCCTCCTGTAACAACTTTCATTTGATATTTAGTGGAATTGATACCCTCACAATATTCTTCATATGCAACATTTGCATCATTTGTTAAAGAGAGTTTTGAATACTCAATTGCTTGTGCTTGATATTCAAGATCATGCATTTTGGCTGTGATAGATAAAAATCTAGCCTGTGAAGCAGACATACCCATAATCAATTCTCCTAAATTCTTTTCCTTATTCTAGGTAACGGCATAATTTATTTATTTCTTTAATTTTTATGAGGTTGAAATTTACAAAACTTAATAAATAAATAAAAAAAAGTCAATTCTAAAAAATAAAATAACTTTATATAAATACGGGGAATTAATAAATCATTTTATATGATTGTTGAGGAATTATGTCAGGGAATAAAATTACACAAAAGTATATAAATGATGTAGCCAGAAAAATTGATGTAAAGCACAATAAAAATGGCAAGTTAGATGGTGATGAAATCTCAATTTTTGAAAAAGAATTGGCAAAAGATGGAATCACAAATCCTCAAATGTATGTTAATTCATTTAATAATTCAACCAAGTCAGTAAGTGCCGATATTATAACAAAAGAAATAGATGATGCTTTTGCAATATGGGGTTGGACTTGGCTAGATGATTTAGACAAGGCAATAGAAAAAATTAATTCTGGAAATGTGTTGGAAGTTCTAGAATCTTATGATAATGGAGATTCTTTAATTGAAGAATTAGATAGCGAAGTTAGTCAAACTTATTTAACAAAATATGGTAATACAATAATAAATTCATTATTAGAAGTTGCTAAAGAACGTAATATTGATGTATCTGATATAGTTACAAAAAATGAAAATAATGGCTATGTTGTTGGACCAAGTGTAAAAGATGCAAATTCAAAAGAATTGGCAACTGATTCTGATAATTTAGATTTAGTAGTAACTGCATTAAGAAAACGAATTGAATCATATACAGCATTGGTTACTGATAAAAATTCAGCAAAAGATGATCCTAAAAATGCAATGCTTGCAATCGCATATCAAGTAGATTCAAAAGGTAATGGCGATGGAACAATTAATGGCGATGAAGTAGCTGAATTCAAAGCTGCATGTTCAAAAGTTGGTATTATTATAAATGATATAATAAGTTCAATTTTCAAGAAATCAAAATCTGAAGAAAAATTAACAGAAAATGAAGAATTTGTAAAAAATATTTTCTCAGGAAGTTATGCTCAAATAAGTTATACTGCTACAACTCTTTCTAATCAAGCAGAAGGTATAACCAAAGCAATAAGAGCTAAAGATGAAGATGAATTAAGAAAATATATATCTTCAGAAACAGTAACAGCAGATAACGTTGAAAATATATTATCCAGCCTAGATAAAAATGAAGATTATAGCAAATTAACTGATGGATGCCAAGCTACTTTAACTGGTTCTTCAACAGCTGGAGGTGCGATATATGCATATACTCCAACATCATCAGGAAATAAAAATATTGCTAAAAAATTAGTATATGCATTTGGTGATGATGCAAAAGAATTTAATGAAGTAATATTGAAAGCATTATGTGACAAAGCAGCACAAAATGATATAGATATTTCAGATATTGTAAAAATATCAAACGATAAATTTTTCACTCCTGAAGGGGAGTACGCTCTAGACTCGAAATATGTGAACAAAGTAATTGAAAGTGTACGTAGTCGTATCAACGAAAAGCTTGACAAATAGTCAAGTGATATGGTCAATAAACATGATGCCCCGAACTTAGACCGGGGCTTTTTTTTATATATAAAAAGAAAGCCTTGCAAGTTGTGCAAGACTCAAAAATATACATTTACCCCACTAATTTTATATCACAAAATATTTTTTAAGTCAACATCTTCTTTTCTGATTTTTTATAATAAAAATAATTAAATATAATTAGTGCAATCATCTTATTTCCGTTTTATAATCAAATTTATAAGTGAGGTGTAATTTATGAATGTTAATGATGCGTTGGTTATGATTTTGGCTGGTGGTGAAGGTAAGCGTCTTTATCCTTTAACAAAAGATAGAGCAAAACCTGCAGTTCCATTTGGTGGTCGTTATAGAATTATTGATTTTGTATTAAATAATTTTGTAAATTCTGGTTTTCAAAGAATAAAAGTATTAACACAATATAAATCAGATTCTTTAAATAAACACATAGTAAGAGGTTGGGCATTATCTCCATTTTGGAACCAATTTGTAGAGTTGGTACCTGCTCAAATGAGAACAGGTGGGGCATGGTATCAAGGAACTGCAGATGCTGTGTATCAAAATATTTTACATATTATAGATGAAGATCCAAAATTTGTATGTGTATTTGGTGGCGATCATATTTATAAAATGGATGTAGCTCGTATGTTAAAATTCCATAAAAAAAATAATGCAGCATTAACAATATCAGCTATTCCAATTCCAATAGAAGAAGCTTCTGAATTCGGTATTATGGAAGTAGATGAGGATTGGAGATTAGTTAATTTTGTTGAGAAACCTCAAACTCCACCTCGTCCAATGCCAGATAATCCAAATATGTGTTTAGCATCAATGGGAAATTATATATTTGATAGAGATGTTCTAATTACAGCATTAAAAGAAGATGCAGATATAGAAGAATCTCACCATGACTTTGGTAAGAATGTTATTCCAATGCTACTAAATCAAGGTAAAAATATTAGAGTTTATAATTTTAAAGAAAATAAGTTTGCTGGCATGTCCCCAAGAGAAAAGGGATATTGGCGAGATGTAGGGTGTATAGATGCATATTGGCAGACTAATATGGATTTATTAGATTATGATCCGGAATTAAATTTATATTCAAAAGAATGGCCTTTAAGAACTTATAATTATAATTATCCACCTGCCAAATTTATTTGGAAAGAAGGAGATAGAGTTGGTATGGCAACAGATTCAATGATATCAGAAGGGTGTATTGTATCTGGTGGTACATTATCAAGATGTATTTTATCCCCAAGGGTAAGAATTAACAGTTATTGTCATATTTCTGAATCAATTTTGATGGAAAATGTAACAATTGGTAGATATTCTCAAATTAATCGTGCTATTATAGATAAGAACGTAGATATTCCACCATATACCAAAATTGGTTTTAATAGGGAAGAAGATGAAAGCCGTGGTTTTTATGTGTCTGAAGGTGGAGTAACAGTTGTTCCAAAGGGAGCAAAATTAAAATAATAGCGAAATATAATGGAGATTTGAGATGGACGAAAACATAGGATTAAAGAGATTTACAACTGCAAAATTTTTGAATTTTGCTTTAGGATTTTTAGGGTTACAATTTGCATGGCAGATGAGGATAATTTTATCGGCTCCTGTAACAGAAAGTCTAGGTGCATCTCCTTTTATCTATGGTTTAATATGGTTAGCTGGTCCATTTACAGGAATGGTTGTTCAACCATTAATTGGTGCAATTAGTGATAATACAAAATCAAGATTTGGTAGACGTAGACCATATTTGTTTATGGGGGCATTGATTAGTGCTTTAGCTCTATGGGCATTTCCAAATTCTGATATTATTGCAGGTTTTTTAGGCCATGTATTTAGGTTTCCAATCCCAATTTGGTTAGGTTTATTTGTTGCAGCTATTATGATTTGGGTTATTGATGCTTGTATTAATATCGCACAAGGTCCTTATAGAGCATTAGTTCCTGATGTTGTTCCAAAAGAACAGCATGCAGTTGCAAATTCTTATATAAGTTTAGCAATAGGTTTAGGTTCTGTTATTGCAGCAGGTACTGCTCCATTTTTACAGTATGTTTTTCATTATCAAATGTCAATTCAAAGCCAATTTATTATGGCTGCATTAGCATTTTTATTAGCAATGACTTGGACATGTTTGACTATACAAGAAAAAGATTCTAGAGACTTTAATACTAATGATAATTCAGAACTCCCAAAAGGAAGTTTTATGAATGATTTAAAAGAATTTTTCTTATTATCTCCTCAAGTTGGTAGAATTTGTTTAATGCAATTTTTTACTTGGATAGGTATGATGTGTATGATGATTTTCTTTACAAGTTATTCAATCCATACAGTTTTTCATATTCCAGATCTAAGTAGTATGTCCCCTGATTTAATTGAAAAATTCTCTGCATTACAAGTAAAAGCAACTAATTATTCATCAATATGTTTTGCAATTTTTAATTTAATATGTTTCTTGATAGCTATCCCAATTGGAGTTTTAGCAGAAAAATTTGGGAATAAAAAAGTTCATATTATAGCATTATTATCAATGGTTGTTGCATATCTAGGTATGGGATTTTTTGATAATCCAACAATTGTTGCTGTATTTATGGCATTATCAGGAATAGGTTGGGCAAGTGTTTGCGCTTTACCTTTTGCAATGCTGTCTAAATTTATTATTCCAGGAACTGAAGGTTCTGTAATGGGGATTTTCAATATATTTATTGCAGGTCCTCAAGTAGTAGTTTGCACTTTAGTTTCTTGGATAATAAAAAAATGTGTATTCGAAACTCCAATGGGTATCAATTATCATTGGGAATATACATTCTTTATAGGTGCAATATGTTTGTTACTTGCAGCACTAACAACAAGTATGATTCAGGAAAAAAAGTAGGAGGTTATTGATGGCTGATAAAATTATAATTTTTTCCGGAAAACAATATTCAGGGAAAGATACAGCCGCAAAAATTTTATTAGAGGAATTACCTGATTATAAAAGATGTGCCATGGGTGATATAATTAAGCTTGAATATGGGCGTCAACATAATTTAACTTATGAAGAAATTGAAAAAAATAAATCTCAATATCGTGCAGGTTTAATAGAATTAGGTAATTGGGGTAGAGCTCAATCTCCGGACTATTGGTTAGAAAAAATTATTTCAACTGATGGTAAGATAATGGTTACTGATGTAAGGGTTCAGCATGAGTATGACGTATTTAAAAAAGCTGGAGCAATTGCTATTAGAGTTGAAGCTTCTCGAGATGTTAGAGCTAAACGTGGTGATTTAGTTGGAGAAGATGATATTACTGAAGTAGGGCTTGACCATATAACAGATTGGGATTATGTTATAGATAATAATTCTTCTTATGAAGATTTTAAAGAAAAAGTATTGGAATTAAAGAAATATTTATAAGGGAGTAGGTTTTGAAAACTTTAGATATAATAGTTCCTGTTTATAATGAAGAAGATTGTATAGAGGAAACATTTAATCGTTTGTGTAGTGTTAGAAATCAACTATTTGATAAATTAAATGTTAGTTTTCTTTTCATAAATGATGGTTCAAAAGATTCTAGTATAGATATATTGAAAAAATTATCTATAGAAAATCATTTTGTAAAAGTAATTGACTTTTCAAGAAATTTTGGGCATCAAATAGCAGTAACTGCAGGTATAGAAAATACGAATGCTGACTATGTGGCAATAATAGATGCAGATTTACAAGATCCTCCTGAATTAATTATTGATATGTATAATAAATCTCTTGAAGGATTTGATATAGTTTATGGTAAAAGATTAAAACGTGAAAATGAAACGGCTTTTAAAAAAATTACTGCATTTGGTTTTTATAGAGTATTGAATTCATTGTGTAATTTAGATATTCCAACTGATACAGGAGATTTTAGGTTTATAACAAAGGATGTTGTAGATGTTCTAAAATCCATGCCGGAACATAATAGATTTATAAGAGGTATGGTTCCTTGGGTTGGTTTTAAATCTGCTCCTATAGAATTTAACAGAGACGAACGATTTGCAGGCGAAACTCATTATCCATTAAAAGCAATGTTAAGATTGGCTGCAAATGGAATCTTTTCTTTTTCGTTGAAACCATTAAAGTTTATAAATTGGTTAGGAATATTTTTATTATTAATTGCAATGTTTTCTTTATTAAAGATGAATTTATTATCAGCTACTATATGTTTTGTTGGAGCATTGCAACTTTTTGCTATTGGTATAATAGGAATTTATATAGGTCGTATTTATGAGGAAGTATTAAATAGACCATTATATATAATAAAAGATAAGTATAATTTATAGGTAATATTATGGAAAAAATTAAGCAATTTTATAAAGAAAGCCCTGAAAAGTTTTATTTGATAGTATTAGGTATATTATCATTAGTATTTTTATTTATAGGTATTGGTTCATATCCATTAGTTGATGTTGATGAAACAAGATATGCAGTAATGTCAAGAGATTTAATCGGGCATAATTGGAATTTCTTAATGCTAAATGGTGTTCCTTTTATAGAAAAGCCTCCATTATATTTTTGGTTTACAGCATTATCTATAAAATTGTTTGGATTTCACGAATGGGCTATAAGATTGCCAATGTCCATTTTAGCAATATTATCAGTTTTTTCTACTTATTTTGTTGGTAAAAAAGTTAAATCTTCCAAACTAGGTTTTTATGCAGCATTAATTTTATTAACAAATGTTTTTTTTGTTATGTTGACTCGTGTCGCAATAATTGATATGGTCTTTACAGCATTTTTAACTTGGACTATATATTGTGGTTTATTAACTGATTATGTTGAAGATAAAAATAAAAAATATTTGTGGTGGGGATTTTATTTATTTGCATCTTTTGCCTTTTTGGCAAAGGGGCTATTAGCAATAGTATTTCCTGTTGCGATAATTGGAATAAGACGTTTATTAAGAAAAGATGTAAAAGAAATTTTTAGGCCTGTTAATATTTTACCTGGAATTATTTTGTTTTTGTTGATAAATATTCCTTGGCATTTGGCTATGTATAATGAATATGGCTTTGATTTTATATGGACTTATTTTATCTTACATCATTTTGAACGTTTGGTTGATGCAGATGCATTAGGTAAAACAAGACCATTTTTATATTTTGTCCCTGTATTTTTAGTAGGTTTTTTACCTTGGTCAGTACATTTTATAGGGGCTATAATTGATTTTGTTAAAAAGAAATTGTATAAAGATGATTTAATTTTATTTTGGGGAATATATTTTGTTGTAATATTCGGTTTATTTAGTATTGCAAGTGGAAAGTTACCAACATATGTTCTACCTTGCGTTCCAGCTGCATCATTTATGGTTGGAGAATATATTTTAGAAAAAGATAAAAAATGGTTAACTATTCCAATAAGTATATCATTAGTGGCTTTAGTTGGTGCTATAATTGCCTTAAAAACAGTTGTTTATAATGGAGGAATGAGCGAATTAGTAGAGTATTCAAAATTGGCTCAAAATTCAAAATATCATTTAATTACATATAATATGCCAATAAAACCTTCAATATTTTTAAATTATAAAAAAGATTATGCTGATTTAATATTGGAAGATAACATTGACGAGTTAAAATCAGCATTATCAAGAAACTCTAATTCTATGTTAATTGTAAAAATTAAAAATATGAATAAAACAAATAATAACTCATATGTTAAGAGTAACTTTCAATTAATAAAATCAGGTAAAAAATATTCCTTATATGTATATAAGCCTTAGTTAAAAATTAGAAATTTTTTAGCAATTTATTAAGGTATTTAGAATTATATTGTTCTCCATCTTGCGTAAGATTATATTTAAGATTTCTAATATTGGATTCTGGAATATTTAGTATGTTATATGGGTTACTATTGTTTTTCTTATCAATAATTTGAGAATCTGTTCCAATACATCTGTTTTGATCATATAAGAAAGCAATATTTTCTTTTTGATTATTGTCTTCTTTAATTTTTAAAACAGGTTCTCCATTATTTGTCGTAAAAAGTTTTGAAGTTATAGCTTTTTCATTTTGTTTTTTTACTGAAATATTGTATTCTTTGTGAGAAATTCTTGATTTTCTATATTCTTTAAATAAATATTTTGCTTCATTTTTATCGATTCTGTTATTGTTAGCTAAATCATTTCCTTTGTATGATTTGACAAGTCTTGTAATGTATTTACCATTTGGCATTTCTTCTTTTTTTATAAGAATACGTTGAATAATATTACCTTGTTTATTACCAATAATTATTTCTTGATATTTGAAATGATTTTTAATTTTTTCAAGGGTAATTTTAATATTCCCATTTTTTAAGATCTTTTGATTTTGCTTATCAACAATATCACCAATGATAGGTTTAAATTTATTATATTTATCTAAAATGTTTTTGTTTTTTTTATTAAATCTTGCCATCATAATATCTGGGAGGAAAAATATTCCAAGAAATATAGCAGTTGAAAAAATTCCATTAACAATTTTACTAGTATTGTTAGGTTCTTTAGGCGTAATAATTTTAGGTTTTGTTGTATTTTCAAATGAATCAGCTTTAGTTTCTATTTTTGCAGTATTTGTTTGATTGATATCTTGCTTTTTTATATCATTATTTTTTAAATTATTGTTGATTGTTTGTGTAATTAAATTATTATTTGCTTGAATTTCAGCCATATTTACCTAACCTTTTGATTATATAAACCAAGTAAATGTAAATTTTTGCTATTTAATAAATAATTATTTACATTAATATTTTGAAAATAAGTTAGTTTATGTTATTATCAAGAAAAAGTATAGACATATATTAAAGGAGTTTTTATGATTTCTGTAAACGATTTCAAAACAGGTTTAACATTACAATTAGATAACGGCCTATGGTCAGTAGTTGAATTTTTGCACGTAAAACCAGGAAAAGGTGCTGCATTTGTTCGTTCAAAATTAAAAAATGTAGAAACTGGCCAAGTTGTAGAAAAAACATTTAGAGCTGGTGAAAAAGTAGCAAAAGCAACTTTAGACAGACGTGAAATGCAATATTTATATAAAGAAGGAAAAGATTATGTTATGATGGATAACGAATCTTTTGAACAAACTCAATTAACAGATGCACAAATAGGTGATAGCATTAAATATTTAAAAGAAAATATGAATGTACAAGTATTAATGCATGATGGAAAAGTAATTGGGGTAGATATTCCAGCTCACGTGGAATTAGAAGTAGTAGATACTCCACCATCAGAAAAGGGTAATACATCTCAAGGTGGAACAAAGCCAGCAACCTTAGAAACAGGAGCAGTAGTAAATGTTCCATTCTTTATTGCAAATGGTGATGTAATAAGAGTAGATACTAGAACAAACGAATATTTAGATCGTTGCTAGTAGTGAGAGAAGGAAAAATGATGAAATTTGACGTAGATTATATAGAAAAAATAGCAAAAATTGTTTCAGAAAATGAATTAACAGAAATATCATTAGAAGACGGTGAACAAGCAATCACAATAAGAAAAGATTTACCAGAGGTTGCAGTAGCTCCAGTAGCTCCAGCAAGTTATGCACAACCAGTAGCAGCATCAGCACCAGTTGCTTCAGTATCTTCAGAAACAGCAAAACCATCTGAGTCAGCTCATAAAGGTAAAGCAATAACATCTCCAATGGTAGGTACTTTCTATGCTGCGCCATCTCCTGATGCATCTCCATTTGTAGAGGTTGGTAAATCAATTTCTCAAGGTGACGTTGTTTGTATCGTAGAAGCAATGAAGTTGATGAATGAAATAGAATCAGAATTTTCAGGAACAATTACTGAAATTTGTGTAAAAGATGGTCAACCAGTAGAATATGGTCAACCATTAATGTATGTAGAATAAGAAGTGTTAAAAAGAGGCTGTTATTTATATAATCAGCCTCTTTTATATGTAAAATTTGGGAAGAAAGATAGTTATGTTTAAAAAGGTATTGGTAGCAAATAGAGGCGAAATCGCAGTAAGGGTAATTAGAGCTTGTAGGGAGTTAGGAATTCCAACAGTTGCAATATATTCAGAAGCAGATGCAGATTCTCTTCATGTTAGATTGGCGACAGATGCATATTGTATAGGTCCAGCTCCAAGTAATAAAAGTTATTTAAGTATTCCAGCAATAATGTCAACAGCATTAATGACTGGAGCAGATGCAATACACCCTGGTTATGGTTTTATGTCTGAAAGAGCAGATTTTGTAGATATTTGCGATCAACACGGGATTAAATTTATAGGCCCAACTGCAGAAGCAATGCGTAAAATGGGTGATAAAGCTACAGCAAGAAAAACAATGATAGAAAATAATGTTCCCGTAACACCAGGTACAGGAATTGTTAAAACTGTAGAAGAAGTTCAAGCATTTGCAAATAAAGTAGGTTATCCAATTATATTAAAAGCGACTGCTGGTGGTGGTGGTAAAGGAATGAGAATCTGTAGAGAGGATGCAGATGTAGAAGTAAACTTAAATCTTTGCCAATCAGAAGCACAAAATTTCTTTGGTAATCCAGATGTTTATGCAGAAAAGTATTTGGAAAATCCTCGCCATATTGAGGTTCAAATTTTAGCAGATCAGCATGGTAATGTCATTCACTTAGGAGAAAGAGATTGTTCAATCCAAAGACGTCACCAAAAATTATTGGAAGAAGCTCCTTCGCCTGCTATTGATGAAAAAACAAGAGCAGAAATGGGTGCAGCAGCAGTAAGAGCTGCTAAAGCTATTAATTATGAAGGTGCTGGTACTTGTGAATTTTTGCTTGACCATGACGGTAAATGGTACTTCATGGAAATGAATACTCGAGTTCAAGTTGAACATTGTGTTACAGAGATGATTTCAAGAATTGATATTGTAAGAGAACAAATTCTTGTTGCTGCAGGTGAAAAATTGGGTTATACACAAGATCAAGTTCAACTAAGAGGTCATGCTATTGAATGTCGTATTAATGCAGAAGATCCGGAAAAAGACTTCATGCCTTGTCCAGGTAAGATAGATGGTTATTTTGCTCCAGGAGGTTTTGGTATAAGAGTTGATTCTCATGTTTATCCAGGTTATTCTATTCCACCATATTATGATTCTATGATTGGAAAATTGATATGTTGGGGTGAAACTAGAAATGCAGCTAGACGTAGAATGTACCAAGCATTAAAAGAATATGTTGTAACAGGAATTAAGACAACAATACCTTTCCATCAAGAAATTGTTGAAGATGAAGTCTTTATGAGTGGAAAATTTAATACAGGTTTTATTGAAGATTTCTACAAAAGAAAAGGTAAGTAAAAAAAGAGCTTCGGCTCTTTTTTTTTATGCGTGAGGATGAGAATTATTATAGACGTCTTTTAGATGTTGAGTTGATACGTGTGTATAAATTTGCGTATTAGATATGCTAGCATGTCCAAGAAGCTCTTGGACAATTCTTAAATCTGCTCCATTTTCAAGCATTTTTGTTGCAAAACTATGTCTAAACATGTGTGGTGTAACATGTTTAGGTAATTGAATTTTATCAACTACTTGATTAATAACATTTCTGATAGTTTTTGTTTGTAATCTATATCCTGTATTATTAATAAATACTGGGCTTGAGTCAGATTCATCAATATTAATTCCATTAACACCTTTAACAAGAGGTCTTGCAGTTTTTATATATTGCTCAAGATATTTTTTAGCTCTATTTGAAACTAATACGATTCTTTCTTTTGCTCCTTTTCCAAATACTTTAATTTCATTATTATCTAATTCTAAATCTCCAAAATTGAGCCCACTTAATTCAGATACTCGCATGCCTGTAGCCCATAGAAGTTCTAGTATTGTTTTATTTCTAAATCCAGCTGGAGTAGAAATATCGACATTATCAAGGATTTTTTCCATTTCATCATCAGTCAAAAATTTTGGTAATGATTTCCCTTTTTTTGGTGCAATTAATGAATCTGCAGGATTTATGTCAACGTATTTTTCTCTATATAAATATTTATAGAAGCCTCTAATTGAAGCAATTTTGCGTAAAATAGTAGTCTTTTTATAATTAAATCTTTGTATGAAATGTTGATATTCCCTAAGTTTGTTCAAATCAACTTTAAGGCAATCAGAATCTAGCCAAATAAGGAAACTTATAATATCCGAAGCGTAACCTTTTATTGTATTTTCAGAATAATTTTTTTCAAAAGATAAATATGTTTTATAATCATCAAGATACTGCTTTTGCATAAATCTCCTATGTATAATTTATTGCAATTTGTACTTGAATATTATACAATAACTTTAATATAGTTGGTAGTTGATTGAGGTTAAATATGAAATTAAAGAAAGTATCATTGTCCGTTTTATCTTTATTATTAGCCGTTAATATATCATTAGCTGCTCCAGTAAATTCTTCTAGTCCTGTTGATAAACAATTATTAGATATTAATAAATATATAGAAAATAATGATTTTAGGAATGCTGATAGATTAATATATCAATATTCAATAGAAAATCCAAAAGAAGTACAATTCCAAATTGCATCTGCAATTTCATTAGCTCAGCAAGATAAATTAGATTCAGCACAAGATATTTTAGATACAATAAAAAAATCATCTTTAAAATATGCTGATTATTATTATGCACAAGCAGCAGTATATTTAAAACGAATAGATACTTCAAATATGCGTTTTAGGGCTAAAAATGATACTTTGATACAGTTAGCAATTAATCAATTAAATTATTCATTAAAAATAAATCCAAAAAATGCAAAAGTTTATAATGCTTTAGGAGTTGCAGAGTTAAAACGTGGAGATTTATATCAAGCTCAAGTAAATTTTGAAAAAGCATTGCAAGTTAATCAACATTATTCAACAGCTTTAGATAATTTGGGCGCAGTTTATTATATTACTAATGAATTGGATAAAGCAGAAACATATTATAAAAAAGCAATGGCAGAAAATCCAACTTCTGCAACTTTATATTATCATTTAGCTCAAGTAGCATTAAAAAAAGATGATTTGCAAAAAGCTTTATATTATGCAAATAAATCATTAGATTTATCTCCAAAATCGACTTACGCATATAATTTGTTAGGTGAAGTATATAGAAAACAAGGTAATGAAGCAGCAGCAATAACAGCATTTAAGAAATCAATATTTTTAATGCCTGAAAATGCTGAAGCATATATTAATTTAGCAGGTATTTATGAATCAAGAGGCGATTTATCTGCTGCTATTGAAGAGTTAAAAACCTGTTATTCTATAATCCCAGATAATGATTCTGTTAAATTAAATCTTGCAGATATGATATTGTCTTCAGGCCAGTATGAGGATGCAATAAAATACTATTCAGAACTTTCTGATGCTTATAAAACAGAATCAATAGAAGGAATTGCATCAGCATATTTTTCTATTGCAACTGAATCAGCTAATAAGTCAGTATTTAAATCAAATAGACGCTTAGCAGATTCTCTTGTTTATATAGATAAGGCAATAAAAGAAAATCCAAATAATCTGGAACTATATTTGACAAAATCAAAATTGACAAGGTTAATTCATAATCAAGTAGAATCAAAAGAAGTTCTATTGAAAATAGTGTCAGCACCAAATGCTAATATATCAGATTTGTTAACCAAAGGAAATGCATATATTGAATTACAACAATACAGAGATGCAAGGAATATATTTACTCAAGCTGTAAAATTAGATAAAAATGTAGAAAATGATTTGTATTTAGCAGAGTATTTTACATATAATAAACAATTTAGAGCTGCGCAAGATGCTCTTCAAAATGTTTTAGCTAAAGAGCCTGAAAATATTGACGCAATGAATAATTTATTATTTATTAACAAGACTATAGAACAGTCAAACGAACAATATAAAAATGCCGTACATTTTAAAAAAGAAAGGGATAAATTCTTCCAAAAGGTTTATTTAAATAAATCTTTAAAATTAAATCCAAATAATATTGACTCAAATTTAATGTTAGCAAAATTATTAAAGAAAGAAAAGGATATTTACGGTGCAAATAAGTGTTATAAGGTTGTTTTAGGCGCTTCTGATGATGAAAAACAAGTGAAGAAAGTTGCAAGATTGTCTAAAAAATTAGATAAAAAAATAGCAAAATTAGAAGCTAAAAAAGATAAAAAATTACAAAATCAAAAAGAACCTAAGTCAGAAAAAAATATTGTACCTATAAATAATGATTCTAATGAAACGTCAAAAGAACAAATTATTCCAGCTGTACAAGAACAATCTATTGAAGTAGAAACAAATAAGTAAAATAATTATGATGAATATATTTAAGACATTTGAATTATTTTTGCGAGAACCTTTAAGTTTATTCAAGCAAGGTTTAGTTCATATTGTAAGTATTCAAGATAATATATTTGCTAAAAAGACTTCAATAAATGTTGATTTATTAAAAGATAAAGCTCAAATAACAGTTGTCAATAACGAAAAAGTTTATAATTTATTAAAGCTCGTAACTTATAGGGCAAAACATAAAAGTGAAGAAAATCTATTGGTTGAAAGATGAAATATATCGCTTCAAAATTCCTAATAAGTGCAGAAAAACTTACACAATGTCCAGATACAGCACTTAATGAATTTCCATTATTAGGGCGTTCGAATGTAGGTAAGTCCTCATTTATAAATGCATTAGCAAATAATAAAAAGCTAGCAAAAACTTCAAATACTCCTGGTAAAACAAGGCTGATAAATTATTTTAATTTTTCAGATAAGTTCATGATTGCAGATTTGCCAGGTTATGGTTATGCAAAAGTATCAAGAGAGGCACAAGCCAAATGGCAAAAGTATTTAGAGGAGTATCTTTTAAATAGGAAACAAATAAAATCATTAGTTCAGCTAATAGATGCAAGACATGATATCCAAAAAAATGATTACCAAATGAGAGAATGGGTAAATGCTTATAATTTACCAGTTATTACTATTGCAACTAAGATTGATTATGTGCCTAAAAATAAAGTTCTAAATGTTGTATCTAAAATAAAGAAAGAATTTGGAGGAATTGTTTTCCCTTTTAGTTCAGTTGATCATAGATATAATGAAACTGTATTAGAGTATTTTATAAATGCAGAATAATAAAGTAAAAAGACCTTGATTTTAATTCAAGGTCTTTTTTATTAGAAAGGAAATTTCTATTATGAATTAGTTAATGCAGATTAGTTAGCTGCATTTTGAGGGTTTTGTTGCGCATCTTGTGTAGCATTCAAGCTAGCAAGAGCTTCTGTAGCAGCATCAGCTACTTGTTGTCTTGAGTCATTTTGAGCAAGAGTATACAAAGTTGTTAATTCAGGTTTGTACTCAGGTCTTTGAACATATCTTAAAGCATCAATAGCAGATGCAGCCATATCAGGATTATCACTAGTTTTTAAAGTTGTAATTACAGCTTTTGCTCCAGGTAAATCACTTAATGGAACTACTGTTCCTGATTGTTTTTCGATTTCATCTGCGTAAGTTTTTTGTAAAATAGCAGTTGTAAACATAGCATATTCTTTATTACGTTCTGCTTGTTCCATTGGAGAAAGTCTGTTACCTTCTTCCTCTTCTTCAGGAGTTAAAGCAAAAGGTAATTTAGCAGTTTTAGGATCTTGTCCTGCTTTAACAGCATCTTCTACTGCTTTATCATTTTGTGCCATTTTGTCTCTGATTTCTAATTGTTTATCAGTTGGTCCTGCTAATTTTGTTGAATCTACATTCATAATATCAATTAATTTATCAAAAATGTTTTCTTGAACATATGGAATAACATCTGCTTGATTATTTAAACCTTTTTTAGCAATATCTTCCATAGCTAAAGCTTGTACATCAAAGTCAGGATTACTTAATCCTTTAAATGCTTCTTCTGCCAAATTTTGAGGTCCTTTGTCTTCAGCAGGTTTAACATCAACTTGTGTTCCATTTTGAACTTGTTGAGGTTGTTCAGCTGGCTTAGTTGTATCTAATACCGGAGGAGGAACTTGTGTTGGTTCAGCTGGAGCTTGTGCTTGAGGAGCTTCTGGTTGTACTGGTACAGTAGCAGGAGCTGGAGCAGGTGCTTGAGCTGGAGCTTGTGGTTTATATGGTTCCATGTTAACCGGTGGATAATATGGCATTGCCGGAGGGGCATTTAATGTCGGAGTATCCAAATTAATCTGTACTGCATTGTAACTAGGTGCAAACGCAGGCTTACGAGCCGGAGCTTGTGTTGCTGGTTGCATCCCATAATTTTGTGGGGCTTGTATCATAATATTTCCTTTCCTAATCTTCTACGCCTACATTATTAATAAAAATAGAAGATGTTAAAAAATTGCTATTAAAAAAAATACTTATTTACATTACTTAATAATTTAAGTAATTATGCAATCCAACTTTTTTGTCCTTCAGCTACTGGAGGTGCTGGTGGAGCAGGTGGTGTTGGAGGTACATTTAATGTTGGTTGTGATAAATTTAATTGAACAGCATTATAACTTGGTTTGAAATCATAAGCCGGATATGCTTGTTGTACATTACATGCTGGAACTGTTGTTGTCATTTTGTAATCCTTTCATTATGTATGTTTGTACTATTCAACAATTGTTTAATAACATGTCAAGATTTTTTTTTGTTATTTAATCTAGGATTTGTTACATTAATTAACAAAAATTATATTAAATCAAATTGTTAAATATTTTTTTATGTGATAAAATACTGTCAATTTAGATATATAAGGGGTTAATTATGCCAAAAAAGAATGTTGAAAAAATAATAAATGTTGCAAGAGGAATTGAAAAAGCAGATTTAGTTATAAAAAATGCTAATATAATAAATGTTTTATCTGAAGAAGTTCATTTGGCAGATGTTGCAATTGCTGATGGAATAATAGCTGGAATAGGTAAAAATTATTCCGGAATAAAAGAAATAGATATAGATGGAGCATACTTATCTCCTTCTTTTATCGATGGTCATGTTCATATTGAAAGTTCTATGCTATTACCTTCAGAGTTTGCAAAGGCTGTTGTTCCAGCTGGTACAACAACTGCAATAATTGATCCACATGAAATATCAAATGTTTTAGGTTTGCAAGGTATAAGCTTTATGAGAGAAGCTGTACAGGGTTTACCAATGGACGTATATACAATGCTTCCATCTTGTGTTCCTGCTACTCCTTTTGAAACATCAGGTTTTGATTTAAATAGTTACGACTTATCATTATTAATTGATAAACCTTGGGTTTTAGGTATTGCAGAAATGATGAATTTCCCAGGAGTGTTAAACAAGGATAAAAATGTAATGGCTAAATTAGAGTTGGCAAAATCAAAAGATAAAAGAATTGATGGTCATGCTCCTTGTTTAAATGATAAAGATTTATGTGCATATATAGCAGCTGGTGTTACATCTGATCATGAATGTACTACACCTGAAGAAGCAATCGAGAAGTTAAGAAAAGGTATGTATATAATGATAAGAGAGGGTTCAGCTGCAAAAGATTTAAGAGCATTACTCCCTGTATTGTTAGAAAAAAATACTAGAAAATGTATATTTGTAACAGATGATAGGCATCCTGAGGATTTATTAGAACATATTAATTCAATGGTTAGAATTGCAGTTGAAGCAGGAGTTCCACCAATCAAAGCAATTCAAATGGCAAGTTTAAATACTGCCGAATACTTTAAAATTCAAAATCTTGGAGCAATAGCTCCAGGTTATAAAGCTGATTTTCTAGTTTTACCTGATTTAATTACTTTCAAACCTGATATGGTATTTAAGAAAGGTGAATTAGTTGCTCAAAACGGGAAATTAATTGCAGATATAGATCAAAGAGAAATACCTGCTGTTAGAGGTTCAGTAAATGTTAAATGGATAAAGTATGAAGATTTTAAAATAGAAGCAAAATCTGATACTGTAAAAGCTATTGAAGTAATTCCTCACCAATTAATTACAAAGTGTGAGAAATCTAAAATAAATGTAGTAGATGGATATGCAGAAAGTAATATAGAAACTGATACTTTAAAAATTTGCGTAATAGAAAGGCATAGGGCAGGAGGAAACTTTGCAAAAGGTTTTGTAAAAGGGTTCAATATGAAATCAGGAGCAATGGCTTCAACTGTATCTCATGACTCACATAATATGGTTGTAATTGGTACAAATGATTCAGATATGTATACTGCAGCAGTAGAGTTAATAAAATCACAAGGTGGTAAAATTGTTGTAAATAACGGAGAAGTATTAGCTCATTTACCACTTCCAATTGCAGGAATAATATCTGATTCTGATTTTACAACAGTAGTAAATAAGAGTATGGAATTAAATAAAGCAGCAAAAAATATTGGCTGTAATATAGAAGATCCATTTATGACAATGGCCTTTTTATCATTACCAGTAATTCCAGAATTAAAGATTACAGATAAAGGTGTTTTTGATACTACAAAATTTGAGTTTGTTGATATTTTTGAACAAGCTACAGTTGTATGCTAAAAAACCTTAACATGTTTGTAAATCAAAGTTTTTTTTGATAATATAAAGCTATGGACAGTTCAGTGGATACAAAAAATAGTAAAAATAATACATTTAATTTAAAAGAATATACAAATTTAATAGAAACTGTTTCGAAGGTAGAGTTTTCAAAAATATCTTCTTATGGGCTAATAGAGTATCCTGAGATAGTTAATTTAGCTACTCATACTGTTTATATTATCTTGAATAATAAAAATCCAAATTTATATAATAATGCGTACTTAACAAAAGCAATAAAATGGGCTATACGTAACGAAGTAAGACGTAGATATAAGTGGTATAGCTTGAAAAATAGTCAGCCAACAAATAAAGAAGAAGTAAGGGAAGTAGTTTATAAATCAATTCTTTCAGTAGAAGAAATGGCAGATGCTGAAAATCCAGTCATTATAAAAGATGATTCTCAAACTCCTGAAGAACAAGCAGAGTTTGAAGAGTTAAAAAATCGTATAATTAAAGCAATACATAAATTACCAGAACGTGAGAGAGGTTTGGTAGAAGCAAAATTTTTCCAAGATAAAAAATTAAAAGATATTTCTGTAGAGTTTAATATTTCACAATCCAGAATATCTAGAATTATTCAAAATGCTTTAGACAAGGTGAGAAGAGAATTATTAAAACAGGAAGAACAATGAATATAATTTTTGAAAAATCAAATAGTGTGGATGGGGTAAATATAACAGATGAAGAACAAGTAAAAGGTATATCTTCCAGCTTTTTAAGAGATGGTAAAATAGGTTTACCTCAGTTAAGTGAATTAGAAGTAATGCGCCATTATAAAGGGCTTAGTGATATGAATTTTTGTGTAGAAACAGGAATGTATCCACTAGGTTCTTGTACAATGAAATATAATCCAAAAGTGAATGAATATTTAGCATCATTAGAAGATTTTACAGGATTACATCCACTAATGTCTGATGAAGATTCTCAAGGTTCATTGGAGTTGATGTATAAGCTTCAAGAAGCATTAAAAGTTATTACAGGAATGGATGCAATAACTTTACAACCAGCAGCAGGTGCTCATGGTGAGTTAACTGGTATGATGATAATAAAAAAATATTTTGAATCAATAGGTGAAACTCGAACAAAAGTAATTATTCCAGATTCAGGTCATGGAACTAATCCTGCTAGTGCAATGATGTGTGGCTATGAAGTAGTTCAAGTTAAATCAAATGATAGAGGTCTTGTTGATGTAAATGATTTAAAAGAAATACTTAATAAAGATGTTGCAGCAATAATGATGACTAATCCTAATACTTTAGGTTTATTTGAGGAAGATATTGTTGAAATTGCTGATTTAATGCATGAAAATGGTTCTTTATTATATTATGATGGAGCAAATTTAAATGCTATTATGGGGTACTCTAATCCAGCAATAATGCATTTTGACGTTTGTCATATGAATTTGCATAAAACATTAGCAACACCTCATGGTGGAGGTGGTCCAGGTGCTGGTCCAGTTGGTGTTGTTGAAAAGTTGAAGAAATTTTTACCAAAACCTACTATTGAATTTGATGGTAGTAAATATTATAGAAATTATGATTTACCAGAGTCAATTGGTAAGGTAAAAGGTTTTTATGGGAATTTTGGAGTATTAGTACGAGCATATGCTTATGTATTAATGATGGGTATAAATTTAAAGAAAGCAAGTGCTGATGCAGTATTAAATGCGAACTATATATTAGAAAAATTAAAAGGAGTATATGATGTAGCTTATGATACTCCTTGTATGCATGAATTTGTTCTTTGTGGTGAAAAACAAAAGCATGAAGGTGCATCTACATTATATATAGCTAAAAGATTAATGGACTATGGATTCCATCCACCAACAGTTTATTTCCCATTAATTGTTCATGAAGCAATGATGATTGAACCTACTGAAACAGAATGTAAGAAGCGTTTGGATGATTTTGTAGATGTAATGTTAAAAATAGCTGATGAGATAAAAAATAATCCTGAGGTTGTTACTTCAGCACCTCATAATGCAGTAATTAAAAAGGTTGATGAAACTCAAGCAGCAAGACATCCTGATTTAAAATATTGTGGTGATATAAATGGCTAAAAAAAAGAAAAAAATAAAAGTAGCCTTTCCTCATATGGGGACAATTTCTTTATGTTGGGCTGCAGCTCTTAGGAAAATAGGTTTAGAGGCTTATGTTCCTCCATATACAAGCAAACGAACATTATCTTTAGGTACAAAAAATTCACCTGAGGCAATTTGTTTGCCATATAAATTGATTCTTGGGAATTTTATTGAAGCAATTGAAGGAGGTGCAGATTATGTTGCAATGATTACATCTCCTGGAATATGTAGATTAGGTGAATATGGTAATAATATAAAAAATACTCTTGAGGAATTAGGATATAAAGCTAATTATATTGAATTATCATTATATGATGGTTTTCGAGGGTTATATCGTTTTCTAAAAAATTTATCTGGGAAGAATAATCCTGTTCAGATAATTCGAGCAATAAATATTTGCATGCGAAAAATATTTGTAATTGATGAATTAGATGCTGTCCTTTCTTATTATAGAGCAAGAGAAATTAATATTGGTGATGCTGAAAAAAGATACAAAAAAGCATTACAATTAATTGATGCAGCAGACAAAACATCCGTATTAAAAAAAGCACGAGTAAAAGCTATTGAATTAATTGAATCAACTAAAATTGATGAAAAACGTGAAGTTTTACATGTTGATTTAACCGGCGAAATTTTCTTGGTAAATGATGAATTTTCAAATCAAAATATTGAAAGAGAATTAGGTCGAATGGGTGTACAAACCCGTAGAAGTTTAACAGTTGGTAGTTTTCTAAAAGATGCAATTATACCAAAAGCATTTAGAAAAGAGGAAACACATTTAGAACGTGCAGAAAGAATGGCAAAGCCTTATTTAACAAGGGATATTGGTGGAGATTCTTTGGAGTGTGTTTCAGATGTTGCTTATGCAAATGAAAGAGGGATTGATGGAATTATTCATATAAGTCCATTTACTTGCATGCCAGAAATTATGACACAAAATATTTTCCCTTCTATGCGTGAGGACTGTTCTATCCCAATTTTGGCATTAATTATGGATGAACAAACTGGTAAAGCTGGTTATATAACGCGTTTAGAAGCATTTGTTGATCTAATGCGCCGTAAAAAGCGCAAATTAGCTAAGGAGAAATAATGATTAAAAATATAGCTATTTTTTTTAAAAATATTCTTGATTGGATAAAGTCAGATTTATGTATATTTAGATATTTTTATGATGCCTTATGTATTACTAATAATAATATAATATTGGCAACTCCTTTAATTTTGTTTTCAATATTTGCAAGTACATATTTAATTATTGCTCCTGCAAATAAAGTTTTTAATATCGGAATAATATTAATGTTATTTTTTGCGATAATGGCAGCTTTTTTTTCTGGTTGGTTTTATACAATAAAATTAGCTATAAATTCATTTGATACAACAGATTTTGTTAAACCTGTTGCTAATACTCCAGAAGAAAAAGAATCCGAACGACAAACTGAAAATGTAAAAGGTGATGTTTTTTATTTGCTAAAACAATTCCCATCAGGAGTAGGTAAGTATTTCTTAGAATATTTCTTTATGGCAGCTTTGTTTTTCTTATTTTTAACTTTTGTAATTTTATTTACTTATAAATTAGGATATATGTTAATTGGTAGTATTGGTATTTCTCGCCCAGATTTATTTCTTGCATTATCGACTCCTGATACAATGGTTGAGCTAATAAAATCCATGACTCCTGAACAACAAATTAAATTAAGCCAATGGAATTTATTCTTCTTATTGACAACAACATTATATTCTTTTGTGATAATGTTTTGGGCACCAGAAATTGTTTATAGAAAAGTTACAGTATTTACTGCATTAGTTGATTCTATCGGAAAATTATTTAAAAAATTCTTTAAATCTTTAACAGTTTTTGCATTTTTAATGTTTATTTATTTCATAATTTCAATTTTATCGGTATTAATACCATCCAACATAATTGGGTTTATATTAACTGTATTATATTTTTATTTCTTAGTATATGCTGCAGTATTAATATTTTTATTCTATAAAAAAGAGTTTATTGAAAATGAAGAATAAAGTAATTGCAATTGTTGGGCCAACAGCTAGTGGTAAAACAAAACTTGCTATAGAAATGGCTAAAGAATTAGATACTGAAGTAATATCTGCCGATTCAAGGCTTGTTTATAAAGGTTTTGATATCGGAACAGCTAAACCCACAAAAGAAGAACAAGAGATTGTAAAACATCATTTAATTGATGTTGTTGAACCAGAAGTTGATTATTCCGTTGCTGATTATGTAGATTTAGCATCAGAAAAAATAAAAGAAATTCAGGCTAAAGGTAAAATCCCAATAGTTGCAGGTGGTACTGGGCTTTATTTTCGAATCCTTTTAGAAAATTATGCTTTGCCTAGAATAGAAGCAAATATTGATTTGCGAAAAGAATTAGAAAAATTAGATACAGATGCTCTTTATAATGAATTATTAAAATTAGACCCAAAATCAGCAGAAACAATACATAAAAACAATAGGGTTAGAGTAATACGAGCATTAGAAGTTACAAAGAGTTTAAATAAACCATTTTCTGAAGTAGCTGGTTTAAAAGAAAATGAATATGATGTTGAATGGATTTTCCCTGAAATTGAATCTAGAGAAGTTTTGTATGATAGGATTAATCGTCGTGTAGATGTAATGATAGAAGATGGATTAGTTGAAGAAACAAAATATCTATTGAACAAGCACGGGCGTATAAAAAATTTGATAAATACAATAGGTTACCAAGAAATAATTTCTTATTTTGATGGCTTATGTTCAATAGACGAAGCAAAAGAACAAATTAAACAAAATACAAGGCGCTATGCAAAACGTCAATTAACTTGGTTTAGGAAAAATCCGAACTTAAGTTTTGATATTTAGATACTATGCTTTTGTATCAACTTTGTTGCTTGTTTCAGTTTGGTTATTAGTATTATTAAGAACTTTTTGAATGCCTTGTCCTCCAGCAATCATATTTGCTCCAACCATTGCAGATATACTTGCAGCAGGAATTGCAGCTATAAGTTTAAAAGCCCCTTTTTTGAATCGAGTGCCAAGAAGAGCTAGAGCCCCAGCCCCCATCGTTACATACCCTAGATTAATTTGGCTTTTTGCAAAAGCATTAAGTTTTTCCTTATCTTCTTTTAAATTTTTATTATCAGTTCTAGTTAAATCATTTGCATTAAATTTTTGAGTATTATTAAAAACTTGTCCAAAGTTTCCAATACTAACCATAAACACCTCCAATTATCCTACACATTTAATTATAATGTCGAAAATAAAGAAATTTTGCTAGTTATATATATTTATTTTACAAAAAGTAATAAAGCAAATAATAAAAAAGAAAGGGGCTCTTCGCCCCTTTCCATTCTAGATGAACAAAATTCAGTATTTTTAACTGATATATATATAAAGAAAAATTTTTCCATGCTTTTGCGTAATATAATAATATTGTTACATAGTTTACAAAAAAATAAATTATCCAATTTGGTATTATAATTTGTTGACAATAAAATATGGTTGTAGTTAGATAGAAATATCTTAGTCGAAATTTTCGTGCTGGATTTGACGGCTCAAGATAGTGTTACAATAAAAAAGGAGATAGGTAATGCCTACAATGAATCAGCTTGTACGTCAAGAACGTAAAAAGCTAAAAGACAAAACAAAATCTCCAGCTTTGATGAATTGTCCTCAAAGACGTGGAGTATGTACAAGGGTTTATACAACAACCCCTAAAAAACCAAACTCAGCACTTAGAAAAGTTGCCAGAGTAAGACTTACAAATGGTTTTGAAGTTACATCATACATCCCAGGTATTGGTCACAACTTACAAGAACACAGTGTTGTTCTTATAAGAGGTGGAAGGGTTAAAGACCTTCCAGGTGTAAGATATCACATTGTTCGTGGTACTTTAGATACTGCTGGTGTAGCTAACAGAGCTCAAAGTCGTTCTAAATACGGAGCTAAAAAGGGAGGTAAGAAATAATGTCAAGACGTTCTAAACCTGAAAGAAGAGTACCAGCTCCAGATCCAATTTATAATAACGTAGATATTTCTAAATTTATTAATAGAATTATGCGTCGTGGTAAAAAATCATTAGCAGAAAAAATCTTCTACGCTACAATGAAACGTATCGAAGAAAGAGTTAGTGAAAATCCTATAGAAGTATTCCAAAAAGCATTAACAAATGCTACACCATTATTGGAAGTAAAAGCAAGACGTATTGGTGGTTCTACTTACCAAGTACCTATTGAAGTTAAGGCTGATAGAGGTTTTGCTCTTGCATCTTCTTGGTTGATTGCTGCTGCTAAAAATAGAGGTGGAAAATCTTTCATTGATAAATTAACTAATGAATTATTAGATGCTTCAAATGGTTCTGGTGCAGCTTGTAAAAAACGTGAAGATACTCACAAGATGGCTGAAGCGAATAAAGCATTTGCTCATTATAGATATTAATATTTATAATAATAGTTATAAAAATGCTCTTACAAATTTTATTGTAAGAGCATTTTTTATGTTTGAGTATCTGTTGGTCTGTATGAATCATCTACATCAATAATTGAACCTTGTTCTTGGTGTTGATATATTTGTCCATATGCTTTTTTAACTTTTGATTTAAGTTTAATTCTATCAAGTTCAAGTTTTACTGCAGTCATAGACGTTTTAAGAAGTTCAATATTTTCTTTTTCTTTTTCTCTGAGTTCATCTTCAAGTCTATTAATTTCTTCTTGCTCTTTATCTGTTAATTTAGCACATTTTTTAGCTAATTTAACTTGAATTAATAGTTTATCGTGATAACTAAGTTTATCAAGAATTAAATCGTACATTTCCTTATTAACAAGCTCGTGAATTTCATCAGCCATGTTTAGAAGTTGATTATAAAATATGATTAATTGATCGTATTGTGCCATGAATCCCCTTAAGTATTATGCATCTTGTTCGTCAATAAGTGGAATGTTTTCAGCCTTTTCTTTAGCTGCAATATCAATAGCTTCAAGAAATGTTTTTCTTAATACTTTAAGTTCATTAATAACATATTCTAATGCTTCGGTATCTCTTCGTCTGTTGACTTGGTAGAGTTTTCTAACTAATTTATCATAGAATCTAAATAGGTGTCTTCCAACTTCAATACCATTTTCTAAATCAATAGTTTTCATAAATTCTCTAAGGATTTTTTGACAACCAATAACATTATTGCATATTTCTTCAGGATTATTTGCTTCAATAGCTTTTCCTGCTTTAATTAAAAATTGAATAGCAGCATCATAAAGCATAATCATTAACTTTTCAGGTGTTGCTGTTAATATTTCATTATTTTTATATTGGTTTAAATTTTTTACGTACGGATTTAACATTTATACAGACCTGTTTACTAATATTCCTGACGCCATATTAAGTTTTAACATTAATTGATTAATTTCTTCGGCACTTATTTTTTCAACTAATCTATCAGACTCTTTGTCATAAAGTTCAAATAATTGCCCATCTTTAGTTATTTTAACATAAAAAGTATGATTGTCTAAATCATCTTTTGATATATTCAAATTGCTTTCGTCATCGTTGTTATCTTCTGTGCTATCATCATTTTCATTTTTTTCTTGATTATCATTTTCTCTAGATGCAGAATTATGTCCATCTTCTTTAACTTTCATTTGAGTTGAAACTTGGTCAACTTGTTTATTTTCTTCATTTTTAGAAATGGTTTCTTCAGTTTGCATGGAATAATCACGAGAAGTTGCTTCTCTTAGCATTCCAGTATTTGCCATTGATAATCCATCCATTCCCATGATGTTTATTCCTTAAAAGTAATATTACATTATTATTATATGCTATAATCTGTATAAAGGAAACCATACAAAGAAAGGATTATTTATATGAAACGTAATATATTTTTACTTTTTATTCAAGAATTGACTTCACTACCTTTATGGGTAAAACAAGTAATATTAGTTTATTTAAAAAAAGATTTGGAATCATATTTAAGCGAAGATTTAATTTCTATGGATGAAGATAAGATTTTTCATATATTTAGACCAACAATATCAAAATTAGGTATGGATGAACTAGATAAGAAAAATGAGGATCATTCTCAAGATATTTATGATTTTTTATATAATTGTGCAAATAATTTATCGATATTAGAAATGTCAATAGAAAATAAGTATTCAATGGAGGATATTTCAAAGTTATTCATGTTTTGTTATAACAAGCAATATATAAAGACAGACATACCTATAAATGTATTAGCTATAGCAATGTTTATATCTGGAGAGTGCATGACAGGGGAATATTTCCAAAAAATAGGAAAATTATCTCAAGAGCAAACAGAAATAATTTTAAAACAGCAAGAAGAAGAAAAAAAACATGGAGCACATACAAAGTTTGCAGAGCTAATGGTTAAGAATGGTTTTGTAGAACTAAAGGATATAAAAAGTTTAATTACATTAAAAGAAGAAGCTCAAAGAAAAGCTGTTTTAGATTTTTTATACGCATATAAAAAATAAAACAGTAATAAAAATATAGATAAATAGTATATACTGAAAACCCTTGTTAATATTTGTTTACAGGCAATTGTATATTCCTTTTATACGTGCTATTTTATATATAAAAACAGGATGTTTTAAGTGTGTAAATATTTGTAAATTTTGTATTAAATTAATAGCAAAAAAAAGATATTAGCATTCTTTTTATAATTGTAGACGTTAGTTTGGAGTTGGTGATTTTATGGGAATTGATACTAGTAATGCAAATACGACAATAGCATTGACACCTAAGTCTGCTCCTTGTCCTCCATATCCTCATGTGCATATTCCACCAGAACATATTCCAGAAGAAACACGAATATTACCAAATAATCCACGAACACAAGCAATGAGAACATTTCAAAAAGTTACTAGTGCGTTTACAGAGTATCCTGTAAAAGGGTTAAAAGGCGACAAAAAGTCTACATTTTATGAATTTTTAACAATGGGATCAGTTCCATATATTCTTGGTAGTGCAACATTTATGGCATTATTCAATGCTGCTCCTAGTTGGTTCCCAAATTTTAATAAAAAAGGTGCTAGAGTTGGTGGTAATAAGCTAGCTTTAGGTGTTTTATTATATGGTGTTGCTAAAAGTATATCAAAGAATTTTGTAACAAAACCTGTAAAATGGGCTACAGGTATTGATACAGAAATGCCTTATGAAAAAGTAAGTTATACAATTCCAAATAGTAAAGACGATACTCCTGTTCCAATGTTTGAACAGCATAAAGTTTTTGAAAGCCGTGATTTCCCAAGATATGATAAATTATATGGTTTAAAAGAGGATAAACCTCGTAATTATTATTATGATAAAATTGCAAAGAAAAATGGTTTAGGTATAAATTTAGAAGCATCAGATGCAGAAGTAAAACCATTAATAAAAGATGTAATATCCCGTTCAAGTACTGCAAAAAGCTTATCTACTTATGTATGGGGTGGTGTAGGTGTAATGTTAGCAGCTCAAAATTCTTGGGATAAATTCTTTAGAGCTTTATCTAAAAAATCATGGAAAAGATTTACTCCAAATCCAAACGAAAATAAAATAATAAATATAGTTGATAGAGGTATAAATACAGGTAAAAACTTGTGGCGTATAACCAAAAGTTTTGGTCGAAACTTTGTAAGTGCTTCAAAAGAATTGTATAAAGGTCCTGCTACAGAAAAAGGATTCAATAAGCATGCTGGTAAGTTTGCTTTAGGTTTTGCAGCAGCATTAAGTATATTAGGAGCTGCAAATACTATATACGGTGCAAAAACAGCAGGTGATAGAAAAATGGTTATTGATTCCGATAAGAAAGTTACGGTGGATTAACATATGGCTAATTTAATTCAAAATTATGCAAATAATATTGGGCAAGGTATTTCATCTGTTAATAATACAACAAAGAAGTATTATAACAATTTAACAGATTCAAACTCAGAAAACTTGTTAACTCCATTGGATGGGAAAGGTTATCTAGTAGAAAACAGTTTATTAACTTATCCCAAAGAATTAGCAAAAGATACATATTATACAGCTAAATCATTACAAAGAGGTATTACAGGTAAAGCTAATGACCATGAGTTGGGTAAATTAAATGATTTAGGTTTGAAATTGGGTGGTTTATCAATTGCAACTTATTTGATGACAAGACGTCAAACCCCAAAACAAAAAGCAATGGAATTTATCGGTTTTGGAGCTTTCTTAGCAAGTATGGCAATTTGGCCTAAAGTAGCTTTACAATGGCCAGCTCAATTAGTTCACGGTTTCAATTTCAGAAAACAATATGTTGATGAACAAGGTAGAAAAAAATATGTAACTCAAGACCCTAATTATATCCCATTTGATTTATATAAAGGCAAAAGAAAATCTGAAGATTTAGGTCATATTGCTGATAGAATGGGTATTGATAAAAATGAAAAAGATAGAAATGAATTAGCAAAAGAACATATAAGAAAAGTTTCAGTTCAAAATAATACATTGTGGATGTTAACAGCTGGTGTTGCAACTCCTGTAATGACAGCATTGGCTTGTAATAGATTAGAAAAACCAGTTGGGAAATTCTTTGAAAAATTATCTGATAATAAAGTTAATAAACTTATTAATAAAATTGAGAACTATAATAAATCAGGTGATAAAAAATTAGAAGATGAACTTATAACAACAAAAATGGATAATGAATCAGGTAAGAAATTAGATTCATTGTTAAAATCAAAAATAGGTAAATCAGTAACAGAAAAAGATATAGATGCAATATCAGATGCGTTAACAGTAGGTTTGGATAATCAAACAAGAAAAGCAGCTAGATTGGATTTAGGTTATATGCTAGGTCAAAATCAAACAGTTGTTAATGACGATACTGTTAATATGATTTTTAAAACATTAACTAAAAAACTTGATACAAAATATGGTGAAGGTTATACAGCTTCAATATTTGATACTAAAAAAATTGCAGAGCATGTAGATAACTTTATGAATCAAAATGGTCGTCCTGCAAATGGTATTTTATCTGCTGAAAAATCAGAAGAATTAAGATTGTCATTAGGAGAATTATTAGAAAAAGCAACTAATGAAAATTCATCAATTAGAGCATCAAGAAAAGAAGTAATCTCAGAAATGGCAACAGATGCAGTAAATGCAGTTTTTGAAGGTCATAAAACAGCAGTATTATCAGATGAAACAGCAGGTTACATTTCAAAAGCAGGTCAAACAATTAGAAAATATAGAGCATTTGATGAAACAATTTCATCAGCAGCTCATTTTAAAGTAGAAAAAGCTCCTGAAACATTAGCAGGTAATAATTGGGGAGAAGTTACTGAAACATTAATAAAAGAATTGAATATATCTCCAAAAGAATTAAATGAAGCTAAATCTAGTGAAGAGTTAACAGCTCAATTATTTACTAGAAAATTAGAAAATATTGCTAAAAATGAAAATAGTTATAAGAAATTTATAACTAATATTTCTAAAAAAATGGCAAAATTAGATGAAAAACTTGATAATGTTAAATCAGGAAATCGTCCAGCAATGGATACAATTATAGATAGTATCGTAAGAAACCATGATAATACAGCAGCAGAATTAAATGGAATTACTGGAACAGAAAGCAAACCATTCTTTAATTTATCTCAAAGAATTGCAGGTGAAAATATTGATGGCGTTTTTGTTGGTTCAGTAAAAGATGCAAAACTTCAAAGAATTAAAACAGCTCGAGTAGGAAGTATTCAAAATGCTTATATGAGATTATTACATACTGCAGATTTCTTTAGACGTGCAGAAGAATATAAAGCAGGTAATGGTGGTTTTAGTGGAAATGCAAAACTTGATAAAGCATTAATAGAAAAAGGTAAAAAACTTTTGATGTCATCACATTCAGGAGATTTTTACACAAAATTTGAAACACATAATAATTCAAGTTTCTTTAAAGGTTTAATTTGGCATACATTCCTATCAGGAGAAACATCTAATGCTACTAAATCAGCTTTAGGTTATGAGTCTCACGAAGTATTTAATGGTAAAACAACAATGGCTCAAAGAGTTTCTAAATGGGCTAAACAAACTGGAAATTTAATGGGAACAACATTAAATGAATTTTTACCAAATCATATTGAAGGTAAAGATATTTTCCCTAATGCTCAAAAGACAGCAGTAGAAAAATTTAATAAAGTAGCTTGTACTCCGGATAATATGTTATATAACGCATTGAAACAAAAATTTAATTCAAATAAATGGTTGAGAATGTGGACAACTGTTGGTAGTATAGTATTAACAGGAACTTTATTATCTCAATTAGCATTTGGAAAACAAGATAAAACAGTTCAAACATCTAAGTAGGTAAATAATGGACAATATTAACAACATAGGTTCAAACAATTTAATTAAAGTAAAATTAAATAACCTTAAAAAAACAGAAGAACAGCCTAAACAAAATGTTGAGGCTCAGCAATCTGAATCAGGTTTAATTAATAAATTTCTTGAAAATCAATCAAGAATTAATAAGCCTGTTGTTAATAATGTGCAAAGAGTATCAGATGTTGGTTCTGCCCCTGCAAATTATAAGAATAATTTAAGAGAAATGTTCCAAAACAATGAAGTAATAATGTTAGGTATCGTACCACGAACATTCACAGCAAAAGATTTAAATGGTGACGATATGATTACCAAAGCTGATGGAGAGACAAGTGGAACATTCTTAAGTGCAATAGATAGATTAGATGAAATAAAAGCACAAGGATTTAATACTTTGCATATACTACCAATTCATCCTACAGGAAAAATTAACGCAATGGGAACAGCAGGTTCTTTATATGCTCCTGAAAAATTCTTAGAAGATGATGGCAAGCATTTAGCTATAGATCCAAACTTAATAGATAAAAATGATCCAAGAACACCAGATGAACAATTTAAAGCATTTATAAATGAGTGCCATAAGCGTGACATTAAGGTAATGTTAGATTTACCAAGTTGCGCATCTGTTGATATGTATAATGCACATCCAGAATTAATGGCAATAGGTCGTAATAATGAAGCAAAAGTTCCTGAAGGTTGGACAGATATTAGAATGTTTAATCCTTGGGAAGATGAATCAAAACGCACTTTAAATAAAGCATTAGTTGATATGCATAAAAATTATGTAGATGCTTGTATTGATTTGGGTGTTGATGGAATTCGTTCAGATGTTGCTAGAGCTAAACCTACTGAGTTTTGGGACATAGTTATTCCTCATTCTCATGAAAAAGATCCTCAGTTTGCTTGGTTGGGAGAAGCATATACTTATGAATGCGCGTCACCTCAACAAAATATGCCTTATGATAGACCTGAAGATTCTTTAAGAGCTGGTTTTGATTCTATATATGGACAATACCATATTTTCCATGAAATGAAGAATGCAAAAGAAGTAAAAGATTATGTATTAGAAAATCTTGATATGTCTCATAGGTTACCTGTTGGAAAATCATTGATTGGTTCATTTACAACACACGATGATGAATCATTAATGATGAGAGGTGGAGAAAACTTCTGTAAAATGGTTGCAGTTGTTCAAGCATCATTACCAATGTGTAATCCATATTATTTAGATGGAATTCAATCTGGAGATAAATATGATTATCAGTATGCTAATAAAGTTGTAAAAAATGCAGATTCTGATAATGGTAAACATTTTATGACTGTTCATAAGAATAAAATGGATATATTTAATTATTCTAGAAAACCAGGTGGTGATGCTCCTGAAATTGGTGAAGTAATGACTAGTACATTTAATGCTAGAAAAGACTTAAAAGACTTAATGACAAAAGGTTCTTTTATTGAACTTGATAAACGTAAAGATAAAGATGATCAAGTTTTAACATTTGCAAGACATTTGAATGGTCAAACAGCACTTGTAATTGTAAATTTAAATAAAAATAGACGTTCTGCAGCTGAAATTGATGTTCCTGGAATTAAAGAAGGTCAATCAATGAAGAATCTAGTTAAAAACTACGGTGAAAAGAGCTTCATTCAAGTTGAAAACAATAAAGTAAAAGTTGATTTAGGCCCAGAACGAGCTCATATTTATATGATTGATACTCCAAATATTGAAAATGATAGACAAGGTCATGTTTTTGTACAAAACTTTACTAAAAATATTGACCCTAAAAATCCTCAATATGAAGAAGTAAAAGGACAACATTTAAGTTTAAAAAAATAATAAAGTGGTAAAACATTAAATAAACGATATAGGACTGATTGATACACATGACAATTAGTCTTTTTTTTATTTTATGTATCCAATAACGAATGGCTCATATTTAGCACAATTATCAGCAAAAAACTCTTTGTGTGCCATATCTGTAACGATGCAGAACCCAACTCCTCCATTAAAATATGTGTAAATGTTTTGTCCAAATTCTTGTTTTAGTTCATTAAAAATTTCTTGTTCAGGTATATGTTGTAAATTTAACATAATATCTTGTGAAATTATTTTTTTTAGTCCTTTTTCAACCCCATGAGTAATTGGAATAGCATCTTTAATTAGTCCCTTTTCAAATAAATCAATTACTTCATTATAGTAGTTAAAAGTAGGGATAAGATATTCATTTTTAATAGAGTTTAATCTACTAAAACCTGAAGTATGTAATCCATTAGATTTAAATGCAATTATTATATCTCCAGATTCAACCGTTTTTTTTGAGAAAGTATTTTCTCCTATTGCTGTTGCTGAAATTTCTATATTATTCGAATCAGAACATTTATAGTCTGTAAGCTCACAATTATATTTTGCAAGTTCAATCTTTATAGCTTCTATGATTTCAGGTGAATTCATCCCTAAATAGCAGGAAAAACCTTTTATAACTTTTCCTGCAGCTGCTAATTTATTCATATTTACTGCAACTAAGTCATTTGCAATAGTATTATACATTTGTCTATCGTATAATGGCTTGAGCTTATTGCATATACCACTGACAGAAGGTTTTATTTCCATTTTTTATCCTTTAAATTTTGAAACTAAATATTGATTAACCGGTTCTGGTACAAATTTTGTTATGTCCCCGTCGTTTAGTAGGATTTCTTTTACTGTACTTGATGATATAAAGTTGTACTCAGGTTTTGTAATAAGAAAAACAGTTTTAATATCAGGTGATAGTTCACTATTAGTTTGTGATAACTGCATTTCATATTCAAAGTCTGAAACAGCTCTTAAACCTCTTAAAAGAATTGTTGCATTTCTTTTTTTTGCATAGTTTACAGTTAACCCTTCAAAAGTGTCTACTTCAACATTTGGAAGATGCTTAACGCTTTCTTTAATAAGTTTAATTCTTTCTTCAACAGTTAAAAAAGAATTTTTATTAATATTATTTGATACCGTTATAATAACTTTCCCAAATATTTTTGAGCCAGTTTCTAAAACATCTAAATGTCCTTTTGTAATTGGATCAAAACTTCCAGGATATATAGCTATTGGCATATGTATTCCTCCATTAGAATTTATACTCAGGGATTACAAATTGTTCATTGTTGGCATCTTTGTCAACGAATTCTAAATAATAATTAAGCGCAGTTTCTTTAGAATTATTGTAAAATTCTTCTGGGATTAATTCTTTATGTAAATCAGTTCTATTCCCTGAATAGTTGCCAAGAACTTTAGCAAAAGTATTTATTTCATCAAGGTTAAGCCCTCCACCGTATGCTTTAGTTTTAGCATCTGTTCCTGAAGGTCTTATTTCAATGTATTTATTCCCAAATTCTAAATAAGTTCCATCTCCAACAAATTTAACTGATTTTAAATCGTCAAATGAAAGATTTTCAAATGCGTTATTTAAAACATCTTTTACTTGATTAATGGTTGCAATTCCTTCTTTAATTGCTATTGCAAGTGATAAGAAGAATAAATCATTTTTAGTTCTTAATTTTTCCCCTTCAACTTTTGCTTGTTTAAGTTTTTCAATATCAGGTTCTGATTCATTGTAGTATGCAATATCTACTCTTGTATCGAATTTAGAATTAATATTGTTGTGTTCAAATACTTCAATTAAATATTGAGATAATGTTTTATTTTCAGATTCAAGTTTAGCAAGAAGAGAAGATGCTACAATTATTGCTTCTGTTGCACTTTTTTCTCTCATAGCAATAGCTTCACGACCGGTTAATGATTTAACCATGTCTTCTGCACCCATAATCATACCACCAGATTCTTCGCCGGCAAATATAAGTCTTGGGTTTACTCCCAAATCAATAGTATTTCCAAAAACGTCATCTACTTTTATAGAATCATATGGAGTTGTCTTTAATTTTAATTCGACTTTTTTCATAATGTTTGCAATTTCTTTAAAGCCGACAGGGACATTTACAACTTTTACTCCATTATGTTTCGCCCATTCGTCCCAAGAAAGAGCTGAAGCTGTTGTTTTTATCATAAATCTAGGATGATTTTTCCATTTATTTTGTGATTTTAACTGTTTTGCTCTATAGTCCATTAACATTAAAAATGCTTGATTTGCAGTGAAAACAGTAAGAACTCTATCATTACCTAATTTAATATATGAAATCCCTGCTTCATCAAGTGTTGGAGTGTTTCCTTCACATTCAATTTCACATATTGTTAATCTATCATGATCTGGATCCGTAATTAAAACAGCTGTTCCAAGAGGACAATCCTCTAAAATTCTATCATAATGCATAGAATCTATTACAGGGAAGAAAGTTTCTCCGTTAGGTTTTGTTGCTAGAACTGTAGCATCAACAGAATAGTCATAAAATACTTTATTCCCTTTTGGGTCGTGGTCATATTTTCCTATTGAATGGAAGAAAGGGTCTTCTTCTGTATTATTCCAAACAAAATGATCTTCAATGTCTAGTCTTTCAAGAACTCTGCTAAGTGTTCTATATGCACACCCTCCTACTGCTTCAATAACAATTTTGTTTCTCATTTTCTTTAAATCAGATAAATTTTCTGCGACTCCTGATTTTAAGTATTCAACATATAAATCAATTCCATCATTAAGTTTTGCCATTATATATTCATCAATTAATGGATTATTTTTTGATGAAATTTTTATTGTATAAGATCCTTTTTCTTCTATCTCAGCAAATATTTCTTCGATTTTTTTGACGAATTCAAGAGATTCTTCTGGTAAGAATTGACTACCTTGTGAATTTAAATCTTTTGTTGCTGTTTTAACAGAAATACCATGACTAGATGTAATATATTCTCCACCAACTAAATCAAGTTTAAAAGCCAAGAATGATGCAAGCCATATAGGAATTGTTTTTCTTTCTTGTGGTGTTAATGTTTTAATCCCTTGAGCAGCTTGTATTCTTGCAATCGCATCAAGGTAAAGGGCAGAATTATATCTTACTTCGCTTCCTGCTAATTTAATTATTGTGTTATTTGGATATTTTTCTTTAAGAACTAGAGCTTTAGCTAAAGTTGCTAAAACTATACCTACAAGGTTAATAGGGAATCTTGTATCCTGAGGATATAAAATATTTTGTGGTCCCCTAATCCCTGCTGTTGATACTTTTGCTTCTTTTGAATAGTTTTCAAACCATTCAATTAAATTTAGTCCTGAAGGATTTGATTGAGCATCATAAGGATATAGATTTTCTTTTGTTAATGTAAATGTAAATTCATTTTCATTATCAAAATCCATTAATTTTGAATTTTTAATATAATCAGGTGTTTTGTCAAAAACACTTTTAAATAATTCATTTTCCAATTCACAAGTAGGTATTTTATTCATAGCTATCTCCATTAAACTTTTATCCAACTGGTTACTATATTATATGATAAAAAATTTTTATAGTATAATAAATAATCAAGAGGGGTAAAAATGTCAGTTGAAACAAAAAAAACAGAAGCAAATAAATATTCATTAAGAGATGCAAGCTTTTTTAATATCTGGCGTAGAATATTTTTATATTTAGTAACAAGTGTTGGTTATATGGTTCGCTATAAACTTGTTTACCGTTTAGAAGTTAGAGGTAAAGAAAATATCCCTAAAGATAGTGATTTTATTATTGCTGCAAATCATTTATCAACATTAGACCCACCATTGATTTGTGGAATAATGCCACACGGTGTTGCTTATATGGCTAAAAAAGAGTTATTTGAAAATATTTTCTTACGTTGGTGGCTTGATTGGTTAGGTGCATTTGCTGTTGATAGAGAAAAACTCGGGGTTTCTACTATTAAAACTGTTAAGGCTTTAAAGAAAACTAATTGGGTATTAGCATTATTCCCTCAAGGTACCAGACAAGCTCCTGGAGAAATTAGTGATGTAAAAAAAGGTTTTGCTTCTTTAGCTAAAACTACTAAATGTAATATTTTACCAATAGGTATAACAGGTACAGAAGAAATTCATCGTTGGCCTTTTACTGGCAAAATAATTGTAAATATTGGGAAATTAATACCTTGTTCAAATGATGTTGATGGAATGGTTGAACAATGGGGAAAATCTATTGAAGAGCTTACAGGATATAAATATATCCCAAATGAAGAATAGTTGGAATATAGGAAATATTGAAGTATGGAAGAAAGAAATTACAATAGACGTTATCCAAAAGAATATGGTTTTTGGCAGTCATTATACTATATTTTATTTTTATACATAGTAGTTATACCTGTTGGGAAGTTACTATATAAAGTTAAGGTTGAAGGTCGTGAAAATATTGATAAAAATAAAAAATATTTATTTGCAGGTAATCATGTTTCATATTTAGATCCACCTTTCATATCTATTGCAGTTATGAGAAGAATTGCTTACATGGCAAAACAAGAGCTTTTTACTGATAAAAATTGGTTATTAAGATTTTTAGTAATATCATTAGGAGGTTTTGCAGTTAATAGGGAAACTCCAGAGATTGCAACTTTTAAGACTGTATTTGATTTATTAAAAACAGATTGGTCTTTAGGTATTTTCCCTCAAGGAAAGATATCTAAAGATAATACAATAACAACTGTTCATAAAGGATTTGTAACAATAGCTAAAAAAGCAAAATTTGATATTGTACCTATTGGAATTTGTGGATTTTCAGGTTATGCTAAAAAGCCTTTTGAAAAAGATATGACAATAAAAGTTGGTAACCCAATTTCATATGAATTGGATGAAGATGAAATAATAAGAAATTGGGCTACGCAAATATGTGAAATGACTGGTGCAAAGAACGAATTAGAAATGTAAATTAATGTAAATTTTTTGCATAATAATTTAAAGAAAATACCCTATAATGCCGTTAAAACAAGAGTATACATTTTAACGTACGAGTTATAGGGAATCGATTCAAATGGGAATGTCATCATCACAAGCAAGATTATTATCACTGACTGCTAGACAGCACGATG